>JAPLPK010000016.1 GCA_026400275.1 Burkholderiales bacterium
AGGAAACCACCACCGGCTGTTGCCACGGCAAGGGTTGCAGCTTGTTCAGCCAGTAGTGCAGGCACACGCGGGATGATTCGGTAGCGGTGGCCGGTGCGCGCTCATAGTTCCAGGCGGCCCAGGCCACCGGGTTGCGCGGTAGCACCGAGGCGTCGGTGTGCAGCACCGCCTGGTTGGCGTGGTAATGGATGGCGCCCAAGGTGGCGGCCTCGGCCTGTGTGGGTTGGTCCAGCAGGGCCAGGGCCTGGTCGGAATGGGTGGCCAGCACCACCTTGTCGAAGCGCTCGCTGCGGTTGAAGCCGTGTTCCTGGCTGGCGATGTACACGCCTTCAGGGCGGCGTTCAATGTGCTGCACGGGGCTGTGCAGGCGCTTGTCGGCAATGTGGGCCGTGATCTTGTCCACATAGTGGCGGGCGCCGCCGGTTACGGTCCACCACTGGGGCCGGTTCAGCACCTGCAGCAGGCCGTGGTTGTGGCAGAAGCGCACCATGGTGGCCACCGGGAACTGCAGCATCTGCTCTGTGGGGCAACTCCAGATACAGCCCATCATGGGCAAAAAGTACCAGTCGCGGAAGGCGCTGCCAAAGCGGTGCTGGGCCAGGAAGTCGCCCAGCGGTTGCGCCAGTGCGGCATCGTTATTGCCCAAAGCCAGCTGGGTGCAGAGCTTGTTAAAGCGCAGCAAATCGCGCAACATGCCCCAGAAGCGCGGGTTCCACAAGTTGCTGCGCTGGGCAAACACGCTAGAGAGGCTGCTGCCGCTCCATTCCAGGTGCTGCGGCCCGGGGATCTGGGCCGAGAAAGACATGTCGGTCTTGCTGGTGGCCACCTCCAGCTGCTGGAACAGCGCAATCAGGTTCGGGTAAGTGCGTTCGTTGAACACGAGAAAGCCGGTGTCCACCCCATGCGTGACCGGCCCCTGGGGCGTGGGCAGGGTCAGGTCCACCGTGTGGGTATGGCCGCCAAAGTAGCTGCCCGCTTCGAAAAGGGTGATGTCGGCGTGGTCGCGCAGGGCATGGGCTACGGCCAGGCCGGAGATGCCGGAGCCGACGATGGCCAGTCGCATGCGCGCTGTCATGGTCGGCCGCCAGCAACGAGGGTGAGGAAAGTGGCCGCGAAGCACCCCGGAGCGAACGAGGGAGTGAGGGAGGAGGAGAACCGCCCTGGGGCATCGTGTCCACGCACAAAACGCGGACGGCTTCGCTGCCAGTAAAAACAGGTTGCGCGCACAGCGGCAACACGGGTAGTGACAGCGGCTGGGGCTAAAAAGTTCCCCCAACCGCGAAGGGTTGGCGACACTACGGGAAATAGGACTGTGGATCGCATGGTGCGATAATATACCAATCAGTCACATTGTGACCAGTAAGTTATATTTAGGTCGTTACAGGTTTGTGTACTTGATGGTTTTGAGAATAAATGTCATCCGCACCACCTAGAATGAAACCAGCTACGAAGGACTGCCATGCTCTACCCTGAACTTTTCAAGCAACTCGAAGCCGTGCGTTGGAACATGGAAAAGGATGTTCCCTGGGCCGATTTCGACCCGGCGCTGCTGACCGAAGAGCAGGCCCAGACCATCAAGATGAACGCCATCACCGAATGGGCGGCATTGCCGGCCACCGAGATGTTCTTGCGCGACAACCAGGACGACAGCGACTTCTCGGCCTTCATGTCGATCTGGTTCTTTGAAGAGCAAAAGCATTCGCTGGTGCTGATGGAGTACCTTCGCCGCTTCCGCCCGGACCTGGTGCCCACCGAAGAAGAGCTGCACGATGTGCGCTTCGAGTTCGACCCAGCCCCTGCGCTCGAGACGCTCATGCTGCATTTCTGCGGCGAGATCCGCCTGAACCACTGGTACCGCCGCGCCAGCGAATGGCACTCCGAGCCTGTCATCAAGAACATCTACACCAAGCTCAGCCAGGACGAAGCCCGCCATGGCGGCGCCTACCTGCGCTATATGAAGCGCGCCATCGCCAATGTGGGCAACGAAGCCCGCACCGCCTTCACCAAGGTGGGTGTGCTGATGGCCAGCGCCCGCCGTACGGCCCAGGCCCTGCACCCGACCAATCTGCACGTGAACGAGAGCCTGTTCCCGCGCGACACCATCCAAAGCCGCGTGCCCAACCCCGAGTGGCTGGAGCACTGGCTGGACACGCAGATCAAGTTCGACGCTGTATGGGAAGGCAAGGTGGTGGACCGCATCCTGCACAACCTGAGCCTGCTGATGGACCGCAGCTTCAAAACCGTGCAAGAGCTGAACCGCTACCGCAAGGAAATCACCCGGGAACTGGCCGAAGCCACACCCCCGGTAGCACCGGCCTAGTGGGGCAATGCTGGCGCTGCTAGATCAGCGCTAGCAGCTTGTGCAGCTGCACTTGCACGCGCACGTCGCGGTGCAGCACATGGGCCACGATCTTGTAGCTGGGGATGTTGGTCTCGCGCACGATCAGCTCACCGGTGGGCATGCCTTCGCGGTTGACCAGCACGGCCACGCGGGGGGCCGTGGTGTTGGCGCTGCGGCGTATGACGGCGGCAATTTCTCCATTTGCCAGGCGCACAAAGACCCCTGGTGAATACACGCCCACGGCCTTGATGATGGCCGCGCCGGCCTCGTCCACGTTCTTTTCCTCGTCGTAATAGCAGGCCTGCATGGCCGTGGCGGGAGGTATCGACTCGCGCCCTACGCGGGGCGACAGCCGGGCGATAAAGGCATCGGCACGCTGGATCAGCCGGGACATGCGCAGGGCCACGGTCTTGGCGTCCAGCGGGCCGGGGGCGCGGTCATGGTGGTGGCGCACGGCCAGCAGCCAGTCTTCGCTGTCCACGCCCAGGGCCAGCAGCATGGTGAAGGCGCGCTGCGGGTGCTGCTCCACGGCCTCTATCTGTTGCGCCGTCATGGCTTGGTTCTGCACCGTCAACTGGTCCTGCAGTGCGGTCATGGCGATGTTCATGGTCAGCGCGGCCCGGCCCAGCGTGCCGTCCTGTTCAGCAGGCCAGTTCAGCACATCGTGCGCGGCCATGCTGCACACCACGTACACCAGCATGGCGTGGGTGGCGCTGTACATGTGCACCTCGGTGGCGGCCAGGTGCATCAGTGCGCACAGGGTGGCATCGGGGTGCTGCTGCACCAGGTTGTGCAGCTCGTTGTACAGCTTGTCCAGCCTGGGCAGGAAGTTTTCGGCCTGCGGGTCGCGCAGCAAGGTGTTGGCGCGCAGCTGCAGCGCCGTCCAGTCCGGGATGCCCGAGGCTTCGGTGGCCTTGACCGGCGCCAGGTCGTCGGCGCCCAGCTTCATTTCAGCGATGTCGCCCAGCGTGGAGTCGGTGCGCACCATGTCGTACAGCTTGCCCACGTAGGCCCGGTGGTTGTCGGCCGCGTCCACGTCTACGCACAGGGTCATGCCGCGTGAAGTCCAGTAGGTGATCTCCTCGCGGCTGGTAATGGTGTAGCCCTTGTTGGCCAGCAGCACGCCGTTTTCGTTGCGCAGGGTGAATGGCAGCGGCTGCCCCAGGCGCAGGGTGCTGAGGTTGACGGGGATGAGGTTCATGGTGTCGATGCCTGGGTGTGCAGGGTCAAATCAGCTCCAGCAGCTGCTCCATGGGCACAGCGGTGCGCACATCGCGTCGCGCCACGTGGCCGGTGATTTTGTAGCTGGACTGCTGGGTGTCGCGCACGATCCACTCGCCGGTAGGGAAGCCCTGCCGGTTGATCAGTACCGCGACCTGCGGTGTGGTGTTGTGGATGCCGCGCCGGATCACGGCCGCAATCTCCTGGCTGGCCAGCCGGACCAGGGTGCCCGGTGCGTACAGGCCCACCGTCTGCACCAGGGCGGCACCGGTTTCATCGGACTGCGCTACTGCTAACGGTGGCAGGCATAGCCGGCCCAGGCGCGGCGACAGGCGCGCTGCATAGATGTCGGCGCGCTGTATTAGGCGGGCGATGTGCAGTGCCTCGCTGGCCGGCGGGCCGGGCGTGCGGTCGTGGTGGTGACGCACGGCCAGCAGCCACTGTTCGTCGGTCACGCCCATGTTACGCAGCATGGCGCAGGAGCGTTCGGCATGCTGTTCCACTGCTTCCATCTGGGCCACGCTCAATGGTTTGGTTTGCAGCACCAGGTCGTCCTGCAGCGCCGACATGCTGATGTTCATGGTCAACGCGGCCTTGCCCAGGGTGGCATCGCGTTTGGGCGACCAGTTCAGTGTTTCGCTGGCGGCCAGGCTGCTCACCACGTAGACCAGCATGGCATGGGTGGCGCTGTAGTTGCGCATCTCGGTGGCCGAGAGATAGATCAGTGCAAACAGCGTGGCATCGGGATAGTGCTGCACCAGCCCGTGCAGCTCCTGGTAGAGCTGCTCCAGCTGCGGCAGGAACTGCGTGCTCTGGGTGTCGCGCAACAAGGCATGGGCTTTTTGCTGCAGTGCAGTCCAGTCTGGCAGATCGGATGGGGAGGGCGACATGGTGGCAAGGATTATCTATTCAGCTATCGACAAATCAACCATGTTCTAAGCAGGTTCTGAGCCTGCTAGCATTTGACCATGACGTCAACGCTTGCTGCACCCGCTTTCCTGCAAAAAATATGCTCCCGTGCGGATGCAGCGGCCCATCTGGCCCGCCTGCCCCGCCCCTGGGTGTTTACCAATGGGGTGTTCGACATCCTGCACCGTGGCCACGCCACCTACCTGGCCCAGGCCCGATCGCTGGGCGGCAGCCTGGTGGTGGCGCTGAACAGCGACGCCTCGGCGCGCCGTCTGGGCAAGGGCCCCGACCGCCCGCTGAATCTTGAGGCCGACCGCGCCGTGATGATGGCCGCGCTGGAGTCCGTCAGCCTGGTCACCTGGTTCGATGAAAACACCCCGCTGGAGCTGATCACCGAGCTGCGCCCCGACATCCTGGTCAAGGGCGGCGACTACGACATGCAAAAGCTGGCCGAGACCGCCGTGGTGCAAGCCTATGGCGGCACGGCGCTGGCCATACCCTTTGTAGACGGCTATTCCACCACTGCACTGGTGCGCAAGATCAAGCAGCCGCATGGCGGCTGAACCGCTGCTGCAACGCGTCTGGCAGACGCTGCGTAACGACACATTTCTGCAGATATTGCTGCTGGCCCTGGTGGGCCTGAGCTGCGCCACCCGCACGCCGCTGCGTGCCTACCCCACCCTGGTGGACTGGCCCACCATCGCCGCCCTCACCGGCCTGCTGGCGCTGACCAAGGGCGTGGAAAGCAGCGGCGCGCTGTACCGCCTGGGCCACTGGCTGGTCGGCTACATGACCAGCGAGCGCGCTGCCGCACTGTGCCTGGTGACAGCCGCCGCCGTGCTGTCCACCGTGCTGACCAACGACGTGGCGCTGTTCGTCATCGTGCCGCTGACGCTGGGCATCTGCCGCATCACTCCGCTGCCCACCACGCGCCTGGTGGTGTTCGAGGCGCTGGCCGTCAACGCCGGCTCGGCACTCACACCCATCGGCAATCCGCAAAACCTGTTCCTGTGGCAGCTGTCGGGCAGCTCCTTTGGTCAGTTTGTCTGGCACATGTTGCCGCTGGTGGGCATTTTGATGTTGCTGCTGTGGGCAGTCACGGCGCTGGCCTTCTCGGGCCGCGCGCTAAAGACCAGCGACCCCGAGTCCGAGCACGCGCTCAGCCGTCCGCTGCTGGCCGTGTCGCTGCTGCTGTACCCGGTGTTCCTGGTGCTGACCGACCTGCACTACGCCCCCTGGGCCTTGCTGGCCGTGCTGGTGTGCCTGGGCCTGCTGCGCTGGCGCGTGCTGGCGCAGATCGACTGGGGGCTGCTACTGGTGTTCGTGCTGATGTTTATCGACCTGCGCCTGCTGGCCGGGCTGGACGTGGTGCAGCACGCCCTCGCCGGCTGGGGGCTGCAGCAGCCCATGCACCTGTTCTGGGCCGGCATTGCCGCCTCGCAGGTGGTCAGCAATGTGCCGGCGGCCATTGCCCTGGCCGAGTTTTCGAAGGACTGGAAGGTGCTGGCCTATGCCGTCAACATCGGCGGCTTTGGCCTGATGGTGGGCTCGCTGGCCAACCTGATCGCCCTGCGCATGGCACCCGACAAACGCGCCTGGGTCCACTTCCATGTGTGGTCCATCCCTTTCCTGGCGGCGGGTGCGGCCTTGGGCTGGATGCTGCTGTTTGCTATGTAAACAGTAGCTGCTGGCGCAGGTAAAGTCTGCGCTAGCGGCACATTAGGCTGGTAAATAAATTACCCGGCCAAGGTGCCCCTGGCATCACCCACGCGCAAAGGCGGCCGCCCGCTGGAACAGCGCGTCGTCAGGCCGGACGCCGGTGTACAGCACGAACTGCTCCACCGCCTGGATCGCAAAAACCTCGGCACCGGTGATGGTCTTCTTGCCATGCGCCCGCGCAGATTGGACCAGCGGCGTCTCCGCAGGCAGGGCCACCACGTCGAACACCACCTGTGCCGCCTGGATCGCCGCGGCACTGAACGACAGGGCTTGGGCATCGACGCCGCCCGCCATGCCTACCGGCGTGACGTTGACCAGCAACTCGGCCTGCACCTGCTCCATATCGGGCCGCCATGGGTAGCCGTACAGTCCGGCCAGCTGCCGGCCCTGGGCTTCATTGCGGGCCACCACATAGCCGTTCTTGAAACCCGCGTCCTTCAGGGCGCAGGTCACCGCCTTGGCCATGCCCCCGCTGCCGCGCACCGCAAAAGCCAGATCGCTGGAGACCTGGTGTTGGGCCAAGAGCTTGGCGATGGCGATGTAGTCCGTGTTGTAGGCCTTGAGATGGCCATCGGTGTTGACAATGGTGTTGACGGAACGGATGGCCGTGGCCGATGCATCCAGCTCGTCCAGCATGGGAATGCAGGCTTCCTTGAACGGCATGGAGACCGCGCAGCCGCGAACGCCCAGCGCCCGCACGCCCCCTATCGCCGCCGCCAGGTCGGTGGTGGTGAAGGCCTTGTAGATGTAGTCCAGGCCCAAGGCCTCGTACAAGAAATTGTGGAAGCGGGTGCCAAAATTGCTCGGGCGTGCCGCAAGCGACATGCACAGTGTGGTGTCTTTGGTGATCTGTCTTGTCATGGTTCCATGTCCATTCGGTTACCTGGTCTGAGCCCTCAGTTCGATGATCGATGCTGGTGGTGGCGAAGTTCTTCTGTCGGCGTCACGCCCCTGGCGGTGGCATGGCACTGAGCCTGGCTGGTCCGGCACACGCATCCTGCTGCTGGCGCGGCACCCAGCGGGGCTGGGTGGGCCCCGCAGCACAGCGCGTCAGGCCTGCGGCGACTCCAGCCGCGTGCCTATGCCATACAGCGCCAGCAGGCCCAGCACATGGCCAATCGCAACGCCCGGCTCGCCCGACTCCACGCGGGCAATGGTCTGCACGTGTACACCCAGGCGGGCTGCAGCTGCCGCCTGCCCTTGGCCTGCGGCCACGCGGGCCAGCTTGGCAGCGGCGCCCATGTCCTTGATGGCCTGCACCGCGTCGTTGCTGATGTGGGGAGAGATTCGTTTGCCTTGGGTCATGGCTGGATTGTCTACCTAGGCGAACTTCCGCTTCCAGCGGCAACCGACAGTGGCATGGGGTCACTAGCTGCTGAAAGGGCCACACACCATCATTCTTGAGCGACTGGTTTGGAGCTGTGAATCCAGTCAACTTAGTCTTGATGCACTCGGCGTACCCACATTGGATGGACCTTCTTCAAGCGCGTAGCGTGGTCAGCAGCGTGACCAGTTCGTGCAGTGCGGTAAAGGGTGCGGGATCGGTGTAGGCATTGAACTGCGTTGCCAGTGCCTGCGCCCGTTGCGTCGCTGTTTCCAACCGACTGCGGGTGGTTGCAAACGCGCCGCCTGCGCCTTTGTCATAGCCGGGGATGTGCTGCTTCAAACGATGCATCACCGCATTGCGGTGCATTGGTGCCTGAATATCCTCGTAGTGCAGCAACAACCACAGCTCGAAGCTGGGAATGGAGGCGATGGCTTTGAAGCTGATGGGCTGCCTTTCGTCGTTGCGCAGCTTGCCATCCAGCGACTGGGCCACATTCAGGGCGTTGACATAGCTGACGTGGTCGTCGCGGTCAAACACGGCATAGACCTGGTCGAAGCTTTTGGGGCGAATGCCTTTGCCCCGGTCACCTTCTTCAAACAGTTGCTGGGCATAACGCACCACCTGGATGGGCGCGGTGCCCAGCTGACCCGGCTGTACTTCCACATTGGCGGAATGCAGATGGTGCGCGGCGCGGATCTCCTCCAGATACAGCGGTTCGGTTTTGCTGCCCTCGGTCACGATGAGGATGCGGGCGTAACTGGCACGCTGCGACGCCTTGGTAGCCTTGCGGCGTAACTGCCGATCTTTCGCCTGGTTGTCGCGCCCCATCAGCCCTTAGCTCCCAAAGCCTGGCTGCGCAAGAGGGGCAGCGCACCGTAGCGTCCCTGCAAATAGCCACGCTCCAGCGCTTCGTTCTTGCGAGGGCTGAAGTCGAGCAGCGGATACAGCGACGAGCTTTGGTCCGGGCGCTTTTCAACAAACCATACCTGATCGCGCCGGAACAGGCCGTACGCATCGAGCAGCGAGGTGTCGTGCGTGGTGAAGACGAGCTGAGCGCTACCGGTGTTGGCTTCAGGCCGGTGAAACAAGCGCACCAGAGCCTGCACCAGCAGCGTGTGCAGGCTGGTATCGAGCTCATCCACCACCAGGGTTAGTCCCTTGTTCAGGATGTCCAGGATGGGCCCGGTGAGGAACAAGAGGTTGCGGGTACCACTGGATTCGTCCAGCAGGTCGAAAACGGCCTTGCCGTGCTCGGTGACGTGGTGAAACCTCACTTCGTCCACGGCCTGCTCACCGGCTGTCTCCTCGCGTTTTCCAGTGGCGAGGTCGAAATTGATGGTGTGCACCATGGCCTGCTTGGTGGCGACTTCAATTTCGGCAATGCTGATGTCGGCGGCACGCAGGAACTCGCAAATAGCTTTGCGCTGCGGCTCCTGCTTGAGCATTTGCATCGAAAACTGCGGAGATAGCGGCGACTGCTCGTTGATGATCACAAGACGATTTGCGAACCAGTCAAACACCGGACGCAATGCATCGCTGTTGAGTTGCACGGCCACGGAGAGAAACAAGGCATTAGGTCGGGTCGCACCCTCCCACAGGTTCTTGGCACCCTTCAGGTTAGAACCAAACTCATACACATCCTTGCCGCTCTCGGCATCGAAGTGGCGCTCAAACCAACGTTGCGGCTTGAACGCCTTGTAGACCAAAAGTTGTTCGCTCACGATGCGTTGCGCATCCATGGCAAACCCATACTGGTAGCGCACACCGGCCAGGATAAAGGTGACTTCGAACGCGGTGGGCTGGCTGCCCGATGTGGCGTCCAGCTTGAAGGGCTGGAGCCGGTCAAAGGCCTGCCCCGGCTGTAGAGCGGCCGACTCCAGCACCACCCCGCGCATGAATTGCAGCGCCTTGATGAGGTTGGACTTGCCACTGGCGTTGGCACCGTACACCACCGCACTCTTGAGTAAATGCGGTGCTGCCTTCAGCCCGGTACCAAAGGCATGGGTGTCCAACAAGGTCTTGTCGGTGGAGGCCACCAGACTGAGCACCTGCTCGTCGCGCAGGCTGCGAAAGTTCTTGGTGCGGAACTCGACCAGCATGGTGTTTATCCAGGTGAGAGTAAAAATATCCTCACATTATGACTTGATAAGTCAAATTATCAATTTATTATGGACTTCACATGGGGGTTTTGGCAGGGAAAGCTCATCGAGCCTAAAAATGAAAAGTACGTGGGCTATGGGGGAGATCGCATCCAGGATTTTGATGAGACCACCCTTACGCCATCTACGCCAGCTGCTATATTAAAAATAGCAAACGCAGTGCCCGCCACAGCCTCCACCCCGGGGCGTTATTCCATTTCCAGATCAATACGAGATTAGGCGCGAAGCCGCAGACAGAGGTTTGCCACGGCAAGGCGAAGCAACGACATATTCGGATTGATCTGGAAATGGAATCAGGCGCCGGGCACGAACACCATGGCTATGCTGACCCAGACGCCGAAGCTGAAGTACGGCGTCAGCCACAGCGCGTCGGCCCGCCAGGCTGCCCAGTTACCACTGGGCACGCGGCGCTGCCAGGCGTCGCGCGCGCCGTGGTCCAGGCGCATATAGGTTTGCCCGTGGGCACGGCCATGCTGGTAGCGGCGCCAGTACATCGGCACATCCACGCACAGCACATAGGCCACGAAAGACACCGAGCCCAGAATGCCGGCAATGGCCAGTGCGTGCACCCAGCCGCTGCTGCCCAGGGCCACGGCGCCCAGCAGCGCCGCCATCCACGCAAAGCCTGCCGCCCACAGCGAGGACTCGACCGCCTGGGTGATGTGGTTCAGCGTCAGCACGCTATGCCAGCAGAAGCCTTGGGCCACCACCATGAACACCGGTATCGCCCACGCTGCCATCTGTACCCACGGCAGGCCGGCATGCACGCCCAGCTGGTGCACCAGCAGCCCCAGCTGCAGCGCAAAGCAAATCTCGGCCACCGTGGCCGCGCTGCGGCCCAGGAAGATGCTGGACAGCCGCGTGTCCACCACCACCAGCCGCTCCAGGTCCACCCGGGGCAGCACCGAGCGGTAGGCGCACACCAGCACATACACGCCCGACAAAGCCAGCTGCAGCCCCGCATAGATACCGCTGCCCGGCCCCATGTGCAGCACGGCCAGCCACAGGCACACGTTCAGTACGGCAATCGCGCACAGCGCCCGCCACCAGGACAGGACCCCCGCGTCTGCTTCGATAGGGACTAGCGAAAAAGTGTGGCGGTTTGATGACATGGGGCCCAGGGTAACCGCGCGCGGGCTGTGGAGGCAAGCGCTTTTGGAGTGGGCTGAACCTTGACGTCGGGTCCAAAGCAGCTTTAGCTAGGCAAAGTGAAATCCACTCTCAAACAGTTCTCATACGTGCTAGGGAAACACTATTGGTGCAGTTAGATGCTGCTAACCTCTGTACGCAAGTCGCTTCAAATGTGTTTTTCTAATTGTCCGAATGCCTAGAGCGCGGTGTTGGCGGGTAACCAATCGAGGCTTTGAAATCGCGGCTGAATCATGAAAATCCGGAGGAATGGACCGTGTTTGAGAGCATCGTACTTAGGAACAGCGAGGACGCTGGGAATGTCACTTTGGGAGCCCTCGCGGAGGCGCTTCTTTTCTACCAAAACACTCGCATCGTTATCGGCCATGGGACTTTGGTTTCACTTGCGAAAACCGGCAACATTGGCAAAGTTATTGCCCTCGTGAAAGAGGGGCGATTGCAGGCCGTCCACTGCGAGGAAATGTTAGCAACGATTACAAATTCTCACGGTGTGTCTAAGGCATACGACTTCGGTGCGATAACGATGGCCGGCCATGGGGAGGAACAAGGAAAGAATCGCGTCGAACGTATTGAGATTAGTTTGAGGCAAAACGGACTCGACGCTCGCAGTGCGAAGAATCAAGCACAAGCTTTTGTTGATGCAGTTCCTTTGAAAAGCCTGAACTCGGACGACTATGTCAAAGGGGGTATATCTAAGGCTGCTCGGGCGGACGCACACGATGTCGCCACTCTAAAGGGGCTCTTACGAGCAGGACTCGCCGCAGTACCAGGTGGATATGATCCTGGGAACAGTCTTCATGTTGACTATGTTCAGAGTGACCTAGGTTATTTCCTGTTTACCAACATTGATTTCAATGAGGTAAACAGGCGCAGGGCGAACCTCACGCCAGCTCTTGAGCCGCTCACACCGGCTGACTTGCTTAATCTTGTTCAAGAGTCGCGAGCTGACATGCACTTGGCTGCGTTTTATGGAGGAGACTTCGTTACGACTACCGCTAATTCGGCGTTGGTCCGGTGGCGCCAAGCACACTTATTCGAGCGATCGAGTATCAATCGTCAAGCACGAGAGCAGTTTTCAGAGCTTGTTTTAGCGGATTACCCAAGCGTCCGAGATGTTATTGATAGTGGGGAGCGGACATTCTCCGAATTTTTGAAACTATTGGACAAGGCGCAGAAATTCAAAATTTGGCTGGCGAAGACAAACCCAGACCAGAAGCTGGTAACTCAATACATCGAAGCTTTGAAATCCGATACCTGGGCCGACAAGGCTCCAGTGAAGGTACTTAGGTACCTATTTTCGCTCGGTACGGGTTCACTTGACCCAACTGGAGGTATTGCATCGGGGGCGGGTGACGCCCTTCTGCTGGATAAGCTTTTAAAGGGATGGCGCCCAAACCACTTTGTGGATGACAGACTAAAGCGGTTTCTACGATAGAGGGCCAAAATTTGGTGCTCAATAGCTTGCGTAGTACGGCCTTGTGATGAATTGTCTTTATTTAAATTCAATGCGGCTCTTAATCGGATAGAGAGTTCGCAGCCGCCGAGGGTGTCCGAATTTTTGTGTAAACGGTACGGACTTCAGTGAGCGGAGATGCGGTCACCAAACTGAATGGTAAATCGGGTCAGGGCAGCCTTCCAATCCCGGATGGGCATGGTCCATTTCAGGCTGATGTTGCGCAGGG
>JAPLPK010000094.1 GCA_026400275.1 Burkholderiales bacterium
GTTGTTGGCCTTGGGTGTCGATCAGCAACAGGATGGGCCGGCCCGGGTGGCGGGCGATGGTGTCCAGCACCACCCGGGCCTGGGCCAGTGCCAGCTGGACGCCTATGGGGGCGTGGTGGGTGCTGCCCAACACGGCCAGCGGCTGGCCGTCAAACGTGACCGTACCTTGCAAAAAGTCACCGTCGGCGCTGATGCCATGGTTGGGGCCAAAGAGTTGGGTGGCGAGGGTGTTCCAGTTCATGCGTTGACTCCCAGGGTCCTTGTTTCCGCCACGTCCATCTCTGGCACGCGGGCGGCGTCGGCAACGCCCAGGCGCCGCCAGAGGGCGATGGCTTGGTCGCCGTTGTCGTCCAGTGGGCGCAGGCGTTCGGTAAGTAGCGCGTGTTCGGTTTCCAGTGACTGCAAGGTCACAGCCTGGGCGGCTTGGAGTGCTGCGATGGCGGCGCGGCGGAAGGCCGATACATCGTCTTCCACCAGCGCATCGCAATCGCCGGTGAGCCAGCGGTGCTTGCCGCCCGTGGTGCGCCAGACCAGCGCGCGGTCGCGCGAGTCGAACTCTTCCACGCCGTGGCTGGCTTCGATCACTTCCGGACCGGACATCGCCAGGCGGCCCACGTCGCTCATCACGATATGGTCGGCGCAGCGTGCCACGATGCCCATGCCGCCAAAGCAACCGTTGGCGCCGCCGATCAGCACAATCACCGGGATGCCTGCGGCGCGCACATCCAACACGGCGCGCATCACTTCCGACACCGCAATCAGCCCGGCATTGGCTTCATGCAGGCGTACGCCGCCGGATTCGGCCAGTAGCAGCACGGCTTTCGGCCGCTCGCGCAAAGCGCGCTGCAGCAGGCCTACCAGCTTGGCGCCGTGGACTTCGCCCACGCCGCCGCCCATGAATTCGCCTTCTTGCGCAGCTACAAAAATGGGGTGGCCGTCCAGGGTGGCGCGGCCAATCGCCACGCCGTCGTCAAAGGCGGACGGCACGCCCAGCTGCGCCAGGTGCGGGCTGGTGACACGTGCGGAGGGTGGCAGCCACTCATGGAAGGTGCCGGGGTCCAGCACCTGGGCCAGGCGCTCGCGTGCTGTGCATTCGACATAGCTGATCATGTGGTGGCCCTTGGAGTTTTTGGGAGTTCGGCCACGGCTTGGTCTAGGCGCAGGCTGACTACAGCGGGCGTGGCGCCCATGTCGTTGATGGAAATGCGCACGCCGGCGAGCGGGTGGCGGGCGTGGAAATCGTCCACCACGGCCTGCCAGATCGGGCCAAAGCCGCGTGCGGAGGTCTCGACGCGCACCGCGCAGCCGGTGCCGGCTACAGCCTCCAGCAGCACTTCCAGGTTGCCCGAGCCAACTACGCCGACCAGGATGGGCGCGAAGCTGCCGGCGGGCCGGCCTGTGCTGTAGGAAAAATCCAGGGTTTCCAGCCCTGCGGTAATGTCACTCATGCTGCTTGTGCTCCTACCAGTTTCTGAAACGTTTGGGCGGCTGGTACAGCCCGCCGGAGGCGCGCACCAGGTCGCGCATGCTGCGTGCGGCCAGCAGGTTGCGGGTGGCGTCGCGCGGGTCGACGCCTAAGTCTTGCGGGCGCCGGATGATGCCTCGGTCGCGCAGATTTTCTACTGCACGCTTGTCGCGCGCCAGGCCCACTGCTGTGTAACCGGCGACGCCGCGTATCGCCTGCTCGCGCTCGGCATCGTTGCGGCACAGCAGCAGGTTGGCAATGCCTTCTTCGGTCAGGATGTGGGTTACATCGTCGCCGTAGACCATGATCGGTGGCAGGGCCATACCCGCTTGCTCCTGCAGCGTCCAGGCGTCCAGCCGCTCCACAAAGGCGGGCTGCATGTGTTCGCGGAAGGTCTCCACCATCTGCACCACCAGCTTTTGCCCCCGCGGCGTGCCGGCGGCGCCACTGCGGCCGTCGCGGGCCTCGCGCCCGGCCTTCAGCCAGGCCGGGCTGGCGTGGCGGCGGCCACGGGCGTCGGCACCCATATTGGGTGCGCCGCCAAAGCCGGCAATGCGGCCCAGCGTGGCGGTGGAGCTGTTGCCGTCCAGATCGATCTGCAGGGTCGAGCCTATGAACAGGTCGCAGGCGTAGTGGCCGGCTGCCTGGCTGAAGGCGCGGTTGCTGCGCAGGCTGCCGTCCGGGCCGGTGAAGAATACGTCGGAGCGGGCTCGGATGTAGTCCTCCATGCCCAGCTCGGAGCCGAAGGAGTGGATGGATTCCACCCAGCCTGCCTCGATGGCCGGTATCAAGGCCGGGTGCGGGTTAAGCGCCCAGTGCTTGGCAATCTTGCCCTTCAGCCCCAGTGATTCCGCGTAGGTGGGCAGCAGCAGCTCGATGGCGGCGGTGTCGAAGCCAATGCCGTGGTTCAGCCGCTCGACGCCGTATTCGGCATAAATGCCCTTGATCGCCATCATGGCCATCAGCACCTGTATCTCGCTGATCTGCGCCGGGTCGCGGGTGAACAGCGGCTCTATCAGGTTCGGGCGCGGGGCCTTCACCACAAAGCTGATCCAGCCCGCCGGAATGTCGATACGCGGCAGACTGGTGTTGCCGTCCACCAGCTCGTTGACCTGGGCGATGACGATGCCACCCGAAAAGGCCGTGGCCTCGACGATGGCCGGCGTGTCCTCGGTGTTCGGCCCGGTGTACAGATTGCCTTCGGCATCGGCCGCGTGCGCCGCCACCAGCGCCACCTTGGGCGTCAGGTCGACAAAGTAGCGGGCGAAAAGCTCCAGATAGGTATGGATGGCGCCGATCTGGATGCGGCCGGTAGACACCAGCCGCGCCAGCCGCGCCCCCTGCGGGCCGGAAAAGCTGAAGTCCAGCTTGCTGGCTACGCCGTTCTCGAAAATGTCCAGGTGCTCCGGCAGTGCCAGCACGGATTGCACCATGTGCAGGCCATGGACTTTCTGCGGATCGACCTGTACCAGCGCCTGCGCCAGGAAGTCGGCCTGCTTCTGGTTATTGCCCTCCAGGCAGACCCGGTCGCCGGGCTCAATTACCGCTTCCAGCAGCGCACCGATGGCTTCGGTCGCCACATGCTTGCCGCGCAGCTGCGGCCCCAGGGCCTGGGCAGCCCGTGCCATTCGGGCGGCGCGGTTGTCTGCCTTGGTGTTCCAGTTCACACGGTCCATAGTCATATCCCCATATCCATATCCATATCCTCATATCCTCATATCCTCATATCCTCAGATCCTCAGATCCTCAGATCCTCAGATCCTCAGATCCTCAAGCCACCAGGGCCTTGGTGGCAAAAAACAGAACCGACGGGCCCATCAGGCAGCCCAGGCCGGTGTGGAAAGTCGCCACCAGCGCGCCATAGGGCACGAGCTTGCGGTCGGTCGCAGCCAGGCCGGCGGAAACACCGCTCACGGTGCCGGCCAAGCCGCCAAAAACCATGGCAGAGCGGGGTGTTTTGAGGCGTAGAAAGCGCGCTGCCACCGGCGTGCCAACCATCACCAAAATCGCCTTGATCAGGCCGGTGGCAATGCTCAGCGCCATCACGTCCGAGCTGGCGCCTATCGCGGCACCGGTGACAGGGCCGACGATGTAGGTCACGGCACCAGCTCCAATCGTCGTCATGCTCACAGCGTCCCGGTAGCCAAAACTCCAGGCCACGCTGGCGCCCACCATAAACGGCAGCAGGGTGCCCAGCAGCAAGGCCACGACGCCGATCAGCCCGGCCTTGCGCGCCTCGGTGGCCTGTACCTCGAAGGCCGTGGCTACGATGGCAAAGTCGCGCAGCATGGCGCCACCCATCAGGCCGATGCCACCGAACAGCGACATATCGGCCAGGCCTTTGTGCCCGCCGGTTTGTGTGCCACCCCAGTAGGCCAATACCAGGCCGATGACGATGGCGATGGCCGAGCCATGCACCCGGCCAAAAGTCAGCTTGCGCGAAATGACGCCAGATAGCAGCACGATCAAACCCACCATGGCGAAGGCGGTGACCAGGCCGTTGCCGGCTGCGGCTTTTTGCAGAATTTCAAGCATGGTGTTCACTTCAGGTGGGTTGCGGGCAGGGCGTTGGGCAGTGTTGCGGCATCCGCATCCGGCACCGGCTCTTCAACGCCTTCCATGCGGTTGATCAGCGAGATGACGACGGCGCAGACGGCTACCGCACCGATTGCCGACAGCAGCGCCAGGTGGCCGCCCCGCAGGGCCGATACCACGTCCTGTTGCGCCGCCATCGCCACCACCACCGGGATGTACATGGCGCCCCAATACTCCACACCTGCCTCGGTCAGCTTGGGCAGGACCATGGCTTGCCCGAGCAAGTCACCTAAAAAAATCCCCAGCAAATGGCATGCTGCCAGTAGCGCGGTGCCGTAAATGATCATGTCTGTCTCCTGGTTATGGCGCATGTCAGCGCTATTTTTTTGGAAGCCTTGCCAAGCGGTTGGGGCACAGCGGCGCTTCTCGGAATGGAATGTACCGAGCCAGCCACGACAGAACAATTAAGCGGAAGAGGGGATATTTACGGCAGGTGAAACGATCGGGGGTTTACCCGGGCGCAGTCACCTGTCAGGCCAGGCGGGTCTGCGACAGGCGGCAGACCGACAGCAGCGTCAGCAGGTTCGGGTCGCGCTCGCGGCTGCGCAAAAAGCTCAGGCCTATGGTCTGGCGCATCAGGTACTTGGGCTGCAGCGGAATCAGCTGCACCTTGTGCGGAAACACATCGCGCACCCGGCCCGGCAGCAGCGTGCAGCCCAGGCCGCCGCTGACCAGGTTCATCAGCGAAAAGATATCGCCGGTTTGCATCACCACATTCGGCGTGAATTCGGCGATACGAAAGGCCTCTTGGAAGCCCTTGTAGGTGGCAAAGCCTTCGGTCAGGCTGACGAAGCGTTCGTCGGCACAACCGCTCAAATCGACTACTGCCATGTCGGCATAGCGCGAGCCTACCGGCGCGGCAAAGTAGATGTCGTCTTCAAACAGCGGCAGCGATTCGACTTCTGGCGCGTCGTCGGGCACCGACATCAGCGCGGCATCAATGGCGCCCTGGGCCAGTTTCTGCAACAGCGCTGCGTTCGAGCCCAGCACCAACTCGGGCTGCAGCTCGGGCTTGCGCACCTTCAGGTCGATCAGCAGGGTCGGCACCGTCTTGATGGTCAGCGAATACAGCGAGCCGATGCGTATCTGGTCACATGCATAGCCTGCGGCTTGGCGTGTAGCGCGCACACCCTCGGCCATCAACTGGAGAACGTCCTTGGCAGCCTCGGCCAGCGCCTGTGCCGCATGCGTCGGTATCAGGTTGCGGCCTTCGTGGCGGAACAGCGGGCAGCGCAGCCCTTCCTCCAGCGCATGCAAGGCCCGGTGCACGCTGACTGTGCTGGTATCCAGGACCTCGGCTGTACGTGTCAGGTTGCCTTCCTGCATGAAGGCCAGAAAGATTTCCAGCCTGCGGAAGGTGATTTCGTCGCCGACGCGGAATGCCATGGCCGTGCGCTTATGCAGCCTTGGCTTTATCGGCTTCGCTGGTGAAAGAGTCGGCAAAAAATGCGTCGCTCGGCAGGCCGGCCTGTGCGATGTAGTCGGCCTGGGCCGACTCCACCACGATGGGCGCACCGCAGGCATAGACTTCATGGCCGGACAAATCCGGCAGGTCTTGCAGCACAGCCTGGTGCACGAAGCCGGTGCGGCCAGTCCAGCCGTCTTCTGGCAGGGCGTTGGAGACCACCGGCACATAAGTCAGGTTCGGCATATTCACCAACTGGGCCTGCACCCAATCGTTCAGGTACAGATCGCCAGGACGTCGGCCGCCCCAGTACAGCGTGGCCGGGCGGGTGATGCCCTTGTGCTGCATGTGCTCCAGGATGGCCTTGATGGGCGCAAAGCCGGTGCCCGAGGCCAGCAGCACGATGGGTTTGTCCGAGTCTTCGCGCAGGTAGAAGCTGCCGTACGGGCCTTCAATGCGTTGGATTTCTTTTTCTTTCATCGCGCCGAACACGTGGTCGGTGAACTTGCCACCGGGCATGTGGCGGATGTGCAGCTCCACCGCAGGGCCGGTGTGCGGCGCATTGGCCATGCTGTAAGAGCGGCGTGCGCCGTCGCGCAGGATGAATTCAATGTACTGGCCGGGGTGGTAGCGCAGGGTGTCGTTGGCTGGCAGCTGCAGCTTGATGACCATCACGTCGTCTGACACCTTCTCCAGCGTGGTCACGCGCGAAGGCATCTTCTTGATGGGGAAGGCGCTTTCGTCCGTCACCTGGCGCGATTCCAGCACCACGTCGGTCAGCGGCATCGCGCAGCAGGTCAGCACCAGGCCGGCGGCTTCTTCCTCGTCGCTCAGCGCCTTGCTCTGGTGCGGGCCGTGGAACACCATGCCTTCGAGCTTCTTGCATTTGCAGGAGCCACAGGCGCCGTCCTTGCAGCCGTAGGGCAGGCCGATGCCCTGGCGTATGCCGGCCGCCAGGATGGATTCGTCGGCCGTGGCGGCAAAACTGCGGCCGCTGGGCTGTACGGTGATGCTGAAAGCTTGCGGGGTAGGGACGGGATGGGTCATGGGTTCGGTATGCTCGGTCAGTTCTATCTTTAGCCTCTGATTTTGCCCTCAAACCAATTTCCACTTGGCGCGCTGCCTGCGCGCTTCCGCCGCGAGCGCGTGCTGGTCGTCGGCTGCGGCGATGTAGGCCTGCGCGCCGTTGCCTGCCTGCCGCACCCGGTGCGTGTGCTAGCGCTGACCACCAGCCCCGAGCGCGTACCGGCTTTGCGAGCCCAGGGCATCACCGCGCTGTGCGGCAATCTGGACGCGCGCGCATCGCTATACCGGCTGGCCGGGCTGGCGACCCGCGTGCTGCACCTGGCACCGCCGCCAGGCGAAGGCCGCGACGACCCGCGCACCCGCAATCTGCTGCGTGTGCTGCAGCTGCGCGGCGCGCCCCGTGCTCTGGTGTACGGCTCAACCAGTGGTGTGTACGGTGACTGCCAGGGCGAGCTGGTGCGCGAGACCCGCGCCTTGGCCGCCACCACGCCCCGGGCCCAGCGCCGGGTCGATGCCGAAGCCGCAGTGCGCCTGCTGGGCCGGCGTGCCAGCCGGGTGCGCAGCAGCATTCTGCGCATCCCCGGCATCTATGCCCCTGACCGCGAGGGCGGCACGCCCGAGACGCGCTTACGCAAAGGCACGCCGGTGCTGCAAGCGGCAGACGATGTGTTCACCAACCACATCCACGCCAACGACTTGGCCCGCGCCTGCGTCCAGGCGCTGTGGCGTGGCCGCCCACAGCGCATCTACAACGTGAACGACGACACCGATATGCGCATGGGCGACTACTTTGACCTTGCCGCTGACCTGTACGGCCTGCCGCGTCCGCCGCGCGTGCCGCGCAGCGCCGCGCAGGGGCAGCTGTCGCTGATGTTGCTGAGCTTTATGTCCGAGTCGCGCCGGCTGGACAACACCCGCATGAAGACCGAGCTGCGGCTGCGGCTGCGCTACCCCACGGTTGCAACCGGTTTGCTATCGAATAAATAGCTGCTTGCGCAGGTACTGCCTGCGCTGGAAGCACATTCGTTTATGCACTCATAACTCTTTGCGCATCATTTCCAGTGTTGCCGTTGTGGCAAGGCGTAGATCGTCAAGTTGTGCATAAGACGTTTGCACTCTGGACGCTCT
>JAPLPK010000202.1 GCA_026400275.1 Burkholderiales bacterium
AAGCCGGGAGGAGGGTCGGTGGTGGATGTCGTGCAGCCTCCTTATTTCTTGTTGCGCCGCAGGTTGTCGGTGTAGACGGCCAAAATGATGATCAGCCCGGTCAGCACCATCTGCCATTCTTGGGCGACCGACATGATGCGCAGGCCGTTGATGAGCACGCTCATGATGAAGGCGCCGATGATGGTGCCCAAAATCGTGCCCACACCGCCGCTGAGCGAGGTGCCGCCAATCACAACGGCGGCAATCGCATCCAACTCATAGCCTTGGCCCAGCGCAGGTTGCGCCGAATTGAGGCGGGATGCAATCAGCAGGCCGGCAATGCCGCAGATACCGCCACTGAATGTGTAGATGATGACCTTCCAGCGGTCCACATTCACGCCGGACAACCGTACGGCCTCTTCGTTGCTGCCCAGGGCAAAGGTGTAGCGGCCCAGGGCTGTCTTGTTCAGTACCACGGCGCACACGATCGCCACCAGAAACATGATCAAAACGCCATTCGGAATGGGCAGGCTGGGTATGAAATTGCCAATCAACGAACCCAGTGCGATCTGGTCAAACCCCTCCACATCATTGAAGTAGATGGGGCGGGTGTGGGTGATGATCAGTGACACGCCTTTGAGCAGCATCATCATGCCCAGCGTGGCAATAAAGGGCGGCACTTTGAGCTTGGTAATCGCCAGGCCTGAAATACAGCCGGACAAGGCGCCCATGGCCAGTGCGCACAGAATCCCCAGCGGCAGGGGCATGCCCAGGTTGACTAGAAAGATGCCGGCCATCACGGCGCAGAAAGTCATCAGAACGCCTACCGACAGGTCGATACCCGAGGTAATGATGATGAACGTGCTGGCGATGGCCAGCACCCCAATGACGGTGGTGGACTGCAGAATTCCGATGATGTTGTCCTGCGTCATGAAGGCATCGGGTTTGAGGGCCGTAAAGATGGCCAGCAGTGCGATCAGGCTGGCAAAGGCTAGCAGTTTTTGCTTGGCCTGTCCGCCCGTGAGGCGTGCCAACCAGGATGCGGAGGAGGTGGGTTCAGACATGGATGGACCTGGTTTTTATGAATCGGTGGTTGGTCAGTGCGATACGGCTTGGGTGCTGGTGTCGGCTTCGCGCCGTGTGGCGAGTGCCATCAGGCTTTCCTGGGTGGCCTCGTCGCCACGCACCTCGCCGGTAATGCGTCCTTCGCACATCACCAGAACGCGGTGGCTGAGCAGCAGTACTTCGGGTAGCTCGCTGGAGATCACCACGATGGCGCGGCCTTGGGCGGCCAGCTCGTTCAGCAGCTTGTAAATTTCGCTTTTGGCACCCACGTCGATGCCGCGCGTGGGCTCGTCAAAAATCAGTATTTCGCAGTCCTGCACCAGCCATTTGGCAATCACTACCTTCTGTTGGTTACCGCCCGAGAGCAGCTTGGCGGTTTGCGTGATGGAAGGGGTTTTGATGCGCAGCTTGTCGACCATCTGCAGCGAAATGCTGCGGATGGCCGGCTGGTTGAGAAACACCCCCCACTTCAGCCAGCGGCGCAGGCTGGGCAGGGTGATATTGGCTGCCACGTCCATGCCGGTGGCCAAGCCGAAGTGCTTACGGTCTTCCGACAAATAGCCAATGCCGGCCTGTACTCCGTCTTCTGGCGAGTTCAGTCGTATGGTCTTGCCGCGTACCCGTACCTCGCCCGAATCGATGGGGTCTGCGCCAAACACCGCACGGGCGACCTCGGTACGCCCGGCGCCCATGAGGCCGGCGAAGCCAACGATTTCACCGCGGCGTACATTGAAGCTCACATCGCGGATCACTCGGCCTCGGTTCAGGCCGCGTACATCCAGCAGCACTTCGTTGGCAGAGGTGTCGGGGATGCTTTTTTCGGCTTGCTCAAGGTTGCGCCCGACCATCATGGCGATCACTTGCGACATAGGGGTGGCCGCAGGCACGGTGTTGATGTAGGTGCCGTCGCGCATCACGGTGATGCGGTCGGCGATGCGCTGGATCTCGTCCATCTTGTGCGAGATATAGACAATGCCCACGCCCTCGCTTTTGAGCTGGCGGATGATGCGGAACAGCTCGTCTATCTCCGCATTGTTCAGTGCGGCGGTGGGCTCGTCCATGATCAGCACGCGTGACTTGTGGGACAGAGCCTTGGCAATCTCCACCATTTGCTGTTTGGCCACCGTCAGCTCGCCAATCGGTGTGGTCGGTGACAGCGCCAGGTTCATGCGGCTGAACAGAGCTTGCGTGTCCTGGTTGAGCTTGTTTTCGTCCAGGAAGAGGCCGGCGGCCTTGCGCGGTTCGC
>JAPLPK010000120.1 GCA_026400275.1 Burkholderiales bacterium
GAGAACACCAGCACTTCGGGGGTCATGACGTGCATGGTTTCAGTGAAGACGCCGGCCGACTCGTAATGCTTGAACTCTTCGTATGACGGGACGTTGTTTTCCGCAGCGTCAACCAGGCCGGTTTTCAGGCCGGTATAGACCTCAGCCATGGGCATCGGGGTGGGCGATGCGCCCATCGCGCTGACCATGCTGACCATCAGGTCGGAGGGCTGCACGCGGATCTTCATGCCTTTCATGTCAGCCACGCTCTTCACGGCCTTCTTGGCGTAGATGGAGCGCGAGCCGCTTTCATACATTGCCAGGCCGACAAAGCCTGCCTTGTCGAAAGCGGCCAGGATCTTGTCGCCCTGGGCGCCGTAGATGGCTTTGCGGAAGTGCTCGATGTCACGGAAGATGAACGGGAACGATGGAATCATGGACTCGGGCACGATGCCATTGAACGAGGCCAAGCTGACGCGCACCATGTCGATGGCGCCTATCTTCACCTGTTCCACCGTGTCTTTTTCGGAGCCCAGGGCGCTGTCGCCAAACACCTTGATGTTGTCTTTGCCGCCGGTGTCCTTGCTCAGCTCTTCGCCCATGAACTTCACCGCCATATTGGTCGGGTTTGTGCTTTGTCTCAGTCTTTTGGGGCGTCCAGCGGCTGGCTTTTGCGTAGTCTTTCGCGGCTGTTCGACAGGTGGGTGCGCATGGCTGCGCGGGCGGAATCGCTGTCCTGGTCGCGTATGGCGTGGTAGATGCTCTCGTGCTCGCCGTGCACCTTTTGCAGGTAGGCCAGGCGGCCTTCGGGGACGTGTTGCAGAGTCTTCACCCGGGTGCGCGGAATGATCATGGTGCCCAGGTAGGTCATCAGGTCGGCAAAGTGCTGGTTGCCTGTGGCGCGAGCCACCTCCATATGGAACTGGAAGTCGGCCGGCACGGCGTCCGAATCCTGCGGAATGGCGTTCTTGAAGTTCTGCAGCGCTGCTTCCAGCTGGACCAGGTTGGCGGGCGTGCGGCGCTGGGCGGCCAGGCCCGCTGCCTCGGTCTCCAGGCTGATACGCAACTCCAGCAGGGCGATCACGTCGGCCACGGTGGCGAAGTCTTCAGGGGCAATCTTGAAGTTGCGGGTGTCGGGCGGCTCGATCACGAAGGTGCCTATGCCGTGCCGAGTTTCCACCAGGCCGGAGGCCTGCAGCTTGGACAGGGCCTCGCGCACCACGGTGCGGCTGACGTCAAAGCGGGCCATCAGCTCGACCTCGGTGGGCAGCTTTTCGCCCGGTGGCAGCTGACCCTGGCGGATGGTGGCGGCCAGCGTGTCTACGATTTCAGTGACCAGGCCCCGGGGGCGACGGGAGCGGGGAATGGAGGAGGCCGGTGTTTCGCTGTTGTTGTAAGTGCCGGTGTGGGTGGCGGAGGCCATAAAAAAATCCTTGACACGGAGAGAGTAGGTTATGAGAATCCATGTTGTCAGACAACGTACGACTGATGTGTGGAGCTGCTGGCCCACTGTATAGCAAAGCCTTTGGCAAAGTCCAGCAATAGACGCCAAAGGACACCAAACTGGTGTTTACACGGAGATCGGGACAAACATGGTCATCAAAGTGCACGAAAAAATCCTGCTCACTGGCGCCGCAGGCGGCCTGGGCAAGGTACTGCGCGAAAGCCTGAAACAAAACTGCACCACTCTGCGTCTGTCCGACGTGGTGGACTTTGGTCCCGCAGCCGAGGGTGAAGAAATCATGCTCGCCGACCTGGCCGACGCTGCCGCGGTAGATGCCATGGTGCAGGGCGTGGACGCCATCGTGCACATGGGTGGCAAGTCGGTGGACGGCCCGTTTGGCCCTATCTTGCAGGCTAATATTCTGGGCGCCTACAACCTGTACGAGGCAGCCCGCAAGTTCGGCGTGAAGCGGGTGGTTTTTGCCAGCTCCAACCACGTCACCGGCTTCTACCGGCAGGACGAAACCATCACCGCCGACCACCCAGCCCGCCCGGACGGCAACTATGGCCTGAGCAAGGCCTTTGGCGAAGACGTGGCGCGCTACTACTTTGACCGCTACGGCATCGAGACAGCCTGCGTGCGCATCGGCTCCTCGTTCCCCGAGCCGCGGGACCGCCGCATGCTGGCCACCTTTTTGAGCTACGGCGACCTGCACCGCCTGATCACTGCCTGCCTGACCACGCCAGCACTGGGTTTCAGCATCATTTTCGGCATGTCGAACAACTCCGTGACCTGGTGGGACAACTCCCGCGCCCGCCATGTTGGCTATGTGCCGCAAGACAGTTCTGATGTGTTCCGCGAAGCGGTCTTTGCGCGTACCCCACCGCCGGACTTCAACGACCCCGCAGCCTTGCACCAGGGCGGCGCCTTTGTGCGCATGGGCCCGTACGAAGAATGAGCACGGCACACGCCATAGCCAGCACCCGCGACCGCGTGGGCGAATGCCCCGTGTGGTCCGTGGCTGAGCAGGCCTTGTACTGGGTGGACATCGAAGGCCGGCAGATTCGCCGCTGGAGCTTTGCTACCGAGCAGGTCCAGAGCTGGACCCTGCCCGAGCGCGTGGGCTGCATCGCCCTGGCCGCCGCCGGTGGCGTGGTGGCCGCGATGGAAAGCGGCATCTACGCCGTGCAGCTGGATGCAGCCACGCCGCGCCTGGAATGCTTGGCCCGCATCACCCACCCCGCACCCGGCATGCGCTTCAACGACGGACGCTGCGATACGCAGGGCCGCTTCTGGGTCAGCACCATGGTGATGGACATGGGCCTGGCTTCGCCGCTAGGCGCCATCTACTGCCTGGACGGCAAGGGTTTGAGTGCTGCCCGGATGGATGGCTTTATCACCCCCAACGGCATGGCCTTCAGCGCGTACGGGTGTACCGGCTACGTGTCTGATTCGCATTCCAGCGTGCAGAAGATCTGGCGTTTTGCACTGGACGCCGACGGCATGCCCGGTCCACGCGAGCTGTTTGCCGACATGCAGCCGCTGCCGGGTCGCCCCGACGGTGCTGCGCTGGACGCCGAGGGCCACTACTGGATCTGCGCCAACGACGCCGGCCTGGTGCACCGCTTCAACCCGCAGGGCCGTTTGGTGGCATCGCTGGAGGTGCCGGTGGCCAAGCCATCCATGTGCGCCTTTGGTGGGCCAGACCTGGATGTGATGTATGTGGCCTCCATCCAGCCCGGCAACGTAGACCCCGCCAACCCGGGTTTGAACGGCGCCATGTTCGCGCTCAAGCCCGGTGTGCGCGGCCTGCCAGAGCCACTTTTTGTATAGCAAAAACTGCTGGTTAAAAAATGCTTCCACCGCAGATAAATCCAGCGCTATGCGCTATCTAAAAAATAGCAATTTCCTTGTAAACCATTTACCTACTGAGACAAAACCATGACACCCCAAGACCTCAAAACCATCATGGGCTCCGGCCTGCTGTCCTTCCCCATCACCGACTTCGACGAGCAGGGCGAATTCCGCCCCAAGACCTATATCGAGCGTCTGGAATGGCTGGCACCGTATGGCGCCAGCGCGCTGTTCGCGGCAGGTGGCACGGGTGAATACTTCTCGTTGGCTGGCGCCGAGTACAGCCGGGTCATCAAGACTGCGGTGGACACCTGCCGTGGCAAGGTGCCCATCATTGCCGGCGCCGGTGGCCCAACCCGCATGGCCATTGCCCACGCGCAAGAAGCCGAGCGCCTGGGCGCGCACGGCATTCTGCTGCTGCCGCACTACCTGACCGAAGCAGGCCAGGAAGGCTTGATCGAACATGTGGCGCAGGTCTGCAACAGCGTGAAGTTTGGCGTCATCGTCTACAACCGCGACCGCACCAAGCTGACCCCCGCATCGCTGCGCATCCTGGCCGACCGCTGCCCGAACCTGATCGGCTTCAAGGACGGTGTGGGCAATATCGAAACCATGTCCTCCATCTTCATGGCTATGGGCGACCGTTTTGCCTATCTGGGGGGCCTGCCGACTGCTGAAGTCTATGCAGCCGCATACAAGGCGCTGGGCACGCCGGTGTACTCGTCCGCCGTGTTCAACTTCATCCCCAAGACCGCGATGGAGTTCTACCACGCGGTGGCCGCTGACGACATGGCCACGCAGCACCGCCTGCTGAAGGACTTCTTCATGCCTTACCTGGGCATCCGCAACCGCGTGGAAGGCTACGGCGTGAGCATCATCAAGGCCGGCGCCACCATCGTCGGCCACGACGGCGGCCCCGTGCGCGCCCCACTGAGCGACTTGAAGCCTTCCGAGGTGGAAGAGCTGGCTGTGTTGATCAAGAAGCTGGGCCCCCAGTAAACCACCATGACCCAAAAACACGACAACTACATCAACGGCGCCTGGGTTGCAGGCGCAAGCTACGCCGCCAACGTCAACCCGTCCAACCTGGGCGATGTGATCGGTGAATACACCCAGGCCGACGCGGCCCAGCTAGACGCCGCCGTGCAGGCCGCCCAGGCGGCTTTCCCTGCCTGGTCTACCGGCAACATCCAGGCCCGTGCCGATGCGCTGGACAAGATCGGCACCGAAATCCTGGCCCGCCGCGAAGAGCTGGGCACGCTGCTGGCCCGCGAAGAAGGCAAGACCAAGCTTGAGGGCATTGGCGAAGCCACCCGCGCCGGCAATATCTTCAAGTTTTTCGCCGGCGAATGCCTGCGCCTGACCGGCGAGACTGTGCCCTCGGTGCGCAGCGGTGTGGGTGTGGAAATCACCCGCGAACCACTGGGCGTAATCGGCCTGATCACCCCCTGGAACTTCCCCATTGCCATCCCCGCCTGGAAGATTGCCCCGGCCCTGGCCTACGGCAATTGCGTGGTCTTGAAGCCTGCCGACCTGGTGCCCGGTTGCGCCTGGGCGCTGGCCGAGATCATCAGCCGCAGCGGCATTCCTGCTGGCGTGTTCAACCTGGTGATGGGCCGTGGCTCCGTCATTGGTGACCCGCTGGTCAACCACCCCGGTGTGTCGGCCATCAGCTTCACCGGCTCGCAAGGCGTGGGCGCCCGCATCGCCCAGCAGTGCGCGCTGAACCTGAAGAAGGTGCAGCTGGAGATGGGCGGCAAGAACCCGCAAGTCATTCTGGACGACGCCGACCTGGCCCAAGCCGTGGAGCTGAGCGTGCAAAGCGCGTTCTTCAGCACCGGCCAGCGCTGCACCGCGTCCAGCCGCTTGATCGTCACCGACGGCATTTATCCGCAGTTTGTGGCTGCCATGCAGGCCCGTATGGCCACGCTGAAGATCGGCGACGCACTGGCTGCCGGCATCGACATCGGCCCGGTGTCGTCGCTGTCGCAGCTGCAGCAAGACCTGGACTACGTGTCCATCGGCCAGGCTGAAGGTGCGCGGCTGCTGGCCGGAGGTGAACGTCTGCAGCGCGATACCGAGGGCTTCTTCATGGCCCCGGCGCTGCTGACCGACACCACGGCAGCGATGCGCATCAACCGCGAAGAAGTGTTCGGCCCGGTGGCCAGCATCATCCGCGTGAAGGGCTATGAAGAGGCGTTGGCCGAGGCGAACAATACGCCCTTCGGCCTGGCCGCCGGCATCGCCACCACCAGCCTGAAATACGCCACGCACTTCAAGCGCCACAGCCAGGCCGGCATGGTGATGGTGAACCTGCCGACGGCGGGCGTGGACTACCACGTGCCGTTTGGCGGCCGCAAGGGCTCCAGCTTTGGCTCGCGCGAGCAGGGCCGGTATGCGCAGGAGTTCTTCACCACGGTAAAGACCGCCTACACTTTCGCCTAATAAAAAGGCGACAAAAAGGGCGACACAATGCACAAGGTAGTACTGTTTGGTGAATGCATGCTGGAACTGCAAGGCGAGGCCTTTGGCAGCATGCACCAGGGTTTTGGCGGCGACACGCTGAACACCGCCGTCTACCTTGCGCGTTGTGCGACTGGATTGCAGGTTTGCTACGCCACCGCGCTGGGAGATGACGGCCTGAGCGCCGGCATGCTGCAACGCTGGCAGGCCGAGTGGCTGGACGTGTCTCTGGTGCAGCGCCTGCCAGGCCGTATGCCCGGGCTCTACCTGATCCAGGTCGATGCACAGGGCGAGCGCAGCTTCAGTTACTGGCGCGACAGCAGTGCGGCCAAAGCCTATTTCGACGCCGCCATTACGCCGCTGGAGGCCGAGGCGGACAGCCTGGATGCCTTCTACCTCAGCGGCATCAGCCTGGCCATCCTGCCGCCGGCTGGGCGGGAGCGCCTGTTTGCGCTGATGGGCCGCCTGCGTGCACGCGGCGCCACCGTGGTGTTCGACAACAACTACCGGCCGCGCCTATGGGCCAGCCGAGAAGAAGCCCTGGTCAATTTCGACCGGGCCTACGCCCTGGCTTCTATCGCCCTGATCACTGCCGACGACGAGCAGGCCCTCCGTAATTTGCCCACGCTGCAGGCTGCGGTAGACGCTGCCCAGGCTTTGCCTTGTGCCGAGGTGGTCGTCAAGCGTGGCCGCGACGCCACCCTGGTGCGCAGTGCATCGGGCGTGCTGGAGGTGCCCACCGAGCGGGTCGACAAGGTGGTGGACACCACGGCAGCCGGAGATTCATTCGCCGCCGGCTACCTGGCCGTGCGTTTGCAGGGCGGCAGCCTGGCCGACGCAGCGCGGCATGGCAACCGCCTGGCGGGCCGGGTCATACAGCACCGTGGCGCGTTGATCCCGCAGGACGTGATGACCGACCTAGTGCTATCTAAATCATAGCTTCTCGCGCAAGCACTACCTGCGCTAGAGGCCTATTTCGCTTTGATTGCTGTCACTTCAATTTCAATCTTCATGCGCGGGTCCAGCAGACCTGCGATGACCATCATTGCCGCCGGCTTCGCCCGGCCCAGGTAGCGCCGCAGCACCGGCCAGCAGGGCTCGAAGTCGGCCCCGTTGGGTAGCACGTAGTTCACCCGCACGACATCGTCCAGGCTGGCACCGGCCTGCTCCAGTGCGGCCTGGATGTTTTTCAGGCACTGCTCGGCCTGCACCACCACGTCGTCCGAGATGCTCATGCTGGCGTAGTCAAAGCCGGTGGTGCCAGACACAAATACCCAGTCGCCGTGCACCACGGCGCGGGAGTAACCGATCTGTTCTTCAAAAGGGGAGCCGGAGCTGATGTGTTTGCGTTGCATGGTGAGAGCCTTGGTTTAGGTAATCAGAATGTGAGACACGGCCTGGCCTATCGCCAGGCAGCTGGTCAAGCCCGGCGACTCGATGCCGACCACGCCGGCCCCGATGACGACGGCGTCGACGCTGTCCATTTCAATGCAGTGTGTTGCGCCGGGCCAGGCTGGGGAACAGGCGCAGCCACAACACCGCGACCACCAGGGTGCCAATGCCACCCGCCACCACCGAGCCCACCGGGCCCAGCAGCGCGGCCGTGGCGCCGGACTCAAATTCGCCCAGCTGGTTAGACGCGCCTATGAACACGGAATTCACGGCACTCACCCGGCCGCGCATTTCGTTCGGCGTTTCCAGCTGCACCAGGCTTTGACGCACCACCACGCTCACCATGTCGGCGCCGCCGGAAATCGCCAGCACCGCCATCGACAACACCAGGCTGGTGGATGCGCCAAAAATCACCATGCACAGGCCGTACAGCCCAACAGACAGCAGCAGGGTGCGCCCGACCTTGCGCTGCAGCGGCCAGCGTGTCAGCGCAATGGACACGAGCAGTGCGCCCACGGCGGGCGATGCACGCAGCAGGCCCAAGCCCCAGGGGCCGGTGTGCAGAATATCTTTGGCAAACATGGGCAGCAGTGCCGTGGCGCCGCCCAGCAGCACGGCAAAAAGGTCTAGCGACACCGCGCCGAGGATGGTCTTCTTTTCCCAGATGAAGCGCACGCCGGCCAATACGCTGTGCAGCGTCACCGGCTCGCGCGGAGGCGGCACGTGGTCGTAGCGCAGGCGGCTCAGCAGCACCACGCTGACGGCAAACAAAAGCACGCCGCTGGCGTACACCGCACTGGCACCACCGAGAAAAATGGCCCCACCCAATGCCGGACCGCCTATGGTTGCACCCTGCATGCCGGCCGCGCTGAGCGACATGGCACGCGGCAACAGTGCGGGCGGCACCAGCAGTGGCGTCAACGCTTGCTGTGCAGGCATCTGGAATGCACGGGCCGTGCCGAGCACCAGCGATATGAACAGCAGCCACTCGCGGCTCACCCATTGCTCCTGCGTGACCCACAGCAGGGTGAGGGCTACGAGTGCCTGCATGCCAACGCAGACAGCGACGATGCGGCCACGGTGTACCCGGTCTGCCACATGGCCGGCAATCAGCGTCAGCAGTAAAGCCGGCAGGAACTGCAGCAGGCCAACCAGCCCCAGGTCCCAGGCGCTGCCGGTCAGGTCATACATCTGCCAACCCACGGCCAGCATCAGGATTTGTGTGCCCAGGGTACCGAATATGCGCGCGATCCAGAGGCGCATGAAAGCGCGCTGTTCAAACAGAGAGGACAAGGTGTGCCTTGTGGAAATACAGAAGTGTGGTGAGGCTTAAAACCAGGCATCTGACCAAGCATCTGTGCAGGGCAAGCGCTGCAAGCTGGACTGGGAGCGCCGGGTAGGGCGGTTTTCGATTCTAGGTTGATGCTGAACTTTTCGCTGGAGGGCGGCGCGCTGGTAGCCTTGTAAAGTTCTGGATACCATGGGGCATCCATGGTTGCGACAGTTCGCGCCAAGAACACAGCGGGCTTGTGCCCAGGTGCTTGATCCACGAGGCATGTATGAAAACAACGGGTCGCTCTTTCAAGGCCTCGGCACGCAAATTTTTGCATATAGGTCTGCGCAAAGTGTTTGCCGCGTTTCCACGGCGGGTGCGCTTTGCTGCGTACCGCTCTTTTGTTGATTGCGACGTGGCTCCTGGTCCCGGCCTGGTGCTCAAGATTGCGGAGACCCAGCAAGAACTGGCCGCCTGTTTTGCCCTGCTGCACGATGCCTATGTGGCCAGTGGCTTTATGCAGGCGGACCCCAGCGGGATGCGTGTCACGCTCTACCACGCCTTGCCCACGACCACGACCTTGTGTGCCAAGGTGGACGGCAAAGTGGTGGGCACTATTTCGCTGATACGCGAGAGTGTTTTTGGCTTTCCGCTGCAGGCCATTTTCGAGCTGCAAGGGGTGCGCAAATTGGGCGGCAACATTGCCGAGGTTTCGGCGCTGGCGGTGCACCCCGACTATCGCAAGACGGGTGGAGCTATTCTTTTCCCGCTGATGAAGTTCATGTTTGAGTACTGCTCAAAATTCTTCGACACCCGGCATGTGGTGATTGCGGTGAACCCCAGCCGCATTGAGATGTACGAGTCGCTGCTGTTCTTCAAGCGCCTGCAGGCTACGCCGGTGGACAGCTACGATTTTGCCAATGGTGCTCCGGCCGTCGGTGCCTTTCTGGACCTGCGCAGCGCACCCAAGCTGATGAAACGGGTCTACGGCGCAAAGAGCCAGCGCAAGAATTTGTACGCCTACTTCACGCAAGTGGTGTTGCCCAACATCTGCCTGCCCAGCCGGCGCTATTTCACGACCAATGATCCGGTGATGACGCCGGCTTTGCTGGACTATTTTTTCAACCAGAAGACCGCCGGATTCGCCCTGCTGGACGAGCGCAAGAAGTTGCTGCTGCACTCGATCTACAACCTGCCCGAATACCAGCAGGTGCTACCCAAGCTGGCGGCAAACGGGCTGGACACACATCCTTTGCGCGTCCATCCGCGGTACTCGCTGAAGTGCCCCGCCGATCTGTACATAGACGCTATGGCAGGCGACAAGCTGCAGAGTTTGCAGGTGATCGAGGTGTCCAGCTCCGGCTTTCAAGCCTACTGCGCCAACCATCTACCGCTGGATGTGTGGGGCGAGGTGACCGTGCACCTGGGCGCAGGCGAGCATTCGCGCATGTTGGCCATGGCGGTACGCGCAAAGTCCGGTTTCTATGGTTTTAAGCTGGCGAACCCGGACGCGGTCTGGCGGCAGTGTGTGCGCGTGCTGGAGTCTGGCACCACGCATGAACACCTGGCGACCGGCGCCTAGCCCATCGTGACGTTGCTACCAAAAAAATAGCTGCCAGCGCAGGCTTTACGTGCGCTGGCAGCCATTTTGGCTTGGGTTCTGTGTGTTGCTTAATGCAGGGTTTCGCCGTCGGGTGCGCCGGGGGCAATATTGAAAAAGCTGGCGCCGGTGCTGCCTCGGCCAATTTCTTCCTCGGTGGCTTCGCGCACGTCTTCCACCCGCAGCTTCAGGCGCAGGGCAATGCCAGACAGCGGATGGTTGCCGTCCAGCACCACATGTTCGGGGTAGATTTCGGACACGGTGTACAGCACGTCCTGGGGCATGTCTGGGCTGGTGCCCTTGGGCAGTGCCGTGCCTTCAAAGACCATGCCTTCTTCCAGCTCGCTGGGGAATAGATTGCGCGCCTCCAGGAACAGCAGCTGGTCGTTGAAGTCGCCAAAAGCGTCTTCAGGCTCCAGTTGCAGCTCGACCACGGAGCCTGGCGTCAAGCCCATCAGCGCTTCCTCGATCTTCTTCAGCAGGTCGGAGCCACCGACCAAAAATTCGACGGGTTCGTCCAGGACGTCCAGCTCTTCGCCCAGGGTGTCTTTCAGCGTCCAGGTCAGGGCTGCGACGCGTTGTTGTGTGATTTCCATAGGAGAATTGTCGCAGTTTAGGCACCCGTCCTGACCACGCACACAAGGAAAACCATGGACGTTACCCAGATTCTGCCCCTGCTCGGCGGCATTAGCCCCCAGCAGTTTATGCAGCGCTACTGGCAGAAAAAACCGTTGTTGATCCGCCAGGCCATCCCCGGCTTCCAGGCTTTGCTGGACCGCAGCGCGCTGTTCGTGCTGGCCGAGCAGGAAGAAGTCGAGTCGCGCCTGGTAACCCAGGACAAAGGCCAATGGAAGATGAAAACCGGCCCGTTCCAGCGTCGCGCTTTGCCACCCCTGAAGACCCCAGGCTGGAGCCTGCTGGTACAGGGAGTGGACACCCATGAGGCTACCGTGCATGCGCTGCTGCAGCAGTTTCGCTTTGTGCCCGATGTGCGGCTGGACGACCTGATGATCAGCTACGCCACTGACGGTGGCGGCGTCGGCCCGCACTTTGACAGCTATGACGTGTTTCTGCTGCAAGCCCACGGCCAGCGCCGTTGGCGCATCGGCCGGCAAAAGGATTTGACCCTGGTGGAGGGCGCACCGCTGAAGATACTGGCCGAATTCACGCACGAGCAGGAGTTTGTGCTGGAGCCGGGTGACATGCTCTACCTGCCGCCGCGTTATGCGCATGACGGCGTAGCCGTGGGCGAGTGCATGACTTATTCCATCGGATTCCGGGCCCCCAGCCGTGGTGAGCTGGCGCGCGAGCTGCTGCAGCGCATGGCCGAGGAGGCCGACGACGTGGTGGGCGAGGCCTTGTATGGCGATGCCGGCCAGCCCGCGACCGAAAATCCGGGTGCCATTCCAGCATCTTTACAAGACTTTGCACAGAGCGCTTTGACGGCTTTGCTGGACGATCCGCAGGCTTTGCAATGTGCTTTGGGCGAAGTTTTGACCGAGCCCAAGGCCAACGTCTGGTTCGACGCGCAAGAGCTTTCCGGGCCGCTGGAAAACGTTGTACTGGACCCGCGCACCCGCATGGTCTACGACGCCCACCACATCTTCATCAACGGTGAAAGTTACCGCGCCTCGGGCAAGGATGCGACCCTGATGCGCCGCCTGTCCGACCAGCGTCGGCTGGATGCCAAAACCATGGCCAAGGCCAGTACCGATGCGTATTCGCTGCTGGTGTCGTGGTGCGAATCGGGCTGGGTGCACACGGGCTGAGATCGTATGGACACGCTGCCTGAACCTGTTTTGCCGCAGCGCCCCCAGGGGCGTTTTCTGGGGCGCGTGGCCTTTCAGCAGCTGGTGCGCGACGCCTTTGCCTGCGCTGCGCACGAGGGCTGGCGCGAGATTTTCATCTCTGACAGTAACTTCGAAGACTGGCCGCTGGGCGAACGCGCGGTTTGCGCGGCGTTGCAGTCCTGGGCTCGCTCGGGGCGGCGTTTCACCATGCTGGCCCAGAACTTTGAGGAGGTGGTGCGCCGCCATGCGCGCTTCGTGGAGTGGCGCGTGACCTGGTCGCATCTGGTGGAATGCAGAGCATGGCGCAGTGCTGATCCGCTGGAGCTGCCCAGTGCGCTGTGCAGCCCGGAATGGATGATGCGCCGCCTGGACCCGCTGCATTGCAGCGGCCTGAGCACGGACGATGCCGCCAGCCGCATCCAGCTGCGCCAGACCCTGGATACGGGTTGGCAAAAAGGCAGTCCGGCGTTTGCTTCGTCGGTGCTGGGTTTGTGATCCGGATTGTTGGTTTTTCCGCTAAGGGTATTTAGGCATTGCGGAAGAAAAAGCTTATAATTTAAGGCTGAGTTGAAAGAGCTCGAGTGCTTTCACTCGGTCGCACCGACATACTGTATGTGCTGACGATTTCCGGAAATTGTTTTCCCATCTAAGGAATTTTCTAATGAACAAGTCTTATGTACTCGCGGCTCTGATGGCTGCTGCTGCTCTCGCCGCTTGCGGTAAAAAAGAAGAACCAGCTCCTGCACCAGCACCTGCTGTTGAAGCACCAGCTCCTGCACCAGCACCCGCTGCTGACGCATCTGCTCCAGCACCAGCTGCTGACGCATCTGCTCCAGCTGCTGACGCTGCTGCTGCAGCCGCTGCTGCTGCTGCCAGCGCTGCTTCGAAGTAATTCGTTACTCGAAAAATTAAAAGCCACCGCAAGGTGGCTTTTTTTTGCCCGCTTGGGGCCCGATGGACTCAGGTCTTGGTGGCCAGGTGGTCCAGGTCGGGCTTGTCTGCCGGGTCCACGTGGGTCATCAGGTTGAGTACCTGGTGGCGCAGCATGACGCGCCGCCGTGCCTCTACTGCAATGTCGTGCCCTTGTTCGACCGTGATGTCGGCATGCACCACGATATGGGCATCGGCCACGATCATGTCGCCCATGCGCCGTGTCTTGATGTCATGTACGCCCACAACGCCCGGCGTTTGCTCAATGGTTTTGCGGATGGCGACGACCTCCTGCTCGTCTGCGGCCCGGTCCATCAGGTCATGCAGCGCGGCCCAGCCAAAGGTCCAGCCCATGCGGCCCACCATGAAGCCCACGATCAGGGCTGCAATCGGGTCCAGCAAGGGGTAGCCCAATAGATTGCCCACAATGCCCAGGCCTACGACCAGGGAGGAGGCGGCGTCTGACCGCGCATGCCAGGCATTGGCAACCAGCATGCTGGACTTGACCGACTTCGCAATCCGCAGCATGTAGCGAAACAGCAGCTCTTTGGCGACCAGCGCACCCAAAGCGACCCACAGGGCCACCATGTGCACGCTGGCGATGCTGCTGGGTTGCTCCAGCTTCACCGCTGCGTTCCAGACCATGCCGATACCCACGGCCAGCAGCAGCAAGCCGAGCGCAAGGGATGCGCCTGTCTCAAAGCGCTGGTGGCCATAAGGGTGCTCCTTGTCCGGCCCCTTGTGGCTATGGCGATTGGCCAGAAGTACCGCAAAGTCCGCGACCAGATCGGACAGAGAATGCACGCCGTCGGCAGCAGGGAGGTATCCATCAAGGTTCCATTTTTATGGTTTTACTAGAAGCCGAGGCCGGCTCCGGCCCCCATCAAGGTGGCGATACCGATGACGGCGAAAAGGGCTGCCGCGATGCGGTGTACCAGTTTGGTTGGGATGCGCTGCGCTAATTTGTCGCCCAGCAAGACTGCGGGTACGTCGGCGAGCATCATGCCCATTGTTGTACCTGCAACCACGCTGAAAAAGCTATGGTACTTGGCCGCCAGGGCAATGGTTGCGAACTGGGTTTTGTCGCCCATCTCGGCCAGAAAAAATGTGACCAAGGTAGTGCCAAAAATACCGAAACGCAGCAGCTTGGCATCGTCATCGTCGAGTTTGTCGGGTATTAGTGTCCAGGCTGCCATGCCGATAAAGCTCACGCCCAGTACCCAGCGCAGGATTTCCGGGCTGACGATGGAGGTAAGCCATGAGCCCACGGCGCCTGCAAATGCATGGTTTGCGATGGTGGCAGCCAAAATGCCGCCAATGATGGGCCAGGGCTTGCGAAACTTTGCGGCAAGCAAGAAGGCCAAGAGCTGGGTTTTGTCGCCGATTTCGGATAGCGCGACGATGCCTGTGGATACGAAAAATGCTTCCATGGGTAGGTTTTCCTTGGCCAGATGCGAGACGAATGACCACGCCATCCCCTGGCCGAACCGGGACGGTATGGTCAAAGGTCTTGCCAAGATTGAACCGCTTACGCCATGGTTGCAGGGCAACCAAGTATGTTGACGTAAGCCTCATGCGCCGATGAGAGGCTACTCCCCAATGAAGCAGCGATGATAGCCTATGAATGTGTCAGTTCTGCCTACACCGCCACCCAATCCGACCCCTGTGCTGCATCCGCCACACCAATTCGCAGGGTGTCACTGCCGCAGGCTTGCGCCAGCGCGGCCAGGGCCAGGTCGGGGTGGTTGTTCTTCTCGCTCAGGTGGGCCGCCACAACATGGCGCAGGCCGCCAGACATGAGGCGCTGTGCAATCGCCGCTGCGGCATGGTTGGCAAGGTGGCCATATAGACCGCCCACGCGCCGCTTGAGGAAGGTGGGGTAGCGCGATGCTTCCAGTAGATCCGGGTCGTGGTTGCACTCCAGCAGCATGGCCTGGCAGCCCATCAGTTGCTCCAGCACGTGGGGAGTGGCGTGGCCCAGGTCGGTCAGGATACCCAGCTGTTTGTCGCCGTGCACGCAGCGCAGCTGAAGGGGTTCGCGGGCGTCATGCGGTACGGTGAAGGGGTGTAGTTGCAGGTTACCGAGATCGATCGGGCTCAGGTCGCGCGCGATATGCAGCAGTCCATCGAAGTCGGGTGCGCCTATGGCCGCCGCAGAGCCTTGGCTCATCCAAACGGGAATGCGGTGCTGCACGGCCCACTGCCGCGCGCAGCCTACGTGGTCGCCATGCTCGTGGGTGATGAAGATGGCATCGACATGCCCCGGCTGTACGCCGGCAAGTACCAGCCGCTGGTCCAGCTGGCGGGTGCCAAAACCGCAATCGACCAGCACGCGCGTAGTGTGCGTGCCGGTCTTAGCTTCTATGAGGGTGCCATTGCCTGCGCTGCCGCTGCCCAGGCTTTTGAAGCGCAGCAAGCGAGGCTAACCGGCTTGGCTTACTTCAGATCGTCCGCAATGATCTTGATGATGCGTTGGGCGTTGGCCGAGGTTTCCGGAGCGCCTTCGGCATTCAGCACCGCTACGGTGCTGGACTCGCCTGCGCTGCGTACGGAGATGCGGTATTTCAGCGGCTGTGCCGTGCTGTCCTTGCTGAACAGCTTGCTGAAGAAGCCGGACTCCTTCTTGTTTGCGTTGGGCTCGACATAGCGTACGAAGTACACGCCTTGGCTGCGGTCGCGGTCTTCTACGGTGAAGCCGGTGCGGTCCAGTGTCAGGCCCACACGGCGCCAGGCGCGGTCAAAACCATCGTCCAGTTGCACCACGGGCTGGCTGCCCTGTGTGGATACGCGGGCACCTGCTTTGCTGGCTTCGGCCTGCATCACGGCCTTGACCTGCTCAGATGGAGCACCTAGGCGTAGCATCAGGCGGCGCAGAAACTCGACTTCCAGCTCGGGGTCGGTGGGGCGAGGTTCCCAGATGGTCTGGTCTTTGGACTGGCTGGTGTAGACCTCCACCATGCCGCGGTGGCTGATGTAGATCTCGGTACCGCCAGTGGCTGTGCGCTCCAGCCGGGTGCGGAACTTGTCGCGCTCACCGGTGGAGTACAGCGAGTCAAATACTTTGCCAATGGTGCTGCGGATGATGTCCTGCGGCAGCTTGGCGCGGTTTTCGGCCCAGTCGGTTTCCATGATGCCCAGGCTGGCCTGGTCTTCGGTCAGAACGAAACCGTTTTGCTGCCAGAAGTCGCGTACCGGTCCCCAGAGCTGGTCGGCGGGGCGGTTGATCACCAACCAGCGCTGCGTGCCCGCGCGCTCGATGCGAATGTCACCCAGCGAAGAGGCGGCAGTAGGTGCGGCAGAGGCGACCTGGCCCACCTTGTAGTTGCTGGCGGTCACGGCACTGCCCGGCACCACGTATTTGGAGTCGCGGGTGAGTTGGGACAGATCAGGCGGGACCTCCAGCGAAGGGCCGGCCTTGGTCGCGCTCTTGTAGTCGATTTTTTCGCTTTCCAGCACGCTGCAGGCGCCCAGGGCCAGAGTCAGTCCCAGCAATCCAACTTTTGCAATATGGTTCACGTGTCGTTCCTAAAAGGGTGAGGGCTTATGCCGCCAACGGTGACCGGGCGGTATGCCCGGCGCTTTGTTGCAGCATGTATCGCGAAATGGTTTAGATCAGGCCGCCGCTGCGCAGCGCGTCCTGCACGGTGGCGTGCAGATGGGGCGACAACGGGGTCATCGGCAGGCGCATGGTGGCGCCGCACAAGCCCATATGGGCCATGGCCCACTTCACGGGAATGGGGTTGGCTTCCACAAATAGGTTCTTGTGCACAGGCATGAGCTTGCGCTGGATTTCCATCGCGCCGCGCGCATCGCCCGCCATGGCCGCCACGCACAGCTGGTGCATCAAGCGTGGTGCCACATTGGCAGTGACGCTGACGTTGCCTTGGCCGCCGCACAGCATCAGGGCTACAGCGGTGGGGTCGTCTCCCGAATAGACGGCAAAGCCGGCCGGCACGTCGCGGATCAGCCATTGTGCGCGTTCGATATTGCCGGTGGCTTCCTTGATACCCACGATGCCGGGCAACTGGGCCAGGCGCAGCACGGTGTCGTGCAGCATGTCGGCAACACTGCGGCCGGGGACGTTGTACAGCACCATGGGCAGGTCCACCGCTTCGGCGATAGCCTTGAAGTGCTGGTACTGGCCTTCTTGTGTGGGCTTGTTGTAATAGGGTACGACCTGTAACTGGCAGTCGGCGCCCACGCCCTTGGCGAAGCGGGCCAGTTCAATGGCTTCGGCGGTGGAGTTGGCGCCGCAGCCGGCCATGATCGGCACGCGGCCCTTGGCTTGCTCCACCGCGACGCGGATGATTTCGCACTGCTCTTCGACGTTGACTGTCGGCGATTCGCCGGTGGTGCCAACCACGCCTATGCAGTCGGTGCCTTCGGCGATGTGCCAGTCGATCAGCTTGCGCAGGGTGGGGTAGTCCACGCTGCCGTCTTCATGCATCGGGGTCACGAGTGCCACGATGCTGCCAGTAATGGGTGTCATGTCCGCAGTCTCAAACGGGAAAATGGCCATTCTAACTAGAGCGTGTAACGGGTTTGTGCTCGGTGGCTGTGGCGAAAAATACTGTTTTGCTATCAAATGTGTAGCTTCTCGCGCAGGTATTTAATGCGCTAGAGGCCAATTTCATTCAAAAGCAGGCCCACAGCTGGTTGGCCATGTCCACCAGAAACTCAGGCCGGGTGTACAGCATGAATACGCCGGCCAGCACGGCCAGCGCAGCGCACCAGGCTAGTGGTTTGATGCTGCGGTGCATCCGTCATGCCCCTTGTGCTGCGCCTGCGGCACGGCGTATGGGGGTCTCTTTGACCGGCAGATTCACCAGCCCGGCAAACACACCCAGCGCTATCGCGATGTACCAGACCAGGTCGTAGTTACCGTTGCGGTCGTAGATGAAGCCGCCCAGCCAGACGCCCATGAAGGAGCCAACCTGGTGGCTTAGAAACACAAAACCGCTGAGCATGGACATGTGCTGGATACCGAAAATCTGCGCCAGTGCCGCGTTGGTGGGCGGCACCGTGGACAGCCACAAAATGCCCATGGTGGCCGCAAACAGGTACACGCTCGTGGGCGTCAGCGGCGCCAGCAGAAACAGGCTGATGACCACCGCACGCGCAATGTATATGAAGGCCAGGATGTTCTTTTTCTGCATGCGCTGGCCCAACGTTCCCGCCAAGTAGGTACCAAACACATTGAACAGGCCGATCAAGGCCAGCGCATAGCTCGCCACCTGGGGCGACAAGCCCTTGTCGCGCAGATAGCTGGGCATGTGCACACCAATGAACACCACCTGGAAGCCGCAGACAAAATAGCCGGCCATCAGCAGCTGGAAGCTGGGGTACTTGAAGGCTTCTTTCAGAGCCTGGACAATGGTCTGTTCCCGGTGTGCTGGCTGGCCGGTGCCAAAGCCGGGCTCCCGCAGGCCCCAGGCCAGCGGCATGATCAGCAGCGCTGCGCAGCCCAGTACCACCAGGGCCTGCTGCCAACCGAACTGGCTGATCAGCAGCCCTTCGGTGGGCACCATCAAGAACTGGCCGAACGAGCCGGCTGCTGCTGCGATGCCCATGGCCCAAGAGCGCTTGTCGGCCGGAACATTGCGGCCAATGATGCCGTAGACCACGGCGTAGGTCGTCCCGGCCTGCGCCATGCCGATCAACACGCCGGTACTGAGCATGAACTGCAGCGGCGTTACCGCATGCGCCATGCCGAACAGGCCCAAGGCGTAAAGCAGCGCGCCCACCAGCATGACGCGGAAGGCACCATATTTGTCGGCCAGCATACCGGCGAAGACGCCGCTGATGCCCCAGGCCAGATTCTGGATGGCAATCGCGAAGGCAAAAGTTTCGCGGGTCCAGCCCTGGGCCTGGGTAATGGGCTGTAGCCACAGGCCGAAACCGTGGCGTATACCCATGGACAGGGTCACGATGGCGCCGCCGTACAGCAGCAACTGGGGGATGGATAAAGCAGGGGGCGTGCGGTTCATCCCAGCACTGTAGCCAATTTGGCGGAGTGCAAAGCTCGGGCTGTTGTTACATCCAGTATTTGCGGTCCCAAACCACTACAATCCGCCGCATGGCAACCCAAACTTCTGCAACCCCCGCATATTCTGAAAGCTCGATCCGCGTACTCAAGGGCCTGGAGCCCGTCAAGCAGCGCCCGGGCATGTACACCCGCACCGATAACCCTCTGCACGTGATCCAGGAAGTGCTGGACAACGCTGCCGACGAAGCGCTGGCAGGCCACGGCAAGCGTATCCGCGTCACACTTTTTATCGATGGCTCCGTGGGCATCGAAGACGACGGGCGTGGCATTCCGTTTGGCATGCACCCGGAAGAAAAAGCGCCGGTGATCGAGCTGGTGTTCACCCGACTGCACGCGGGCGGCAAGTTCGACAAGGGCAAAGGCGGCGCCTACAGCTTCTCTGGTGGCCTGCACGGTGTCGGCGTGAGCGTGACCAACGCCCTGGCGCTGCGGCTGGAAGCCACCTCGTACCGCGAAGGTTCGGTGGCCAAGCTCGTCTTCGCAGATGGCGACGTGGTCGAGCCGCTGCTGGTGCGCAAGGCCGAGTCGGGCGACCGCAAGTCCGGCACCAGCGTCCGCGTCTGGCCAGATGCCAAATATTTCGAGTCTGTGGTCTTGCCCATGGCCGAACTCACTCACTTGCTGCGCAGCAAGGCGGTGTTGATGCCCGGCGTTACCGTGACCCTGACGGTCGAGAAAACCAAGGAAGTGCAAACCTGGTCCTATAAGGGCGGCCTGCGCGATTACCTGACCCAGACGCTGAACGGCGAGCTGGTGATCCCCATGTTCGAGGGCGAGGGCTTTGCCGACAGCGGCCATGAAATCTTTGCCGAAGGCGAGGGTGCCCAGTGGTGCGTGGCCTTTACCGAAGACGGTGCGCCAGTGCGCGAAAGCTATGTCAACCTGATCCCCACCACCGTGGGCGGCACCCATGAGCTGGGTCTGCGCGACGGCCTGTTCAATGCGGTGAAGAGCTTCATCGAGCTGCATTCCTTGCTGCCCAAGGGCGTCAAGCTGCTGCCCGAAGACGTATTTGCCCGCGCCAGCTTTGTGCTCAGCGCCAAGGTGCTGGACCCGCAGTTCCAGGGCCAGATCAAGGAACGGCTGAACTCGCGCGACGCGGTGCGTTTGGTGTCTAGCTTTGTGCGCCCGGCGCTGGAGCTGTGGCTGAACCAGCATGTGGAATACGGCAAAAAGCTGGCCGAGCTGGCCATCAAGGCCGCCCAGTACCGGCAAAAAGCCAGCCAGAAGGTCGAGAAGCGCAAGGGCTCCGGCGTGGCCGTGCTGCCCGGCAAGCTGACCGACTGCGAAAGCCGCGACCTGGCGCAGAACGAGGTATTCCTGGTCGAGGGCGACTCTGCAGGAGGCAGTGCCAAGATGGGCCGCAACAAGGAAAGCCAGGCCATTCTGCCGCTGCGCGGCAAGGTGCTGAACACCTGGGAAGTTGAGCGCGACCGCTTGTTTGCGAATACTGAAATCCACGACATATCGGTGGCGATTGGCGTGGACCCGCATGGCCCCAAGGACACGCCGGACCTGAGCGGCCTGCGCTACGGCAAGATCTGCATCCTGAGCGATGCGGACGTGGACGGCTCGCACATCCAGGTGCTGCTGTTGACCTTGTTTTTCCGCCATTTCCCCAAGCTGATCGAGTCTGGCAACGTATATGTGGCGCGCCCGCCGCTGTTCCGTGTAGATGCGCCGGCGCGCGGCAAAAAGCCGGCCTCCAAGGCCTACGCGCTGGACGAGGGCGAGCTGACGGCGATTCTGGACAAGTTGCGTAAGGAAGGCGTTCGCGAAGGCGCGTGGAGCATCAGCCGCTTCAAGGGCCTGGGCGAAATGAATGCCGAGCAGCTCTGGGACACCACGCTGAACCCGGATACCCGCCGCCTGTTGCCGGTGCAGCTGGGCAGTGTTAACTTCGAGCAGACTGAAAACCTGATCACCAAGCTCATGGGCAAGGGCGAGGCCGGTTCACGGCGCGAGCTCATGGAACTGCACGGTGACGCGGTGGAAATCGACGTCTGATGAACCCATGAATACTTTTGGCATCTACCGCAGATTCTGCTTAGGTCTACTGCTACTCTTTTTGCAGCAGATAGCGCATGCGGATGTGTGGGGCTATATCGACCCCCAGGGAGTGGCGCATTTCTCGACCCAGCGGGAGGACGAGCGCTACGAGCTGTTCTTCCAGGGCGATGAAAGTTTTGACACCACCCAGGGCGTGCAACCACTCGCTAGTGCGGCCCAGCCGGCGCCCGGCGTGCCGTCCAAATTGTTGGCGTTTTTTGATATTTCTCCCAGTTACAAGCTGGTGAAACACCATCTGCAAGAGGCCGCCAACAAGCTCAGCATCGACTACGAGTTGCTGCAGGCGCTGATCGTCAACGAATCGGGCTTCAGCGCGACTGCCGTATCGCCCAAGGGCGCGATAGGCCTGATGCAGATCATGCCGGCCACGGCCGAGCGCTATGGCCTGGTGGGCGACCCCAAAAACAGCATCGAGCAAAAGCTGACCGACCCGAAGACGAATATCCGTATCGGTACCCGCTACTTGAGCGATCTGATCCGCATGTTCCCTGGCCAGCTGGATTTGGCGGTGGCCTCGTACAACGCCGGTGAGGGCGCGGTACAGAAGGCCGGTAACCGGATTCCTAATTTCAAGGAAACCCAGGCCTACGTCAAAAACGTGCTGCAGCTCTACACCAGCCTGAAGCCTGCGGCGGCCGCGACGGCCCAGCGCCGTCAACCCACGCGCGTGCGCATGGAACTGGCCGGTGGTGCTTCTGGCAGGGGCAATATGTCGGCCAGCGCGGACGCCGCTTTGCTGCGCGCTGCTCCCTGAATTCCCGCTAGGCCTGCCTGCGCCGCTCGGTGGCGGGCTGCCGTGTCTTTTTATTTCTTTTCTGCTTTGAAGTTTGTGTTCTGACCATGACCGACCAACCTGAATTGGACCTGCCGCAAGACCCGCCCCAACAGCCACCCCAGCAGCCGCCGGAAGAGCCCGCGCTGATCGTGATGGACGATGGCGGCCAAAGCCTGGCCGGCTACGCCCAGCGTGCCTACCTGGAGTACGCGCTCAGCGTGGTCAAGGGCCGGGCCATTCCCGATGTGACCGACGGCCAGAAGCCGGTGCAGCGCCGGATTCTGTACGCGATGTCGCGCATGGGCCTGGGCTTCGGTGGCCCTAACGGTGCCACCGGTGCCAAGCCCGTGAAAAGCGCGCGGGTTGTGGGCGATGTGCTGGGTAAATACCATCCGCACGGTGACCAGGCTGCCTATGACGCCATGGTGCGCATGGCGCAGGACTTTAGCCAGCGCTATCCGCTGATCGACGGCCAGGGTAACTTTGGCTCGCGCGATGGCGATGGCGCAGCGGCGATGCGCTACACCGAGGCCCGCTTGTCCCGTATCACGACGCTGTTGCTGGACGAGCTCGATGAAGGCACGGTGGATTTCGTGCCCAACTACGACGGCTCTTTTGAAGAGCCCAAGCAATTGCCGGCGCGCCTGCCGTTCAATCTGCTGAACGGCGCCAGCGGTATTGCTGTGGGTTTGGCGACAGAAATTCCCAGCCATAACCTGCGCGAAATCGCCGATGCCTGTGTGGCGCTTATCAAGACGCCGCAGCTCAGCGAAGAGGAGCTGTTCACCCTGGTCCCAGGCCCAGACTATCCCGGCGGCGGCCAGATCATCAGCAGCAGCGCCGACATTGCCGACGCCTACCGTACCGGACGTGGCTCCCTCAAGGTGCGTGCGCGCTGGAAGATCGAAGAACTGGCGCGTGGCCAGTGGCAGCTGGTGGTGAACGAGCTACCGCCCGGTGTCAGTACCCAGCGCGTACTGGAAGAAATTGAAGAACTCACCAACCCGCGTATCAAGGCTGGCAAAAAAGCCCTGAGCCTGGAGCAGACCCAGCTGAAAGCCTCGGTGCTGTCGGTGCTGGACGTGGTGCGCGACGAGTCGAACAAGGACGCGGCCGTGCGCCTGGTGTTCGAGCCCAAAACCAGCCGCATCGAGCAGCAGGAGCTGATCACCGCGCTGCTGGCGCACACCAGCCTGGAAACCTCTGCACCGGTCAATCTGACCATGATTGGCTTGGACGGCCGGCCCATGCAGAAGTCGCTGCGCCAGATGCTGGAAGAATGGATTACCTTCCGCCAGACCACGCTGCAGCGCCGCTCGCGCTTCCGCTTGGACAAGGTGCTGGCCCGCATCCATATCCTCGAAGGCCGGCACATGGTGCTGCTCAACATTGACGAGGTAATTGCCATCATCCGCACGGCAGACGAGCCCAAGGCGGCCTTGATCGCGCGTTTCAATCTCAGCGACATCCAGGCCGAAGACATCCTTGAAATCCGCCTGCGCCAATTGGCCCGGCTGGAAGCCATCAAGATCGAGCAGGAGCTCAAAAGCCTGCGCGAAGAGCAGGCCAAGCTGGAAGAGCTGCTGGCCAACCCCACCGTGCTGCGTCGCCTGATGGTCAAGGAGATCGAAGCCGATACCAAGCTGTTCGCCGATGCGCGCCGCACGCTGATCCAAGCCGAAAAGCGCGCCGTGGTCGAGGTCAAGGTGGTCGATGAGCCTGTCACCGTAGTGGTCTCGCAAAAAGGCTGGGTACGGGCTCAAAAGGGTTGGGCAAAGGACCGGGCCGCCGGGACGACGGCCGAGTACAGCTTCAAGTCGGGCGATGCGCTGTATGGCACGTTCGAGTGCCGCAGTGTCGATACCCTGCTGGTGTTCGGTACCGCCAAGGACAAGGTCGGCCGCGTCTATACCGTGCCGGTTGCCTCGCTGCCCGGCGCACGCGGTGATGGTCAGCCCGTGACCACGCTGATCGAGCTGGAGCCGGGCACCCAGGTGGCGCATTATTTTGCCGGCCCGGGGGCGGCCTGCCTGCTGCTGTCCAGCTCAGGTGGCTACGGTTTCCTGGCCACGGTGGACGATATGCTGTCGCGCCAAAAGGGCGGCAAGGCCTTCATCACCGTGGGTGAGGGCGAAACGGTGTGCGCACCCTCGCATGCCAGCGGTGGCGGCGGTGGGCAGCCGGTGCTACCGGCAACCCATGTGGCCTGTGCTTCGGCGGGCGGGCGCATCCTGACCTTCGAGATTACGGAGCTGAAGAACCAGCCCAAGGGCGGGCGTGGTCTGATGATGATCGATCTGGAAGACAAGGACAGCCTGGCCGGTGCGGTGGCGTATACACGCAGCATCCGTATCGACGGCATAGGCCGTGGCGCCAAACCGCGGTCGGAAACCCTGGAAATCCGCAGCCTGAACAATGCCCGTGCGGTGCGTGGGCGCAAGGGCAAGGTGGCGGACCTGGGATTCAAGCCCCATGCGGTGTTGCGACTGGAGTAAACCCTAGGGCGCGAGCCACGCCAGTCCTATGTTTCCGGTGGATGTCTGTCACAATTTGCGGTGCAAACCGACGGCACATTCAAACGGGGACAAACCATGAACTTCAGCAATCTCAAAGTAGCCTCCAAGCTTTGGCTAGCAGTTGGCGTCATCGTCGCGACTTTGCTCGTTTTGGTGGGGCTGGTCAGCTACAGACTCGACAGGTTGGAGACGCAAAGTGCAGCGGCGCAGGCCGCCATGATGCAGCGCGTGATGAAGTCCACCAAGTGGTCGGGGCTGACGGCCATGAATGCGGTGCGTGCCGAGGCGTCGCTGCTGAGCAGTGATCCTGCGGTGGGAAGTGCCTTCAAGGACCCGACGGCGGCCACCAGCACCCAGATTACTGAAATTCAGAAGAGCATCGTGGAAGAGGCTTCGAGCGAAGCCGACAAAGCGCAACTGGAGAAAATTGCCAGCAGCCGCAAGCAGGTGTTGGACAGCCGGGCGCGGGCCCAGCAACTCAAGAAGGATGGCAAGGCTGAAGAGGCTGTGGCGTTGCTCCAAGGGGAGGTGAAATCCACGGTTACGGCCTATCTGGGCGAACAGCGCAAATTTGTGGAAATGCAGGAGCAGTCTTTGCTCAAGTCCGAAGCGGACGCGAAAGCCGAGCGGGCCCTGCTGTTCAATGTGATCAGTTTGGGATTAGCGGTGTTGGTGTTCGGTGTGCTGGCTGGCGCTTATTGGTTGATCCGTAGCATCCAGCAGCCGCTGCAGCAGGCCAACACGGTGGCCGCACAAATCGCCGAGGGTGATCTGAGCATGCAGCTGCAGTCTGTTCGGAAAGATGAGTTCGGTGATTTGCTCCGCTCGCTGGGTAGCATGAGTGGGGCATTGGGCCGCATGGTGCACCAGGTCCGCCAAAGCACCGACAGCATTGCGATTGCCAGCGCCGAGATTGCCAGCGGCAACAACGACCTGGCAGCGCGTACGGAGCAAACGGCCAGCAATCTGCAGCAGACGGCGGCGTCCATGGACCACCTGACCAACACCGTACGCAACAGTGCCGACAATGCCCAACAGGCGACTACGCTGGCAGCCAATGCATCGCATGTGGCTCAAAAGGGCGGCGAGGTGGTCAAGCAAGTGGTGGTGACCATGGAAGACATCAACGCAAGTAGCAAGAAGATTGCGGACATCATTGGTGTCATTGATGGCATCGCCTTCCAGACCAACATTCTGGCTCTGAATGCGGCCGTGGAGGCCGCCCGTGCGGGTGAGCAGGGCCGTGGCTTCGCGGTGGTGGCCAGCGAGGTGCGTAGCCTCGCGCAGCGCAGCGCCCAGGCGGCCAAGGAGATCAAGGGGCTGATCGACAGCTCGGTGGAAAAGGTGGAGTCCGGTGCGCGCTTGGTGGCAGAGGCCGGCACCACCATGACGGACATCGTGCAGTCGGTCAAGCGGGTGACCGATATTGTGGGTGAGATCACCTCAGCTGCGAATGAGCAAAGCTCGGGCATTGGTGAGATCAACCGGGCCGTGGTGACCCTGGATCAGATGACCCAGCAGAACTCCGCCCTGGTGGAGGAAAGTGCGGCGGCGGCCAGCAGCATGCGGGAGCAAGCGGCACAGCTGGCATCCGCCGTGTCGGTGTTCAAGGTGCCTTCGTCCATCCATGTGCAGCCTACGCCGTACCCGTCTGTGGCGCCCGCCAAGGCGCCCGGTGGAGCCAGTCACAGTGCACAGCCCGCAGCTAAATTGCCTGCCAAAAAGCCTGTGATAGGGGCTGCTGTGGCTAAGAAGGTTGTCAAATCCCCAGCGCGCACGCTGGCGGCACCCAAGACCGCTGGCGTAAGCCAGCCCAGTACCTCTGCGGGTGGCGAAGGCGACTGGGAGACCTTCTAAGAACCTTCTTGCCTAGGCCTGGCTCAGGCGACTTCTGCGACCAGTTCGATCTCTACGCAAGCGCCCATGGGGATTTGCGCCACGCCAAAAGCGCTGCGCGCATGCGCGCCTTTCACCGGGCCGAACACTGCGCCCAGCAATTCGCTGGCGCCGTTGGTCACCAGATGCTGCTCAGTGAAGTCAGCGGTGGAGTTCACCAGGGACATGACCTTGACGATACGGGTGATCTTGTTCAGATCGCCCACCGCGGCGTGCAGCGTGCCCAGCAGGTCAATCGCTGCAGCGCGAGCTGCCGCCTGGCCGTCGGCGGTACTGATGTTTTTGCCAAGCTGGCCAACCCAGACCTTGCCGTCCTGCTTGGCCAGATGGCCGCTCAGGAACACCAGATTACCGGTTTGTACAAAGGGCACATAGGCTGCTGCCGGCGTAGAAACTGGGGGCAGGGTGATGTTGAGTTCTTTGAGTTTGGCGTAAACGTCCATGGTGCTTCCTTATGGTTAAAAATGGTTCTAGCGCAGGTTATATCTGCGCAGTTAGCTATCTATTTGATAGTGAGTGAGCGTAAGGCCACATCAGGACTGCCATTGCGTCGGCGCGGGCAACCAGTTGCTGCTTTGGGATTGGCTTTGCGATACGCCGCCGTCTGCTTGGCCTGGCCCGGTCTGGCTCTGGCGTTGGGTCAGGTGGGCATAGGATATGGGCGCGGCCTCCAGCGGCATCACGGTGACGGCGACGCGCAAGGTGTGGCTGGCGCCGCCATGGATAACGCCGCGCATCGGCGACACATCCGAATAGTCACGCCCTGTGGCCAAGGTCACATAGTCTTCACCCGGCATGCGGTTATTGGTGGGGTCGAAGTCGCACCAGCCCTGGTCGCCCACAATGTCTGGCACATAGACGGATGCCCATGCGTGGGAGGCGTCACTGCCAATCAGTCGGGGTTGGCCGGGCGCCGGGTGCGTCAGCAGGTAGCCGCTGACATAGCGTGCCGGTAAGCCCATGGCACGGAAGCAGGCCACCATAATGTGGGCAAAGTCCTGGCACACACCTTTGCGTAGCGCCAGCGCCTCGACTGCGGGTGTGTTGACTTCAGTGCTTTCAGACGAATAGGTGAAGTCGGTATAGATGCGCTCCATCAGGTCCTGGGCAGCCACCAGCAGGGGCACGCCTGGCGCGAAACTGGGCCGTGCATAGGCCGCAAAATCGTCATGGCGCGGCACATAGGGGGATGCAAATACGAATTCGGAGGCCGGATTGAAGCGTCCGCCGGCTTGGTAGCGGAAGCGCTCGCGCACCTGTTCCCAAGGCGTGCCGCTCTGGGCCCAGGCGGGTTCGCGGGTGTTGACCACGCTGCGAGCGATCACGCATAGTCTTTCGTGGGCTGCCTGCAGTGAAAAGAACGAGCACAGATTGCCGTACACATCCAAGGACTGGGTTAGCTGGCTGGGCGTAGGGCTGATTTCCAGCGTATGGCTCAGCAGCTGCTGATGGGCGCTGCTGGGCGGGCGCAAATGCGCCACGTGTTGGGCGGTCTCAACTGCTGGATGGTAGGTGTAGCTGGTTTCGTGGGTGATTTCCAAGCGCATCTCGGTGGCCTTTCAATGGATTGCGCCGTGCACGGCCTGGCGGGCATGTTGGCGTGGCTGCACATCAGGCTCCCAGGCTTCGCTTGGCGTCCCGCGAATGGGTGAAGTAGGTCGCGCTGATGTCGTCCGAGGTGTCATAGGCACATTGTGCACATTGCGTTAGCAGCCGTATCAGGTGGGTGTACTGCCCCTGGGCGTCCACGCTGCATAACTTGGCCAGATCCCAGTCGACCGGTGCCACCACCTTTTGGGCCATGGGGCTGAGTTCATTCGGCGCGCTGCCAGCCAGCTTGGCCAGGCGGCCGCGCAGGGTCTGGGCGACCCAGGCCAACGAGCGGGGGTTGTCTCGGTCCAGCACCAGCAGGTCCAGCAGGGCCACGACTTCGCGGCTTTGCTGGTACTGCGAATGGAAGGTGATGCTGCTGTCAAACAGCGACACCATGGCTTCAAAGCCGCCGGTGTTGGCAACGGACCCGGTTTTGAAGCCACGCGCCAAAGCGCTGGACAAAAAGCCCAGGCGCTCGATATGGCGGCCAATGCTGAGCAGGCGCCAGCCATCATCGCGGGTCATGCGGTCGGTCTGGGCGCCTGTCATGGCGGCCAGGTGGGTGCTGGTGGCTTCGAGCACCTGCAAGGCTTCAATGGGCGAGAAGTCGCTGCCACGGCCATTGCGGGCGCAGCGGCTGAAGAACTTCTCCTCGGCACGCAGGATGACGTTCCAGTGCTCCTGCGACAGCCGTTCGCGCAGCGTGGCCGCTGTGTTCTTGATGGCCCGCAGGTTGTAGCCCACGCTGTGCGCAGCATTCGGGTCCGCCAGTGCGGCGATCAGTGAGCGTTCAAACACCCGCCGCGCCTGCAGCGGGGAGGGCACAGCGGCCAGTACCAGTCCGTGCTGTACGGACATTTCATGCAACCAGGACAGGAAGGGCGTGGCCGTCTGGTCTTCTCCCCCCAGGCCTTCCAGGGTGACGCGCGCCAGGCGCAAGGTGTTTTCGGTGCGCTCGGCATAGCGGCCCAGCCAGAACAGGTTTTCGGCTGCGCGGCTGGTGACGCGGTGGCTGCGCCGTGTCACGACCTCAGGCGACAGGCTGGTGTGCAGCAGCGTGGTGCGGTCCACTTCGCCTTTTGCCTTGACCCAGACGTCGGCACTGCTGCCGCCACGCTGCATGGATGCCACGCTGTCGCCGGCATTCACCATGCGTGCCAGGCCGCCAGGCAGTACGCGCCAGGACTGCGGACCATCCGATACGGCAAATACGCGCAACATGGTGGAGCGCGGTGCAATGCGTGCCGGTTGGCCGGGCTGGGTGCTCCAGGTCGGCATTTGCGACAGGGGCATATAGGCTTGCACCGTGTATTCGTCGCCCTGGCGCAGGATGCGGCCAGCCCATTCGTCTAGCTCGCGGCGCGACAGGGATCTGCCCAGCACAGCGTCAAACGAGCGGCGGCTGGCGGCGCCCTGGTAGGTGGGTTTGATCACACAGTTGCCGAGTTCCGGCAGGGCGGCTTCCATGGCGGCACGCTCGCCGCACCACCAAGTCGGTAGGGCTGGCAACTGCAAGTCTTCGCCCAGCAAGTGGCGCGACAGGGCCGGCAGAAAACCCAGCAAAGCGGGGGATTCAAGAAAGGCCGAGCCGGGTGGGTTGGCCATCAGCACATTGCCAGCGCGTATGACCTGCAACAGCCCGGGTACGCCCAGGCGGGAGTCTGGTCGCAGCTCCAGCGGGTCCAGGAACTGGTCGTCCAGGCGTTTCAGCAGCCCATGTACCGGCTCCAGTCCTTTCAAGGTCTTGAGGTAGAGGCGCTGGTCGCGCACCGTGAGGTCGCTGCCTTCTACCAGGGTCAGACCCAGGTAGCGTGCCAGGTAGGCGTGCTCGAAATAGGTCTCGTTGTACGGGCCGGGGGTGAGCAGGGCGATGTGGGCATCCTTGCCTGCCGGGCTCATGCGCTTGAGGCCATCCACCAGGGCCTGGTAGGTCGCGGCCAGGCGCTGGATGTGCATGGATTCGAATGCTTGCGGAAACAGGCGCGAGATGGACAGCCGGTTTTCCAGCAGATAGCCTAAGCCTGAAGGGGCCTGTGTGCGCTGCGATACCACCCACCAGTTGCCGTCGGGGCCACGTGCCAGGTCAAAGGCGGCCACGTGCAGGTGGGTACTTCCCAGGGGCTGCACGCCATGCATGGAGCGCAGATAGCCAGGGTGGCCTTGCACCAGATCGGGCGGTAACAAGCCCTGCGCCAGCAGTTGTTGGGGGCCGTAGATGTCGGCCAGCACGCGGTCCAGCACGCGCACCCGTTGCAGTACGCCGGTTTCGATTTGTTGCCAGCTTTCGGGGGTGACGATCAGCGGGAAAAGGTCCAGCGACCAGGGGCGCTGTGGATTCTCCGGGTCGGCGTAGACGTTGTAGGTAACACCGTTGTCGTGGATCTGGCGCTGTAACTGTTCGGTGCGCCGGTTCAGGTCGGCAAAGCCGCTGGAGCCCAGGTGTTCAAAAAAATGGTTCCACTCCGGTACCAGGGGCGCGCTATCGGCGGCGGACTTGTGCGGCGTGGCGTCGGATGCCCTGGCCTGGCCGCGCAACTCATCAAAATGCCCTAGTGCTGCGCTGCGCGCAAGCACAGACGCCAGGGCTCGGGGGTCCTGCGACATGGGCATTTGAAATAGGGGGGTGTTCTGATTTTCCACAATTCACCCAATTGTCACACCAGATGACGGGGCAAATGCCGCAGGCAGATGCCCCCCGTGCATAAACATATGCCACCCACCAGGGGCGGCGGGTGGATTAGCGGCGCAGATCCAGGGTGAACGGGAACTCGCGGCTGCCGGGCACGTTGATGGTGGCCGGGGGCACACGCATCTCGCCAGGGGTATGGCCCATACGCGTGAAGCGCGACAAACGGCGGCTTTCTGCGGTGTTCGCATTGACCGGGAAGCTCTCGTAGTTCACACCGCCTGGGTGGGTCACGAAGTACTGGCAGCCACCTACCGAGTGCTTCATCCAGGTATCCACAATGTCGAAGGTCAGTGGCGCATGGATGCCGATGGTGGGGTGCAGGGCCGATGGCGGGTTCCAGGCGCGGTAGCGCACGCCGGACACATATTCGCCCACGGTGCCCGTGGGCTGCAGCGGCACGGCATGGCCGTTGCAGGTAACCACGTAGCGGCTTTGGTTGAAGCCGGTCACGCGTACTTCCATGCGCTCCAGCGACGAGTCCACATAGCGAGCGGTGCCGCTGGACGTGCTTTCTTCGCCCAGCACATGCCAGGGCTCCAGCGCGTTGCGCAGGGTCAGCGTCATGCCATGGGTCTGGATGTCGCCCACCAGCGGGAAACGGAATTCTAGATGTGGTGCAAACCAGCTGCGGTCGAAGGCATAGCCTGCGGCCACCATTTCGTCGATCACATCGTTGAAATCCATCTCGATGAAGGCCGGCAGCATGAAGCGGTCATGCAGCTCGGTACCCCAGCGCGTAGCGGGCGCCTTGTACGGTTCGTTCCAGAAGCGGGCCACCAGAGCGCGCAGCAGCAGCTGCTGGGCAATGCTCATGCGGGCATGTGGCGGCATCTCGAACGCGCGGAACTCCAGCAGGCCCAGGCGGCCAGTGGCGCTGTCGGGCGAGTACATCTTGTCGATAGAGAACTCGCTGCGGTGGGTGTTGCCGGTGGCGTCGATCAGGATGTTGCGCAGCGTGCGGTCCACGATCCATGGTGGCATGTCCTGGCCGTATTTCTCGCGGTTCTTGGCGACCTGTTCGACCGCGATTTCCAGCTCGTAGAGCTGGTCGTTGCGGGCCTCGTCCACGCGTGGCGACTGGCTGGTCGGGCCGACAAACATGCCGCTGAACAGATAGCTCAAGCTGGGATGGTTGTGCCAGTAAACCAGCAGGCTGGTGAGCAGCTCGGGCCGGCGCAGGAACGGGCTTTCTGCTGGTGTGGCGCCACCCATGACGAAGTGGTTGCCACCGCCGGTGCCCACGTGGCGGCCGTCGGTCATGAACTTTTCGGCGCTCAGGCGGGATTCGAACGCGGCGTTGTACAAAAACTCGGTGTTGTATACCAGCTCGCCCCAGGATGTGACGGGGTGTACGTTGACTTCGATCACGCCGGGGTCGGGGGTCCCGGCCAGCAGCTTCAGGCGCGGGTCACGCGGTGGTGGGTAGCCTTCGAGCACCAGCTTGACGCCGAGTTGCTCGGCCGTGTTTTCTACGGCGGACAGCAGTTCGATGTAGTCCTCCAGCAGCTCCAGCGGCGGCATGAAGACGTAGATCACGCCGGACTTGGTGCCCACGGCTTCGGCCTTGGGGCCGCTGGCGCGGCGCGGGTCGCGTACTTCCACGCACAGCGCGGTGCGGCCGACCCAGGAGGCGGACTCGTTGCGCGCCGGCATGCGGTTGAAGTCGGCGGGCTCGGTTTGCCCTGGGCGGGACGCATTTGCCAACGGGGGCACGGCGCCCAGTGCGCTGGCCGAGCCGTCCTGGCGTTGCCGGGCGGCTTCGGGCTGCGGCGTACCGCCGGCCTGGTAGGGCATGCTGGCACGCTCGGTCAGCGTAGGCACCTGGGTCGGACGCAGAGGGCCGCCGACTGCGGTGGCGCTGCTGGTGAAGCCGGCTGCACGCGCCGCAGCACGGTTGGCGTAGCGGGCGTAAATGCTGCTGGATTCGGGCAGGCCCGGGCGTGGAATCGACGGGTCCTGCTCAATCATGTACGGGAACTCGGCCTCGCTGACCCATGGCAAGGAGTCCAGTGGCAGGCGGAAGCCCATGGGCGAATCGCCGGGCATCAGGTACATGCGCTCGTCGCGCAGGAACCAGGGGCCGGTGGTCCACACCGGGCCGGCCAGGCGGGGGCCGTCGGCGGGGCGGACTGGCAGCACATAGCCGATCACCGAGTCCAGCTTTTGCTCGAACACCCGGCGCAGGCGGGCGCGCTCCATCTCGTCGCTGAGCTTGGAGTTGAACGGGTCTACGTTGACCGGCAGGCGGCGTTCGCGCCACAGGTAGTACCACACGTCTTCAAAGGCGGGCAGGATGAACTTGGGGGTGATGCCCAGGTTTTCGGCCAGCCGTTGGGTGAAGCGCTGTGCGTCTTCACTGGTGTAGTTCGACGCTTGGCGTTCATCGGCAAACAGGGCGGGGTTGCGCCACACGGGCTGGCCGTCGGCACGCCAGAAGATGTTCAGCGCCCAGCGTGGCAGTTGCTCGCCGGGGTACCACTTGCCTTGGCCAAAGTGCAGAAAGCCGCCCTGGCCGTATTCGTCGCGCAGCTTTTGCACCAGCTCGGTGGCGAACCCGCGCTTCGTGGGGCCGAGTGCATCGGTATTCCATTCGGCGGCGTCGCGGTCATTCACGGCGACAAAGGTGGGCTCGCCGCCCATGGTCAGGCGCACATCGCCGGCGACCAGGTCCTGGTCCACTTTTTCGCCCAGGGCCAGCACCTCGGCCCATTGCTCGTCGGTGTAGGGTTTGGTGACGCGTGGTGATTCGTACAGGCGCGTGACCTGCATGTGGTGGGCGAACTCGACCTCGGCCTTGTCCACGCCGCCTTCAATCGGCGCGGCGCTGGAAGGCTGGGGCGTGCAGGCCAGGGGGATGTGGCCCTCACCCGCAAACAGGCCCGAGGTGGCGTCCAGGCCGACCCAGCCGGCCCCGGGCAGGAAGACTTCGCCCCAGGCGTGCAGGTCGGTGAAGTCCACCGTTGTGCCGCTGGGGCCGTCCAGTGCTTTCACGTCGGGGGTCAGCTGGATCAGGTAGCCGGACACGAAGCGCGCCGCCAGGCCGCAGTGGCGCAGCAGCTGCACCAGCAGCCAGCCCGAGTCGCGGCAGGAGCCGCTGGCTTTTTCAAGCGTTTCTTCCGGCGTTTGCACGCCGGGCTCCATGCGGATCAGGTATTTGATGTCCTGCTGGATCTGTTGGTTGATGGCAACCAGGAAGTCATTGGTGGGCTGTTTCTTCAGGTCCAGCTTGTCGAGATAGGCCTGCACCAGCGGCGTGGCAGGCTCTGTCATCAAATAGGGGGAGAGTTCTTCCTTCAGGCCATCCTTGTACTTGAAGGGGAAGTGCTGGGCTTCGGGCTCCAGGAAGTAGTCGAAGGGGTTGTACACCGCCATTTCGACCACCAGGTCCACGGTGACCTTGAATTCGGTGGTTTTTTCGGGAAACACCAGGCGGGCCTGGTAGTTGGCGAACGGGTCCTGTTGCCAGTTCACGAAATGGTTGGCGGGTTCAATTTTCAGCGAGTAAGAGATGACATTGCTGCGGCAGTGGGGGGCAGGGCGCAGACGGATGACTTGAGGGCCGAGGTTGACCGGGCGGTCGTACTTATAGTGCGTAACGTGGTTCAGTGCGGCGTGGATCGACATGTATGTGTCTCTTGGTAGCTGGAAAGTTCTGGCCAGACAACGTCTTGGCCTGCTCGCATACTAGCAAGTCCTGAGCCACGGGAATGTGTAGATGATGTGGCAGTGAGACATAACCTTATGCAAAACCCTTGGCCGTCTGAAATTAAACGCGTGGCGCTGGTGGCTCCTGGCCTGGCGGGTTGGGTAGCGGGCACGGCGCTGCAGCTAGTGCAGGCGCAACTGTGGTCCTGGCAGGGTTATGGGGCGATTGTGCTTCTGGCGCTTGTTTTTATTGCGTGTGTAGCTATTAAAAGTATAGCTTTTACAGCGACTTGGATGCATGGGGTGACCCGTTGGATCTTGGCCTTTTTGGGCGCCTTGTTGCTGGCCTTCGGGCTGTGCGGCCTGCGCTGCACGGCCTATGTGCAAACCGCGCTGGACCCCGCGCTGGAGGGGCGTGACATCACGGTGGTCGGGGTAGTGGCGCAGATGCCACAGCGTACCGAGTCGGGCCTGCGTTTTCGGCTGGAAGTGGAGTCCGCCCGCATGGGCAATACGCCGGTGGCCGTGCCGCCGCGCATCGACCTGTCCTGGTATGACGGTGTGCTGGCTTTTGGCGCGGGCGGCAGCGCCAGGCAATGGGAGCTGCAGCGCCAGCTGCCAGACCTGCGTGCCGCCCAGCGCTGGCAGATGACGCTGCGCTTGAAGGCGCCACACGGCGGGCGCAACCCCCACGGATTCGACTTCGAGCTGTGGCTGTGGGAGCAGGGCGTGCAGGCCACCGGCTATGTGCGCGCCGGCCCCAACGATGTAGCGCCCCAACTGCTGGAGAGCACTTGGTGGCACCCGGTGGAGCGAGCGCGACAGGCGGTGCGTGATGCCATTTATTCGCATGTGGAGGACCGCCATTTGGCCGGCGTGATTGCGGCCCTGGTGGTGGGTGACCAGGGGGCCATCGAGCGGGCCGATTGGGATATGTTCCGGGCGGCAGGGGTGGCACATTTGATGTCGATTTCCGGGCTCCATGTGACCATGTTTGCCTGGATCGCTGCGGGGCTGGTGGGTTGGCTGTGGCGGCGCAGCGATGTGCTGGGTTGGCGTGCCGGCCTGTGGCTACCGGTGCCACAGGTCGCCTTGGTGGGTGGGCTGATGCTGGCGCTGGTCTACGCGGTATTCAGTGGCTGGGGCGTGCCCTCGCAGCGCACGGTATGGATGCTGGCGACGGTGGGCGTGTTGCGCCTGAGTGGCCGCAGCTGGCCCTGGCCCTCGGTGTGGCTGCTGGCTTGTGCGGTGGTGGTGGCGATCGACCCCTGGGCCTTGCTGCAGGCGGGGTTCTGGCTAAGCTTTGTCGCGGTGGCTGTGCTGTTTGCTACAGATTTAGGAGCTGCTGGCGCAGGTGATACCAGCGCTGGAGGTAGATTTCGCTCCATGCTGCGTGAGCAGTGGACTATCACGCTGGCACTTACGCCTTTGACGCTGCTGCTGTTCCAGCAGGTCTCTGTAGTGGGTTTGTTGGCCAACCTGCTGGCCATTCCCTGGGTGACGCTGGTGGTGACGCCCTTGTGCATGCTGGGTGTGCTGCTGCCGCCGGTGTGGCAGCTGGCGGCCGGCAGCATCGATGGCCTGGGCTGGGTTCTGCAGTATCTGGTGCAGCTGCCGTTTGCTACGGTTTCGGTAGCTGCTCCCGCAGTATGGATAGGCGCCGCAGGCGTTTTGGGTGGCGTGGTTCTGGTGTTGCCACTGCCTTGGACCTTGCGTGCGCTGGGTGTGCCCATGCTGCTGCCGGTGCTGTTGTGGCAGGCGCCGCGTCCGCTGCAGGGGCAGTTTGAATTGTTGGCGGCTGACATCGGCCAGGGCAATGCCGTGCTGGTGCGCACCGCCCACCACAGCCTGCTGTACGACACGGGCCCGCGCTGGGGGCAGGACAGCGATGCCGGTCAGAGGGTGCTGCTGCCTTTGCTGCGCGCCATGGCCGAGACGCTGGATACGGTGGTGGTGAGTCACCGCGACAGCGACCACAGCGGCGGCGCGGCCTCGGTGCTGGCACTGCAGCCAAAGGCGGAGCTACTGAGCTCCATCGAGTCCGGCCACCCTTTGCAGTCAGTGCGCACGGTCACACGCTGTGCCGCGGGGCAGGGCTGGGACTGGGACGGTGTGCGGTTTGACGTGCTGCACCCACTGGCGGGCGACTACGCCAGTCCTGCCAAACCGAATGCACTGAGCTGTGTGCTGCGCGTGTCGAACGGTGCGCATACCGCCCTGCTGGTGGCCGATATTGAGCAACCCCAGGAAGCGCGGCTGGTGGGCGGGGCGGACGCCCTGCGGGCCGACGTGCTGCTGGTGCCCCACCATGGCAGTAAGACATCCAGCAGCCCGGCGTTTCTGGACGCGGTACGGCCCCGCTTTGCGCTGGTGCAGGCGGGTTACCGCAACCGCTTTGGCCACCCCGCGCCGCCGGTGCTGGCGCGCTACCAGGAGCGCGGCATCCAGGTGGTGGACAGCAGCCACTGTGGGGCGGCCACCTGGCAGTCGGTGGCGCCGCAGCGCGTGGCTTGCGAGCGGCAGCAAGCGCCGCATTACTGGCAGCACCCATGGGCAGATGGAGCGCTCTGAAATGTCGTTACGATGGATGCGGCGAACATAGGTCCCAGCGTTTGCGCTTAATTTGTGCGAGTTGCCCATTTGCACGTCAACATGGCTCGTTACTTGCTATTCTTTGGTTTCAGGAGATGAAAACTTATGCAGAAATTTGACGAAATGTATACATCGCTACCGTATGAGTTTTTCTCTAAGGGAAAGCAGATCCGGGATCACTACAAGATTTATGACGCATGGTTGGCCAAGCAGCCGGGCGACATGATGGCCAAGCGGCGCGAAGAGGCCGAGATGATCTTCCGCCGCGTCGGCATCACCTTCGCCGTGTACGGCGCCAAGGACGAGGACGGCTCGGGCACCGAGCGTCTGATCCCGTTTGACCTCATCCCCCGCATCATCCCTGCCCACGAGTGGGGCAGCATGGAAAAAGGCCTGGTGCAACGCGTCACCGCGCTGAACCGCTTCATCCATGACGTCTACCACGACCAGGACATTCTGAAGGCCGGCATCATCCCGCGCGACCAGGTGATCAACAACGCCCAGTTCCGCCCCGAGATGATGGGTGTGGACGTGCCGAACAACATCTATTCGCATATCTCCGGTGTGGACATCGTGCGCGCCCCCGATGCCCAGGGTAACGGCGAGTACTACGTGCTGGAAGACAATCTGCGCGTGCCCAGCGGCGTGAGCTACATGCTGGAAGACCGCAAGATGATGATGCGCCTCTTCCCCGATCTGTTCAGCAGCCATCGCGTGGCTCCGGTGGCCCATTACCCCGACTTGCTGCTGGAAACCTTGCGTGCTTCGGCCCCTGCCGCCACAGCGGACCCTACAGTCGTCGTCTTGACGCCTGGTATGTACAACAGCGCCTACTTCGAGCACGCCTTCCTGGCGCAGCAAATGGGTATCGAGCTGGTCGAAGGCCAAGACTTGTTCGTGAAGGACAACTTCTGCTACATGCGCACCACGCGTGGCCCGAAGCGGGTGGACGTGATCTACCGCCGGGTGGACGACGACTTTTTGGACCCGCAGGTCTTCCGCCCCACCTCGACCCTGGGTTGCGACGGACTCATGGCCGCCTACCGTGCAGGCAATG
>JAPLPK010000157.1 GCA_026400275.1 Burkholderiales bacterium
AGCGCAGGGGCGACGACTTCGGCTGGCCTTTTTGTGGTTACTATTTTTGGCCACGCAAAAATAGTGACTGCGCCGCCGGGCGCACTTCCCGGCCGGGGATGCCAATGGCGCTATCAGCGCCCAAAGAACCTACAAGCCAAATCGACCGTTAGCGCAGAAGATACCAGCGTGAGCAGCTATCAATTTGAGAGTTAACGGTTATCCGGCCCTGGGGTCAGAGCCGAAATGCGGGTGGGCGTGGTGGGCTCCAAAGGGCAGGGTGCGCGCAATTCGGATCTGACCCCATGACCTAGCGCCGAGGTGCCTCTAGGCCGGTTCGCGCCGCTGCGGCTCTGCGGCGTGGATGAAGACGGTGTAGGTATCCGCCGGGCGCGGGGCTTGGGCCAGGTCCAGCGCATGGCCTATGGCGCCACGGTGGTAGGTGCCGTGGTTGACCAGGTGGAACAGCGCTTCCTCCCGGCTCAGGCGGCCGGCCTGGCCGTCTACAAACTGGAAGTGGATGGATGCTGCAAGCTGCTCGGGCGACAGGGCGGCGGCATAGGGCAGCAGCCAGGCGTTGGATGCGGACAGCCTGCGGTCCAGCTCCTCCAGGGTGGGCACCGCATCCTTGTTGGTGCTGGCATGGGGCTCCGACTGGCTGAGCAGGCGGGCTCGGAACAATTCTTCCACCCGGACCATGTGGTTCAGCTGCTGGCGGGCAAAGGCTAGGGACGATGGAAAGCGCTGTGCGTCGATCTGGGCCACGGCGTCCAGCGTGCGGCGGTCGGCCCATTGTTTGTAGCGCAGGGCGTTGTTCAGCATGGGGTGGGCTGTGGACTGAAAGTTATCCATGAAATTGGGTGCTAGCGCAGATATTGCCTGCGCTAGCAGCTACTCCTTTGATAGCAAACGCCCTCACTTGGCGCGCGGGTCCGTCACCACCACGTCGGCCTCTGGCTTGCCTACGCCACGGATGTCGGGGCGGTACATGTCCTCGGCAAACGGGGCGGGCATCACGAACTTGCCGGGGGTGACCACGCGCAGCAGGTAGAACAGGTCGAGCTTGCTGCCGTTCAGCTCGGCGGCCACCACGAAGCGGTCGTCGCGGTACTCGCTGTGCTTAATGCGCTCGTTCTGCAGGGCCTGGCCCACGTTCACGCCTTCTACGGTGAACTCGCTGGCCTGCACGCCCTGGCTGAGGTTGAGGTTTTCCACCTCCATGCCGGCGGGGATGCGGTCTATCACCATCGCGTCTTTGACGCGCTGCTTGGCCTGTACGCGCAGGCGCACCACCACCATGTCGCCGGTCTTGAACTGGCGGGTGTCGAGCTTGGCGCCGCTGGTGGACCACCAGGTGCGCTCCAGGCTGATGCGGTCGTCTTGCGGCGGCAAGGGCTTGACGGGGTAGCCCTCGGCGGCGACTTCGACAAACAGGGGTTCGCTGTTCTTGCTGGTCAGGCTGATGCCGCGTTTAAGCGCGGCCACGTCGAAGCTGCGCAGCTCGGTGGTCTTGCTGCTGAGGTTTTCGCTGGTGGCTCCGGTTTGCAGGCTGGCCGTCCAGGCTTGGTCACCTGCGCCACCAGCGGCGCGGGCTGCCAGGAACAGGGCCAGCTTTTCCTGGGTGGAGTAGTACTGGCGCTTGTCGAAGTCGGCTGCCAGGTCCAGCAGCAGGTTTTCACGCTGTGGATGGCTGACCTTGTGGCGCAGCAGCAGGGCGTAGGCCATGGCCTTGTCGCGCACGCGCGAGCCGTAGTCGCCCAGCCATTCGCCCCAGTAGCCGTTGTTGGCGGGGTTGATGCCGTAGTCCAGCTTCAGGGCTTCGTCGAAGGCAGTCTTGGCGCGGGTCTCATCCCCCATAAGCTGCAGGGCCAGGCCCAGGTGCACCAGCACCAGGGGCGAGCGGGCGTTGCTGCGGTAGTCGTCGAACAGGGTGCGCAGCGTGGCCAGCGGGGCTTTTTGTGCGCGCGCCAGGATGTAGCCGGCGTGGGCGGCTTCGGACAGGCGCTGGTGGGCCATGCGCAGAGCCTCGACCTCGCGGTAGTCGGCCACGCGGCCCTGGGCATCGCGGTGGATGTCCTTGGGCGGTTTGGTCTGCAGACCGGGGGCTTTCTGGAACTGCTCCAGCAACGAGTTCAACGCGCGGGTCTGCATGGTTTCAGGCACGGCAAAACCGGCGTCGTGCGCGTCCTGCAGAAAGCCGGTGACGTAGGCGCTGAGCCAGGCCTCGTAGGGGCTGCTGGCGGCCCACAGGCCGAAGCCACCTTGCGGCTGCTGCATGCCGGCTAGTCGGCCAAAGGCCACGTCCAGGCGCTTGGCGCGCTCTTCGCGCGACAGTGGCTTCATGCCGTAGGCGGTGGCGCCGGCTTCGTCGATGAAGACCAGCGGGTAGGCGCTGCTGGTGGTCTGCTCCAGGCAGCCGTAGGGGTACATCAGCAGGCCTTGCACGGCGGCGCGCACGTCGATGGGCGGCTTGTTCGACAGGCTGAGGCTGACGCGGGCCGAGCCGGCCCAGAAGGCGTCGGCCAGCGCGGGGTCTAGCTTGTAGCTGCCGTCCGGCTCGACGCGCACGCGGCGCAGCTCGCGCACCAGCGGGGTGGCGGGCTGCACCTGCAGCGCGGCTTCGCGCACCACCTTCAGCTTGCCGGCGGTAACGGTGAGCTTGATGGGCGCCAAGCCGTAGGCGTCGGTAGCCTCGGCCGTGTAGCGCAGGATGCTGCGCTGCTTGTCGGCCAGCTTCACCGGGGCCTGGGCGCCGGTGATCTTCAGCGGGCTGCTGGCTTCGATCTGCACTTTGACCTCTTGCGGGCTGCCGGAGAGGTTGGTTACGTCCAGCGCGATGGTGGCCACGTCGCCGGGGGCGATGAAGCGCGGCATGGACAGCTCGGCCACCAGCGGGGCGGCGACCACCATTTCAGCGTCGGCGCTGGCGTAGCTGTCGGGCGTGCTGGCCACGGCCATCAGGCGCAGCGTGCCGTTGAAGTCGGGCAGGTCCAGCGGGATGGTGGCCTCACCATTGGCGTCCAGTTGCACCGGGCCGCTGAACAGGTCTACCAGGCGCACCTTGCGCGGCATGCTTTGGGTGTCGCGCTTGCTGGCGTCGCCGCCGAAGCGTTGCTTGGCCTGGTTGCCGTCCATCTTCTCGATCAGCTTGCCGTAGATGTCCAGCAGGTCGGCGTCATAGCGGTGCTTGCCGAAGAAGAAGTCCACCGGGTTGGGCGTAGCGTAGCGGGTGATGTTGAGAATGCCCACGTCCACGGCGGACAGGGTGACCATGGCCTGGCCGGCCTTGAGGGGCTTGCCGGCGGCATCGGTCAGCTTGAGCTTCACGGGCACTTTTTGCTCGGGCACGGTTTTGGCCGGTGCCGTGATGGCGAGTTTGAGCTTGCGTGCATCGCGGTTCAGCGGCAGGTGCACCAGGCCCAGGGCACGCGCCGGGGTGATCCGGTCGCCCTGGCTGCCAGGGCGGAAGGCCACTACGCCTATGTACAGGTCGTGCCGGTTCCAGGCCGGGTCTACCGGGATCTCGATGGAAGTACCGCTGGCGCTGACGCTGACGCGCTTTTGGTACAGCACGCGGTCGCCTTCCACGGTGACCAGGGCTTCGCCGTCGTGTGGCGGGGTGATGGTCAGCTTGGCGCGGTCACCGGCCTTGAACGGTGCGCCTTCCAGCTTCAGGCCCACGCGGTCGGGGCGGTTGCCCATGTCGTCGGCGTCTTGGGCGCCCCAGCCGGCGTAGAAGCGGTAGCGCGCTGTCTGGCCGGTGGTCGGGTCGTTGATCTCCAGGCGGTAGCGGCCGTATTTGACGGGCAGGGCGATCTTGCTGAGGGCGGCCAGGTTGATACTGCGGGCCTCGATGAGTTCTTCTTCCTCGTGGTAGCCGCTGTTCCAGCCCCGGTTGTCGTCGTAGCGCCAGTACCACTGGCGTTCCTCGCGCAGCAGGCGGATCTGCAGGCCCTTGGCGGGCACGAACTTGCCCTGGGTGTTGACGCGGGCCAGCTCGAACTCGGCCAGGCCGCCCTCGGCGGCGATGTCGCGGTCAAACAGGGGGCGTATGCCGACCAGCTCGGCGGCGGGCCACCAGGCGCGTTCGATGGAGCGCACCACCGGGCGGCCGCCCGATTCCAGCAGGCTGAAGCTGGCGCGCACCTGCATGGGCGAGCTGCGCTCGCTTAACTCCAGCGGTACATCGACCTCGGCCTTGCCGGCGTCGTCCAGGGCGTTTTCGCCCAGGTCCTGGCGCTTCTTGGCGCTGTCGTCGGCGATGTCGCCAAAGATGAAGCCGGGCCAAGTTTGCGGCAGGGCCACGCGCAGGCGCTCGACGGCCAGGCTGGCCAGCAGGCGGTTGCCGGCGGCGGGGGCGCCGTAGAGATAGTTGCCTTCAACCTGCACCGTCAGCGCGGCCTTGTCTTGCAGCACGGCGTCGGGGGCTTTCAGGTCCAGCTTCATGCGTTCGGGCAGGAACTCTTCGACCTGGAAGCTCCAGGCGGCGTCGGGCCGCTTGGCGGCGGGGTCTACGCGGGCCTCCAGCAGCCAGCGGCCAGTGGGGGCGTCGGCTGGCAGGTTCAGCGCCTGTTGGTAGTAGGCCGTGCCGCTGGTGGACGGGCGCACGATCTGGGTGGACACGCTTTCGCCGTCTGGCCGTTTTAGCACCAGGGTGATGGGTAGGGCGCCGCCGGCCTGAGAAGCGGGGAGGGGGGCGGGCAGGGGTTTGCCATCGGCATCACGGGCCAGCACGGACACGGTGAATTGCTCGCCCGGGCGGTACAGGTCGCGCCCGGCGTAGACGAAGAGCTTTTGGTTGCGCGAGGGGTAGCCGCCTACGTCGTATTCCGACAGGTCCAGCGCCGGGTCGCGCAGGGCGATGACCGACATTTCCTTGCCCTTGCGGGCGACGATGGCGCGGCCTTTGTCGGTGCGGCCATCTAGCACGGCGTGGCCGTCACCGTCGGTGTTGACCTGGGCCAGGTTCTTGCCGTTTTCATCGATCAGGGTGAGCTCGATACCGCGTAGGGCTTCGCCGCTTTTCAGCGAGGTGGTGAACACGTCGGTCTGCTCGGCATGGCGGCGCACATGCAGGCCGATGTCGGTCACGTAAAAGTAGGTGACCTGGAAGTCCCAGCCAAAGCGGCCAGGCGTGTTCATCACCGCCACGTAGACGCCGGGCTCTTGCAGTTCCTTGATCTTCTCGACTGGCAGGAAGCTGACGTTGCGCCGATTCGGCCGTGCATCGGTGGTGAAGCGTGACATGTAGACGCTGCTGGACATCTCTCGCAGCTTGTCCAACTGGTAGCCGCCTACCGTGCCCTTGAGTTTGGTGCCGGGGTCTTGGTAGCCGTAGTCGTAGTCACCTTCTTCTTCGTCGCTATGGTTGCGGCGGTCTGGCCGGCCACCGACTTGCTCCAGGAAGGCGGGGAGCGCATCCGCATTCACGCGCAGGAACTGCACGTCTACCTCGGGGGTGTTGATGGTGACCACCGGCAGGCCGCCGTTCTGCCCTGCGGGCAGCACGATGCCTTTGCTGGCGAAGTAGAAGGATTCGGGCATGGCCTCGCTCTTCACGCTGCAGCTGTGTGCCGCGCCCAGGGTGCCGCCGGCAGCGGCTGTCAGGCCCTCGCTGAGCGCGATGTTGTAGGTGCGGTCGGGTGTGGCAAATGGCAGGTAGAGCACGCGCGGGTTGTCGCCCAGCACCCAGCGTGCATCCACCGGGCGGGCGCTTTCGGGTTTGTCGCCTTCGGTGGCTTTGATTAGCTTGGCCCAGTCCTGCGAACGCGCCAGGGGCTGGGTGAACATCACGGCCAGGGCCGGGGAGCCGTCCAGCAGCCGGGCCTTGCAGTCCACCCAGGCAAAGGGTTCTGCGCTGCCCACATCCACGCGGCTGGGCGTGGACGGTTGTGACAGATACCAAGCAACGCCAGCAGCCACGGCGGCAACGATGGCAAGCAGGGCGGCGAAGAGGCGCCAGGAACGAGTTTTCATGGAGGCTGTCCCGTCATGTGACGACAAAAGGGACGGCCAGTTTAGCTGTGCTAGGTGACGTGCTTAGGGGGCTTTGTCCCCCGCTTTGTGCATGTCTGCACGGCGGAAAGGGCTGTCGTGCGAGGCCAGTTCCAGCGCCAGCCGGGTCACCATATCGTGAGAGCGGGATGGTGCTGCCTGCAGGGGCATGATGCTGAGCCAGGCGACCGCGCCCAGTAGTGCCCAGCGCCCCGGCATGCCGTGGTGGGTGTACTGGCTGCGCCAGATGGTCCAGGCGCTGGCGCTGGCGCCCAGCACAAAACCGGACACCACTTCGGACCAGGAATGCACCTGGATGTGGACCCGGCTCCAGGCGATCAGCAGGGCCAGTGCGTAGCCACCGATGACGGCCAGGTGCACGGTGCGTGCGTTGCGCGCATGTGCTGTCAGGGTATAGGCCAGCACCGGGTAAATGGCGGCGGAGAACATGGCGTGGCCCGAGAAGCCGGTGAAGTCCAGTGCCGCAATGCCCAGGCCCCAGCCTATGAAGGCGATCTTTGAAGCTGTGGTGACCGCGATGGCCAGGCCCAGCGGCACCAGCCAGCCCAATACCGGGCGCAGCGAGCGGGTAGATGCCACCATCCATACCGCCAACACCGCAGCCATGGGCAGCACGATGCCCATTTCACCAAAACGGGTGATCCAGTAGGGGGCTTTGGCGAGGTAATAGGGCATGCCGCGATTTTAACGGTCGTGCTGCGCTGCAGCATTTGGTGTTGCGCTACAGCCCCGGCTTGGGGTTGGCCGCCTTTGCTTCATAAAGTGTAAGAAGCTGTACGAAGTTTTGGGATTTCCTGCTTGGTCCGTGGCAGGCGGTTGCGCTATGCCGCGTGCAGAAAATACGTGCTGCGGGCACGTTTTTTAAACGTAATCCATACATTCTGCTGGGCCATTGTGGGCTATATTGCAGCTATCCAACCCCACCGAGTTACGAGGAGAACACCATGAAAGTTAGCGATATCCTGCGTGTGAAAGGCAATACGCTCTACACCGCCAATCCTGATGAGCTTTTGTCTGGTGCCCTGAGCGTAATGGCCGAGAAGGATATGGGCTCGCTGGTGGTGATGTCCCATGGCGATCTGGTCGGCATGCTGACCTTCCGTGAAGTCATTCAGCAACTGGTGAAAAACGGCGGCTCCATTGGCAGCACGCTGGTGCGCACCGCCATGGACGACCACCCCCTGACGTGCACGCCAGAGACCGAACTGGACGAGGTGCGCCGCATGATGCTGGACCGTCATGCCCGTTACATGCCGGTGATGAACCAGAAGATGTTGATGGGGGTTATCAGCTTCTACGACGTGGCCAAGGCCGTGGTGGACAGCCAGAATTTTGAGAACAAGATGCTAAAAGCCTACATTCGCGATTGGCCCGCAGGCGATGACGAAGAGACAGACGCCAAATAAGCGCAGCTACCCCATTAAAAAAGCCCGGCTAGCCGGGCTTTTTTGCGTTCAGAGTTGGTTTGCGTAAATCATGTCGCGCACGCGCGGATAGATTTGCTGGTTCCATTTCTTGCCGCTGAACACGCCATAGTGGCCCACACCCGTCTGGATGTGGTGAACCCGCTTGCTGGGGCGGATGCTGGTGCACAGATCTTGTGCGGCCATGGTCTGGCCGACAGAGCAAATGTCATCGCGCTCGCCTTCCACGGTCATCAGGGCGGTGCGACGGATGGCCTCTGGCTTGACGGTGCGTCCTTGGTAGGTCAGCACGCCGCGCGGCAGGTCATAGGTCTGGAATACTTTCTCCACGGTTTCCAGATAGAACTCTGCGGGCAGGTCGTTCACCGCCAGGTATTCGTCGTAGAACTTGCGTATGGTTTCGGCCTTGTCCAGTTCGCCATCCAACAGGTATTTGTACATGTCTTTGTACTGCTGCTTATGGCGGTCCAGGTTCATGCTCAAAAACGCGCTGAGCTGTATGAAGCCGGGGTAGACCCGGCGCATAAAGCCCTTGTGCGGCAGGGGTACGTGGGTGATCAGGTTTTGCTCGAACCACTCAATCGGCTTGCTGGTGGCCAGCGTGTTGACGCCCGTGGGGTTGATGCGGCAGTCCACAGGCCCGGCCATCAGGGTCAGGCTGCGCGGCTGGCAGGGGTTGTCGTCCTCCGCCATTACTGCGGTAGCGGCCAGGGCGGCCACACAGGGTTGGCAGACGGCAATGACGTGCGAACCCGGGCCTATGGTTTCAATGAACCGGATCATATGCGCGGCGTAGTCGTCCAGCGTGAAGGCACCGTGGCTCAGTGCGACATCGCGGGCGTTGTGCCAGTCTGTGATGTAGACGTCGTGGTCCTGCAGCAGGGTGCGCAGGGTTTCACGCAGCAGCGTGGCAAAGTGGCCGGACAGAGGCGCTACCAGCAGCACGGGGGGCTGTGGGGTCTGCAGATCGGCATCGATTTTTTTGAAATGCAAGAGGCTGCCAAACGGCAGGCTGAGCACGGTTTCTTCGGCGACGGTCACGTCGCGCCCTGCCACCTGCACCGTGTGGATGTCGTAGCTGGGACGGGTGTGGGTCAGCCGTATGCGTGAAAACACGTCGCATGCGGCCGCAATACGGCGCACCGGACTGCCCTCGGTATCGTTGAACCATAGTGCTGCGGCGGCGCTTTGGGCCATGAGCCGCAGCGGCGACATCCAATCGGACTGGAGTTGGTAGGCCTGGTACAGCATGTTTTTTGTGTGGGGGTCAGAGGGACAAAGTTACGCAGGCAAGTTATGGGCCATATGTAGTTCATGTGCTTGTTACGTTCGGTAAATATCGGCGCCGATCTCTGGCACAGCCCTTGCTCAAACAACCCAACACATAAGGAGCATCTATGCGCAAAGCCGAGTTGACCATCAGCAGTAAAAACTACGGTGCCTGGTCTTTGCGCGGTTGGTTGATGGCCAAATTTGCTGGCCTGGATTTTGAGGAGCAGGTAGTGTCGCCTGACGATCCCGCCATGAAGGCAGAGATGCTGCTGATGTCTTCCTCCATGCTGGTGCCATCGCTGGTGCACAACAAGATCAAGGTGTGGGACACGCTGGCGATAGGTGAATACCTGAACGAGATCAAGCCTAAAGCCGGGCTATTGCCTGCGGATGCTGCGGCCAGAGCGCATTGCCGGGCGATTTGCGGAGAAATGCATTCGGGCTTTGCATCCTTGCGTACGGCTTTGCCCATGAATTTGAAAGCCCATTTCGCGGACTTCAAGATATGGTCGCGTGCCCAGAGCGATATAGACCGCATCGTGGAGATCTGGAAAGAGTGCTTGGCCAACTATGGTGGCCCCTACCTCTTTGGTGCCCAGGTCACTCTGGCGGACGCCATGTACGCGCCGGTGGTGACGCGTTTCCTCACCTATAGCGTGGCACTGGACCCCGTGTGCAGTGCCTACTGCCAGCGCATCATGGCCTTGCCCGCGATGCAGGAGTGGATAACAGCCGCGCTGCAGGAGCCCGACGATATCGACGAGCTGGATGCAGAGTTTTAAAAAAGTGTTCTAGTTCCAGGGCGTCGGGTCGGGAATGGCGCACACCGGCTCGACGTCAATCGACTTGAAGTCGGCGGGCGAGACGATTTCCAGGTATTCCATGTCCGGCGAATAGTCGAACAGGTAGTGCCGTATGCCGGGGCGTTGGTGCACGCAGTCGCCGGCCTGCACCAGGGTTTCCTTGTCTTCATACATGAAGCGGGCCCAGCCCTTGAGCATGATGACGATTTGAAAATCCGCTTCATGTCGGTGCCAGCCCGTGCCCTTTTCTGGAGCCATATTCGCCTTGACCAGGTGCGCAATCACTTTTCCGTGCGTAGCCTCGGCGATGCCCAGATCGCGGTACAAGAAGAAATCGCGCAAGCCGCCTTGCACGTAATCGGTGTCGCCGGGTTTGACATGTGAGAAATTGGTAGTGGTTGCTTGCAGCATGGGCCTCTCCTTGAAAATATGCACGGACACCTGCATTGGTGTGTGGCCGACTAAGCATGAACCGTTCCCACCTCCGTAGTCGGGGATAATCCCGCGCTATGAGCGGCAATACTTTTGGAAACTTATTCGCAGTCACCAATTTTGGTGAATCCCACGGCCCAGCCATTGGCTGCGTGATCGACGGCTGCCCCCCGGGCATGGCCTTGACCGAGGCGGACATCCAGACCGATCTGGACCGCCGACGCCCAGGCACCAGTCGCCACGTGACCCAGCGCAACGAGCCGGACGCGGTGGAAATCCTCAGCGGCGTCTTTGAGGGCAAGACCACCGGTACGCCGATTGCGCTGTTGATCCGCAATGCCGACCAGCGCAGCAAAGACTATCAAAACATCGCGCAGAGCTTTCGCCCCGGCCACGCCGACTACACCTACTGGCACAAGTTCGGCATCCGCGATCCGCGTGGCGGTGGTCGTTCGTCGGCCCGCCTGACGGCACCCACGGTGGCTGCGGGTGCGGTCGCCAAAAAATGGCTTGCCGAAAAGTACGGCGTGGTGTTTCGCGGCTGCATGACGCAGGTGGGCGATCTGGCTATCCCTTTCGAGAGCTGGGAGCATGTGCCGAACAACCCGTTTTTTGCCCCGGTGGCCGATGTATCGGCGCTGGAAGACTATATGGACGCGCTGCGCAAGGCCGGCGACTCTTGCGGCGCACGCATCCGTGTCACTGCCTCTGGCGTGCCAGTCGGCCTGGGCGAACCGCTGTACGACAAGCTGGACGCCGATATCGCCTTCGCCATGATGGGCCTGAATGCTGTCAAGGGCGTGGAAATTGGTGCCGGTTTTGCGAGTGTGGCCCAGCGTGGCAGCATGCATGGCGATTCGCTGTCGCCCCAGGGTTTCCGCAGCAATAACGCAGGCGGCATTCTGGGTGGTATCAGCACCGGGCAGGACCTGGAAGTGTCGATTGCCATCAAGCCCACCAGTTCCATCATCACGCCGCGCGAGTCCATCGACACGCAAGGGGTGTCTACCGAGGTGGTCACCAAAGGACGCCACGACCCCTGCGTAGGCATCCGTGCCACACCTATCGTGGAGGCATTGCTGGCCTTGGTGGTGATGGAGCATGCCTTGCGCCAGCGGGCCCAGAACGCTGACGTGGTGCAGGCGGTAGGCCCGATAGCGTCGACGGCCGGCTAATGTCCGTCACGGCAGCCGCAGGGCTGGTGGGTCGCCGCCAGCTAGCGCCGTTTGCCGTGTTTTCGGCCTGCTATTTTGCGCATGCCGGGTTTTTTACCTCTTACCTGCCGCTGTGGCTCAAGAGCCAGGGCCTGGGTTTGGTCACCATTTCGATGCTGACCTCCATCCAGGCTGCGACGCGCTTGTTTGCACCCTACGGCTGGGGCGCTTTGAGTGACCATACGGGTGAACGGGTGGCATTGTTGCGCTACTGCGCCCTGGCGGCACTGATGGTGTCTTTGGGGCTGGCGCTGAACTGGGGCCTGGTCTGGCTGGGTGCCGTGTTGCTGCTGCTGTACACCCACACCAGCTCCATGACGCCGATGAGCGAAGCCGCCATGGCGGAGCTAGTCAGCCGCGACGGCGGCTTCAATGCCCAGCGCTATGGGCGTGTGCGCCTGTGGGGTTCGCTGGGTTTCATGCTGTCGGTTCTGCTGTGTGGCATGTGGTTTGACCGGTTTGGCATGCAGGGGTTTCCGGGCGTGACCTGGCTGAGCTTGCTGGTGCTGCTGGCCAGCAGCGCCTGGATGCCGAACACCAAGGAGGCCGTGCACACCCAGCAGCCACGTCCGCCGATCTGGCCAATCCTGCGCCAGCGGGCGGTGCGCTGGATGTTCGTCAGCTGCTTTTTCCAGGTGCTGTCGCATACCGGCATCAATGTGTTTTTCTCGCTGTACCTGGATGCGCTGGGCTATAGCAAGACCACCATAGGCTTGCTGTGGGCGGTGTCAGTCGTGGCCGAGGTGACCTGGTTTTTCACGCAGAGCCGGTGGTTGCCCCACTTCAGCCTGCCGCGCTGGCTGATGTTTGCGGGGCTTGCGATGGCTCTGCGCATGGTTTTGACGGCCAGCAGCGCCCACGTGGTATGGGTATTGGTGCTGGCCCAGACCCTGCATGCCCTGACGTTCGCAGCCCACCACGGTGCCTGCATTGCACTGCTTTCGCACTATTTTCCGGGCCGCTTGCGTGGCCGTGGCCAGGCGCTGTACACCGTGCTGGGCTCTATGGTTGCCCTGGTGTGCTGGGTGCTTTGTTGGGCGGATTTATCAGCTCAAAATACGGTTTAGCGCAGGTATATTGGGCGGGACTAGCTACGAGTTTGATAGCAGCGGGGTGCGCGCTCAAGTTCCAGTCGCACTCAGCTCTTGCCGCGCTGGAGCAGCCCGCTCGCTAGCGAGAACGGCATGAGCAAGAAGCTCAGCGGGTCTAGCTTCATATGCCGCCACAACAGTCCTATGGGGATCTTTTTGCGGTGCGCCACCCTGTGCAGCAGATCGCTGGCAAAAGCCTTGCGCAGCCTGGCCAGGCAGGCGTTGATGTGGGCGCGCTGGAGTGCTGTGACCGGGAACAGTTCGCAGGTCAGCTTTTGGTACTTGATTTCGTTGTGCAGGCGCAGCAGATGTTTTTCGGTGCCCCAGCCGGTGCCGGCAAAGATGTTGACGCCGCGCCCATAATGCGCCTCGCAGGTGCTGGAGAAAGCCACTTTGGCGCCGCTATGGGCGATGTCCATCCAGAAAAGATAGTCTTCACCGGCGTTGGTGAATTCGACCTTGAAGCGCTTGTCTGGAAACTTTTGCAGGTCGTACGCGACGGTGGAGGTGCCGATCACATTGCCTCGGATGATCTGGTCCAGCAAATCGCCCTGGTAGGCGTGCAGGCCGGGGAAGGTATCGGCTAGCTGCGGGTGCTTGTCTGGCTGGATGCGGCCTGCGCGGGCAAATGCGCCTACGGTGGCCCCCAGCTGGAAGTGGTCGGCGAAATAAAAGCTGTAACCCGAGCCCAGCGCAGCCGCAGCGCGCGCCAGATGGTCGTTGGACCAGATGTCGTCCGAATCCAGAAATGCGATGTAGCGGGTGCCGGCAAGGGCGTGGTCTATGCCAGTGTTGCGCGCTGCTCCCGGGCCGCCATTGGGTTGCTTGATGATCCGCACCTGGCTGCTGAATGCTCCGACGGCTTCGACCTCGGGTTCTGCCGGTACCGGCGAGGCGTCGTCTACCACTAGTACCTGTATGGGCATGCCTGCAGGCTGCTGCGCGGCGACGCTGGCCAGGGCCTTGGCCAGAATGCCAGCCTCTCGCTGGTAGTAAGGGATGATGACCGTGATCATGGCGCTCCTACTCGGCCGTTGCGGCTGCCTTGGCGGGGGGCTCAGTGGCAGGCGCTGGCGTTGCAGCGTTAGTCTGCATTTGGCGCCGGCGCTCCGCCAGACTCTTTAACCAGGGCCAGCGGTAGCTGGTCAAGTGGTACAGGCCGCGCTGGTTTTCGGTCCAGCGGGTATGCCACTCCATCATGCGGCCGTAGTATTCCAGCCGGTGGATCTGGCCCTCGGCGAACAACTTCTCCAGCACGTCCTGGCTCAGTAAAAAGGCCGGGGAGTAGGCTTGTATGCTTTCGTCGTAGGTGGTTTTCAGGATCACCAGCATGCCTGCGCGTTGCAGGCACAGGTTCAAGGCCACGGTTTTCCCATTGAAGAGGTATTCGAACACTATGGCGCCGCCTTGGCGCGCGGCGGTTTGCAACAACTGTATGTAGAAACGCCCTTGGTCGTTCTCGGGGTGGATGGCCGTGCCCTTGCCGGCCTTCCAGCCAGCGCTTTCCAATACGCCATAGCGGGCGATAGCGTCTGCCATGTCCTCCGGTGCGGTAAAGCTGCGCATTTCGGTGACCACACCTTCGGCCGCCAGCTTGTTACGTTGCTTGCGCATGTTCTGCCGCAGGTTTTTGCCGCGTGCAGCCCAGTAGTCGTCATAGCTGCCGGCAATATCGATCCAGCCGGTATCGATGTAGTCCATGGGTTTGGTGTCGGACAGCTCGGCCTCGCGTGGTGCCAGCAATGGATCGACCTGCGTCAGCGAAAAGCCCAGGCACAGGCCCAGCGGGCCATGGCACACGCTGCTCGCCAGCTCCGAAGCAGTGAGACTGCTGGAGGCCACCCAGGCGCCCAGCGGTAGCTGGGACGGCTGGAAGGTTCGCCATTGGAAACGCCCTGCGGGCACCACGATCAGCATGGCGACCAGGCTGTTGGACTGCCGGGCGACCAATAACCGTTCGTTGCCAGCGCCGAATATCTGGATGGCCAACTGGATGGAGTCGGCCGTCATGAAGGGCAGGTTGCTGCGCTCCTGGTTCAAGCGGTCCCACTCGGTGCGCAGGCTGACGGTTTTTTGCAGGTCGCTAGCGGGCAGGTTTTGCCATTGGAGGGGAGAGGATTGCATGGAGTAGGGGGTAATAGGTAAGCGGGCGTGTTCAGTCGCTGCTGTTTCGCAGCAGCTGCAGAATGGCCTGCGCTGTGCGGTCGATGTCTGCATCGTCCAGATCCTGGTGGCACAGCAACTGCAGCACGTGGTGGCTCCATTGCAGACCTACATCGCCTGCAATGGTTGGAGTCCCAGGCCAGATACGGTCCCAGCGGAATACCGGCAATTCCATTTGGCGCAGGGCCTGGTAGACCGCTTCAGGTTTATCCACCCAAAGCGGAAACACATAGGGCGCAGCACGCTCTGCGGTGGCAGGAAGATCGGCAAATAGTGGGCGTGCACCCGGTGTATTTGCAAAATAGGGGGCGTAGCGGTTGAAGTTACGCTGACGCCGCGCAATGATGCGACCTCGTGGCAGCATGGATTTAAGGGCCATGGAGGCCCACAAGGGTGTCTGGCTAATGCGATTCATATCGCAGTCGCGCATCATATTGGCCTCCCTAGCGGGGGCAGGCACTTCCGTGAGTGCCTGGGCCTGTGGGCTGCGCGAGTTCTTGAGTTTGAACAACGATGCCAGCACTGGGCGTATGCCCGCCAGGCGTTGGTAGCGTGTTGCCAGCTCGATGACGTCAACCCAGCCTTTGATTTGGGACTTCAAACTCGGTTTGGCCAAGGCCATGGGCTTGATGGGGTGCAGCGTTGATGCCAGCAGCCCGGCTTCGGGCACGGGTAAGAATTTGGATAGGCTTGCCGTGGAAAAGTCGCCCCAGGCACCTACGGTTCTTTCCCCGGCTTCACCGAAGTAGCAATGTGCGCAATCTTCTATCAGTGCAATGCCATGGGCGTCGCACCAGTTGCGCACATCGGCCAAGGATTTGGCCAGGCCGAAGTAATGGGATACCAGCATGGCCTGGCTTCTTTTTGCCTGCTCGGCAGGGATGTTGGCAAGGTCGGGCAGTCCATTCGGCAGCAGGCCGAAATACGCGACTTCCAGGTGGGCCAGCAGCACCGGCGCCACCATGGTGGGGCAGTGGTAGGTGGGTACCAGCACCGTGCTGCCAGCGGGCAGGTCGAGTTGTAGCAGCGCTTGGTAAATGGCAGCTCGTCCGCTGGTCGTGAATGCGGTGTGGGGCAGGCTTTCAATGCTGGGTACGCCAGGCGCATCCACGCGTTGGAAACTGGACCAGTCCAGCACCGGGCCACGCGGCAATGCAGGCCGATGGGGGGGTACGGGTTGGGAGGCGGAACGCAAGAAATGCGCTTTCTAGGGTTGCGTAGTAGCTGCACTGGCTGCTTCTGCCGGTGCGGAGGCGCTGCTGTCGGGATTGTCGGCAGCCATATCGGTCCACTTCCCCAGGGCTTTGAGGCGATCTTTCAGCTCAGGCTGCAAAAATCCCATTGCATACGCTTTGTGGGCTTGCTCTTCGGCTTTGGCATATTCCTTCAGGTCCATGTAATTCAGACCTAGGTTGTAGTGGGTGAAGGGGTTGTCCTGCTTCTCGGCATTGCCTGCTGCAATGTCCAGTTGTTTGATCGCCTCTGGAGCACGGTTGCCTTTGGCCAGAAACATGGAATACAGCATACGCGCGATGCCGTCATCCGAGCGGAAGCGGACGGCGCGTTCGAAATAGCACTCCACGGAATACCGCAGGTCCGAGGGGTGCGGCTTTTTCAGCTTCTCCCCGTAACGCATGACGGACATCAGCGCGCGATGGTGGTTGGGGAATGCACGCAGCGTGTAATCCAGATCGCCGCCGATGTAGCCGGCGTTGCCCTTAATGAGCGCTTCCACGGGCGGCGTGAAGTGGGCGCCCTCCACCAGGCTCAGGTTGTTGCCCCGCTCCACCCGGTAGTCGTAAGGTCCAAAGGCGTTGGTGAGTGATCCGCAGTCTTCACCACCGGCTTGCTGAGCCAAGGCCGTGCCAGTAGTACATACGCATAGCAGTGCCAGCAGCAATGGCATGGTTCTCTTTACCGATTGCGTCACGCCTTGCTCCTGTCCGATGGGGTCTGCTTTTGACTGTCTGTGTGTGTGGAAAGCCAGTCGAGCGTCATGTTTTCTACCTGGGTTTGCGCCACCGCATTGGAAAAAGTGTGGTCTGCGTCCGGTAGGTCGTGGCGCACCAACTGGGTGTATTCGAATGCGCCAGACCAAGCCGTATCTGCGGCAGCATATTCTAGGAACTCCTTGGCCGTGAAATCGTTTCCGCTTAAGACTAAAAGTATGGGGCCGGAGAAGCCCTTCCAGGCACTGGCCATGCGTTGCTGAAACGGGGCGTTGGCGGTCTGCGCCGGACTCGCTGCTGAAAAGGCGGTGCGTATGTTTTGTACAAGGCCGTTGACGGCGCCCAGGGCAACCTTGCCGCTGAGAAGTTTGCTCCAGAACGCGGGCTGCATCACGCGCTGAAGGTAATAGTGTTTGACCTGGGTTCGTGCCAGGCTGGTTTCGGACCGCACCCAGGGGTTCAGCAGGCAAAGGCCGGTCACGCGTCGATCTTGGGTTTTCTGCACATACAAGAGCGCCGCCGAAGCTGCGTCACACAATCCCCACAGAACAATATTTTTTGCCTGGGGCACACGGTCCTGTAGCGCCTGGACGGCTGCTGCAATATCCGGCGTGGCCGCCAGAAAATCTACCGCAGACCCGCTGCTGTCACCCATGCCCTGGTAATCAAAGCGCAGCACGGCATATCCTGCGGCCGCCAGCCGTCGGGCCAACAGCACGAACTGGCGGTGACTGCCTACGCGGTACTGGGGACCGCCCACCACCACGACCACGGCGGTTGATGCTGGTTGGGCCGGTAGGCTCAGCACGCCCACCAGAGTGCTGGTGGGGCGGGGAATCAGCAAAGCGTGTTCAGTTGGCTTCATGGCGCGGGCGCAGACAGGGCTGCCAGGGTGGCGCTGAGCAGAGCCGGCGCCTCTTCGATTTCGCTGGTTTGCCAGAAAGCCGGGCCCATGGCGACCTGGCTACGGACCGCAAAGCCTGCGGCCTGCCAGGCCTGCAAGGGCTTGGCAGCAGCAGGCGGAAGCGTAGCGTCCGGCTTGGTGGACAGGTCCAGCCATTCCAACCGGCCTGGATGGTGCGGCGGTGCCAGGCTGGCTTGCTCCAGGCCCGAGGCCAGTGCAGCGGACAGCGTGTAGCCGGCAATTTCCACCGCCGAGCCAGCTGCCAGTTGTTGGCGCAGGGCCTCCATGGCGGCTTTGGCATTGCCATCGGCCATGTCGCCAGCCGCTTTCAGGCGCATGAATTGTTGCAGCAGCGGCTTGCCTGCAGGCGTAGGCGCCCAAAATAGAAAGTTGCAGGGGCCGTCCAGTTGCTGTGCGGCTTGGGCGGCCAGCAGGCAGCCCGCACGCAGGCCCCACAGCCACAAAGGTGCATCGGCCTGGCGGCGCAGCCATTGGCATGCCTGGGCCACGTCGTCCACCCAGTCCTGCCAGCTGGCATCGCCAAAATCGTCGGAGCTATCTCCACAGCCACGCAAATCCAGTTGCAGCACGGCATAGCCTTCGGCGGCCAGGGCCTGCGCCTGCAAAGCTGCCATGCGCCTGGATTTGTTCATCTCCTCGGCAAAAGGATGCACATAGGCCACCAGGCCCCGTGTGATGTCGCCCTGTGCAGGGTGAAAAATGCAATATCGCCGGCCGGATGTACCAGGCAGGAAAAAAGCGTTCATCGGGCCAGGCCGGTCTTAGGCCGCGAGTTTTTCGCTGACGAAGTCGGCCAGGCTGCCTACGGTGGCAAAGGTGGAGCCATCCATGTCGTCGTCGTCCACCGTCAGGCCAAAATGCTCTTCCAGGCGGGTGATCAAGGACACCACGGCCATGGAGTCCAGTTCGGGAATCGCTCCGAGCAAATGGGTTTCGCGGGTAAAGGCAGCGCTGCGGCCATTCAGGCTCAGAATCTCGTCCAGAACCAGCTTGACCTCCTGTGTGACATCCATGGGAACCCCTGTTGTGTTTGGCTAAAAGTAGGGCGCATTTTAGGCGGCGCCAATTGCAGATGGCCGCCGCGTATGGCCCAGGTGCTGTGAGATACTTTTGCGACTCCCTGTTTCCACGGCTCCAGCCCCATTCCTATGCGTGAATCCACACTTTTGCATGAACTCATAGCCTGTGCGGCACAGCGGGCTCCTCTGGATAAGGCGCTGACCTATGGCGCCGTGTCCATGGCCTATGGCGAGCTGCAGACTGCCGTGTCCCAGTTTGCGGCCGGTTTGATGGCGCTGGACATTGGCCGGGGCGAGCGGGTGGCGATCTATCTGGAGAAGCGTTTTGAAACCGTGGTCGCCAGCTTTGGTGCGCCGGCGGCGGGCGCGGTATTCGTGCCACTGAACCCGCTGCTCAAGCCCGAGCAGGTGGCTTTCATCTTGCAAGACTGCAATGTGCGGGTGCTGGTGACTTCGCCGGAGCGGCTGGCCTTGCTGGCTGGTGTGCTGGGCGACTGCCCGGATCTGCGCCACGTCGTGGTGACCGATGCCGTGCCGCAACCTGCGCCGGCACTGCCGCATACGGCCTGGGCGGACTTTTTGGCGGCTGAGTCCCGCGCAGGTCACCGGGTGATAGACACCGACATGGCGGCCATCCTCTACACCTCGGGTAGCACCGGCAAACCCAAGGGCGTGGTCCTATCGCACCGGAATATGGTGGCTGGTGCAAAAAGTGTAGCAAGCTACCTAGAGAATACAAACGCTGACACCTTATTAGCTGCCTTGCCTTTGTCGTTTGACGCGGGCTTCAGCCAGTTGACCACGGCCTTCCATGTGGGCGCCCGCGTGGTGCTGTTGAACTACCTGATGCCGCGCGATGTGCTGAAAGCCATGGCCCGCGAAGGCGTGACCGGCCTGACCGCCGTGCCCCCGCTGTACATCCAGCTGACCCAGCTGGAGTGGCCCGCCGAGATTGGCGCCAAGCTGCGCTACTTTGCTAATACCGGCGGCCGGATGCCGCGAGAAACCCTGGACCTGCTGCGCCAGCGCGTGCCGCAAAGCCTACCGTTTCTGATGTACGGCCTGACCGAGGCCTTCCGCTCCACCTATCTGCCACCCGCCGAGGTGGACCGCCGCCCGGACTCCATCGGCAAAGCCATTCCGAACGCCGAAATCTTGGTGCTGCGGGAAGACGGCAGCCCTTGTGCGCCGGATGAACCCGGCGAGCTGGTGCACCGTGGCGCGTTGGTCGGCATGGGTTATTGGAACGATGCGGAGAAAACCGCAGAACGCTACAAGCTGCTGGCTGCCGACGCACCAGGCCGCCAGCCCGGCCTGCAGCTGCCCGAGTACGCCGTGTTTTCCGGCGATACCGTGCGCATGGATGCTGAAGGCTTTCTCTACTTCATTGGTCGGCGCGACGAGATGATCAAGTCTTCCGGCTACCGCGTCAGCCCGACCGAAGTGGAGGAGGTGCTGTACGCCACCAAGCTGGTGGGCGAGTGTGTGGCCTTTGGTGTGGAGCATCCGGCCTGGGGCCAGGCGATCCAGGTGATTGCCACCGCGCCCGAAGGGGCGGCGCTGGACACCGCTGCCCTTTTGACGGCCTGCAAGGCGCGCATGCCGGCCTATATGGTGCCGTCGGGCGTCGAGGTGGTGGCCGGCCCCTTGCCGCGCAACCCGAATGGCAAGATTGACCGCAAATTACTGTCTACCGGCTGGGCCGAGCGCCAGTCCAACCTTTGAGCCTTATGACCGCTACCGAACGCACCATCCCCGTCCACGCTCCCTTGTCGCAGTTTCCCGTTCAGAACGGCGAGCTGGTTCTGGGTGGAATACCTTTGTCGCAACTGGCCGCGCGGGTGGGACAAACGCCGTTCTATGCCTACGACAGGTCGCAGCTACGCCAGCGCGTGGCCGAGCTGCGCGCGGCCTTGCCAGCCAGCGTCAAGCTGCACTACGCCATGAAGGCCAACCCCATGCCGGCTGTTGTGGGCCTGATGGCGGGTTTAGTGGACGGCATTGACGTGGCCTCTGCCGGCGAGCTCAAGGTGGCGCTGGATGCCGGCGGCGACCCGCAGGAGATCAGCTTTGCCGGCCCGGGCAAGCGCGAGTCCGAGTTGCGCCAGGCCGTGGCCTCGGGCGTGCTGGTGAACCTGGAATCCATGCGCGAAGTGCACTTGTTGGCAGAAATTTCACAAGACCTAGGCCTTCCTGCCCGCGTGGCCGTGCGCGTCAACCCCGATTTTGAGCTCAAGGGCTCGGGCATGAAGATGGGCGGCGGCCCCAAACAGTTTGGCGTGGATGTAGAGCAAATGCCCGAGCTGCTGGCTGCCATAGGCCAGGCCGGTTTGGCGTTTGAAGGCTTTCACCTGTTCGCCGGTTCGCAGAATTTGAAGCCCGAATCAATCTGCGAAGCCCAGCAAAAATCCTATGCTCTGGCAGTGCGTCTGGCCGACAGTGCGCCCCTGCCGGTGCGTTTTTTGAACCTGGGCGGGGGCTTTGGCATTCCGTACTTCCCTGGCGAGCAGCGTATCGACCTGCAGCAGATTGGCGACAACCTGGCCGCCCTGGCCGAGCGCGCCAAGACCGAGCTGCCGCAAGCTGCTTTTGTTATCGAACTCGGCCGCTACCTGGTCGGCGAAGCCGGGGTGTATGTGGCGCGTGTGCTGGACCGCAAGATCTCGCGCGGCCAGGTCTTTCTGGTGACCGATGGCGGCCTGCACCACCATCTGTCGGCCTCGGGCAACTTCGGCCAGGTGATCCGAAAGAACTATCCGGTGGCCATTGGCAACCGCATGGATGCGACGGATACCGAGCCCGCGTCCGTGGTCGGCCCCTTGTGCACCCCCCTGGACCTGCTGGGCGACCGCATGGTTCTGCCGGTTGCGCAAGAAGGCGACCTGGTGGTGGTGTTCCAGTCGGGCGCATACGGCGCCAGCGCCAGCCCGCAGGGCTTCCTGGGCCATCCGGCCTGTGTGGAAGTGCTGGTTTGACGCTGCTGGTTTAACGGGTGGCACTGCGCCGCGCCGTCCTAGCGCTGCTGGCGCTTGTGTGTTTTGGGGCGGGCTGCGGCCTGGCCCTGGCTCACCCGGTATCGCCCATGCTGGCCCTGGCGGGTTTTTACACCGTGTGCGTGGCCATGGTCTGGCTGCCGGGTGCCTGGTTGTTCCTGGTGCCAGCCAGCCTGCCCTGGCTGAACTTTGCACCCTGGACTGGTTGGCTGGTCTTTGAAGAATTCGACCTGCTACTGCTGGCGGTGCTGGCTGGCAGTTATGGCCGCTGGGCCTTTTCTTCTGCACATTCTTCTGCACACACCAGACCCGAGCTGCAATGGCGCTCGTCGGCAACGGTGTTGCCAGCTCTGCTGGCCGCCGCCGGCTTGCTGGCCTTGCTGCGTGGCGGCTGGGATGCGGGTGGCTGGACCTGGGGCTGGTTCCAGGGCTATGCCGACCCGTTGAACAGCCTGCGGGTGGCCAAAAGCCTGTTGTGGGCGCTGCTCTGTCTGCCTTTGCTGCGTGAGGCTTTACACCGTTCGCCCGCTGAGGCTGGCCGGCAAGTGGCCAGAGGCATGCTGACCGGGCTGGTCGTTGTGACCTTGGCCGTGCTGTGGGAGCGCGTGGCGTTTCCTGGACTTTTCAACTTCACCAGCAAGTACCGCACCACGGCCTTGTTTTGGGAGATGCATGTGGGCGGCGCAGCCATAGACGCCTACCTGGCGCTGAGCACACCGCTGGTGGTGTGGGCCTTGCGCTCGGCCCGCCGGCCCTGGCAATGGGCCCTGGGCGCTGTGCTGGCCCTGGCCGTGGCCTATGCCGGCTTGACCACGTTTGCGCGCGGCGTGTATCTGTCCATGGCGGCGCCGGTGCTGCTGCTGGGCGCATGGTTCTGGCTGCAGCGTGCCGGGCTGGACCTGCGCACCTGGCTGGACGCTCTGTGGCAGCGCCGCCGTCCTGGCTGGCGCATGCCGGCAGCCTGCTTGCTGGCGCTGGCTTTGGTGGGCGAGATTGTTGCCGTGCTGCAGGGCGGCAGCTTCATGTCTGAGCGCCTGGCGCATACCGAGCGCGACTTTGGCAGCCGCCTGGAGCATTGGCAGCGCGGCCTGGACTTGCGCGACGGTCCGGTGGACCCATGGCTGGGCATAGGCTTGGGCCGCCTGCCCAGCCACTACGCGCACAACTACCCCGAGGGGGAATGGCCCGGGCACGTCACGCTACAGACTGAAGCGGGCGGGCAGCGGCCCTTCATGCGTTTGCACGGCCCGGACACCGATCCGGAGCTGGATGCCTTTTTTGCCCTGACCCAACGGGTGCACCTGGAGCCGACCGAGCCGTACCGGGCCAGGCTGCAGCTGCGTGTGGACGCGCCGGTAGAGGTCAGCCTGCAGCTGTGCGAGCGGCATCTGCTCTACCCGGCACGTTGCCAGGAGGCCTTTTTGCAGCTGGCGCCCACCGAGTCGCCCTGGCAGCAGATCGATGTGCCGCTGCGGGGGCCGCAGTTCAAACGCACGCCCTGGTATGCGCCGCGCCTGGGCATGTTGTCGGTGTCGGTTTTGGGTGGTGGCACGCATGCCGACTTTCAGTCGATTGGCTTGACCGGGCGCAATGGCCATGAACTGCTGGCCAACGGCGACTTCGCCCAGGGCTTGGCGCGCTGGTTTCCGGCCGAGCGCTTCTACTTTTTGCCCTGGCATATCGACAACCTGTACCTGGAGCTGTTGATCGAGCGCGGGGCGCTGGGCTTGCTGCTGTGGTTGCTGTTGGTGGGTTGGGCCGTGTGGCATTTGCTGCTGGGCCGCGCGCGGCGGCAGCCGCTGGCGCCGTACCTGGCGGCGTCCTTGATCGGTGTGTCGTTGGTGGGCCTGGTGAGCAGCGTGATGGACGTGCCGCGCGTGGCTTTTCTGCCCTATCTGCTGGCGTTTTTCGCGCTGTGCATGGCCAGGAATACCGACCCGCCCAAGGCCTGAAAATTATTTTGCTATTGAAAACATAGCTGCTTACGCAGATTCCATCTGCGCCATATCTATATTTCTTTTGGTTTTACCTTGGGTGCTGCGGGGGGAATTGCTCTGGACTTGGGATGCCGCCACAGTGTAGGAAAATAGGGGCTAATTTCACCACCTAGCCAAGCGACCCCTTATGAGTGCTTTTAACGAAGAAACCGTCCTGAGCGTGCACCACTGGACCGACCGTCTGTTCTCCTTCACCACCACCCGCGATCCATCGCTGCGCTTCAGCAACGGCCACTTCACCATGATCGGTTTGCGCAAGGAAGACGGCAAGCCGCTGCTGCGCGCCTACAGCATCGCCAGCGCCAACTACGAAGAGCACCTGGAGTTTCTGAGCATCAAGGTGCCAGACGGCCCACTGACCTCGCGCCTGCAAAACATCAAGGTCGGCGACACCATCATCGTCGGCAAGAAGCCCACCGGCACCCTGGTGACCGACTACCTGCTGCCCGGCAAGCACCTGTACTTGCTGTCCACCGGCACCGGTCTGGCGCCATTCCTGAGCATCGTGCGCGACCCCGAAACCTATGAGCGTTTCGACCAGGTGATCGTGGTGCACGGCGTGCGCCAGGTCGAAGAGCTGGCCTACCACGACATGCTGACCGAACATCTGCCCGCGCACGAGTTCCTGGGCGAGATGGTGACCGACAAGCTGCGCTACTACCCTACGGTGACCCGCGAGTCCTACCGCAATATGGGCCGTATCACTGAGCTGCTGCAAAACGGCAAGTTGTTCAAAGACCTGGACCTGCCCGAGTTCGACTCCGCCATTGACCGTGTGATGCTGTGCGGCAGCCCCGGCATGCTGGTGGACCTGAAGCACATGCTGGAAGAGCGTGGCTTTGTGGAGGGCAATACCTCCACGCCCGGCCATTTCGTGGTCGAACGCGCTTTCGCAGAGAAGTAGCACACCCCCAGGCTACACGCTTCGCGTTTCCGCCAACCCCCTTGCAGGGGGCGATTCTTGCGGCCTGGCAAAGCCAGTTCCGCGGAATCTCTGGAATGCGTGTCTCTGACTGATTTGGGTGTTTTTGGCTGCTAGCGCAGATAAAACCTGCGCTGGTAGCTATGCTTTTCGTAGCGTAGCGGTTTCAGTCTTCAAAAATCCGGGTTTGCGCTGCCTCTCCGGCGCGCACCCAGCCCCGGTACATGCCGGCGCTGATGAAGGGCAGGGCAATGTTGCCTTGCCGGTCCACCGCGACCACGCCGCCTTCTCCCCCCAACTGACCCACTTGTGCCAGCGCAGCCTGGCTGGCTTCGCTGAGCGTGGCTCCGGCATAGGCCATGCGCGCATGGATGTCGTGGCCCACGCAGGCGCGGATGAAGTATTCGCCCGAACCCGTGGCGCAGACAGCGCAGCTTTGGTCGTTGGCGTAAATGCCGGCGCCCACCAGGGGTGAATCGCCAATGCGGCCCGGGTGCTTGTTGGTCATGCCGCCGGTGGATACCGCGCTGGCCAGGTGGCCGGTGCTGTCCAGCGCCACGGCGCCCACGGTGCCGAATTTGCGGGTTTCGTCCAGTGGCGCGGTAGGGGCGTGGTCCATCTGCATGCGCTGGCCACCTTCCTGGGCTTGCAGGCGTTGCAACTGCTCCAGCCGATGCGCGGTGTGGAAATACGCTGGCGGCATGGCCTCCAAGCCGTGCTCGCGGGCGAAGGCTTCGGCCCCGTCGCCACTGAGCAGCACAAAGCGCGAATCCATCACCGCCCGCGCCAGCTGCACTGGGTTGCGCGGTGTGCGTACCGTGGCCACGGCACCGGCGGCCAGGGTGCTGCCATCCATCACGGCGGCGTCCATTTCGTGCTCGGCCGTGGATGTATAGACCGAGCCGCGCCCGGCGTTGAACAGGGGCTCGTCTTCCAGCGCGGTGACGGCTGCCACCACCGCATCCAGCGCGCTGCCGCCTTGGGCCAGGATGGTCTCGCCGGCCGCCAGTGCGGCGCGTAGGCCGGCATGGTAGGGCGCTTCGTCGGTGGCGCCACGGGCCATGGTGCCGGCGCCGCCGTGGACTGCCAGGGTGTAGCGGGGGCTAGTCAAACGCATCTCCTCAAGGTCGGTAGGGTAGAAACTGTATCCCATGGTGGCTGGCAAAATGCGGCGATGAACCCGCCCCGTGTACGCATACAGACCCAGGACTTCGACCCCAGCCGCGAAATCGCCGCGCTGCGCCAGCACGACCGGCGTGTGGGCGCGGTGTGCAGCTTTGTGGGCGTGGTGCGCGACTTCCACCCGGACAGCACCGGCGAAGTGCTGAGCCTGGAGCTGGAGCACTACCCCGGCATGACCGAGCGCGCCATCGAGGCCATGGTGGACCAGGCTCTTGCCCGCTTCAATATCTACGCCGCCCAGGTGATCCACCGCGTGGGCCTGCTGCAGCCGCTGGACCAGATCGTCTGGGTGGCCGTCAGCTCGGCCCACCGGGGCGAGGCCTTCCAGGCGTGTGAATTTCTGATGGACTATCTGAAAACCCAGGCGCCGTTCTGGAAGAAAGAGCAAACCCCCAGCGGCGCGCGCTGGGTGGATGCCAGGGTCAGTGACGATGCGGCGCTGGCCCGCTGGGGCATACAGGCGCAGAACGCCTGAGTTTTCAGAGCGTACGCAGCGCGGGAAAGCCCTGTTCCACTGCAATCAACCGGTCCACCAGGGCGCTGGATGCGGGCGTCATCGGCGCGCGTAGCTCGGCCTGCATCTGACCGTGGTGGGCCAGCCAGCCCTTGATGGGGCCGGGGTTGGGCTCGGCAAACTGGCCGGCAATCCAGGGCAACAGCGGCTGCCACAGTGCGCGGGCCTGCGCCAGATCACCTTGCACTATGAGGCGCATCACCTCTACAAAGCGCTGCGTATGCCCGTGGGCGCTGGCGGCAATTGCGCCCGCCCCGCCCTGGGCCAGGGTGCTGAAGATTTGCGCGTCTTCACCCGCGAGCACCTGCAGCGCGCCGCTGGCGATCAGGGTTGCTGTCTTGGCTGCATCGCCGCCGCAGTCCTTGATAGCCGCGATGCGCGGGTGCTGGGCCAGCTGCAGCAGGGTGGTCAGCTCCAGCGTGGCGCCGGTACGGTAGGGAATGTCGTAGACGATGACCGGCACTTCGGATGCATCGGCCAAGGCGGTGAACCACTGCAGCAGTCCGGCCTGCGAGGGGCGGATGTAGCAGGGTGCGGCCAGCAGCAGGCCGGCGATGCCCTGGCGGCTGGTGGCGGCCACGTTGTCCCGCATTTTGGGCAGGTGGTAGCCCGATAGGCCCATCACCACCGGCAGGCCCTGGGCGGCCATCAGCACCGTGTCCAGCACGGCTTGCTGTTCGTCGGCATCCAGCGCCGCCGCCTCACCGGTGGAGCCGCAGGCGACGAAGCCGGCAATACCGCTGCCGCACAGGTTTTTCACCAGGCGGGTTAGCGCAGGGTGGTCTACCGCTCCGTGGTGGAACGGGGTGACCAGGGGAATCCACAGACCGGAAAAATCGCCAGAGAAATTGTTCGAAGCGCGCACACTGCATCCTTTGTTGACAACAGACCGATGGGGTAACCATCGTCAAAGGAGCGCGGGGCCGAAGGGGAGGGATGTATCGGTTCCATCGCTCATCTGAGGACGGAACCGCAGCTCCGGTCAGATGAGCTGGGGTTTTTTAGCGGCACCGGCAGACACGCCGCCACGGCTGCAGGGCAGCAGTGTGGAGCGGAGTGGTGCGCGGGAAAGCATGCAGCTATTGTATTCAGTTCAGGTACTTGGGCCGCTCTTCCGGGTCTGGCATGTCGCTGGCCTGGGCATGTGCGCTGCCTGCCAGCTCATGGCCCTGGCCCCAGGCGGACAGGTGCAACGCGCTTTCCAGCAGCTGCACTAGGCCATGCACCAGCGGCGGCGCCAACTCGACCTCGAAGCCGCGTGCATTGTCCTGGTCCGGCAGCTGCTCGTTGAAGGCGATTTTGAGCGGGCCATTCGCCTCGGGGGTGATGTGTACTTCGGTGACTAGCAAAGGTTCTGTGCCCAGTGGCCAACTGGTGGGCAGGGCGGCGTCCTGGTAGGGGGTGGCGAAGTCGGCCTCTTGCAGCACGGCTTCGCGCTGGAAGTCAGCCAGAATCTTTTTGCTGACCTCGTCACGCTGCATGCCGCCCAGGTCGTCCTGGCGGGCTGTGTGCTCTACAACGGCGCGGTTCAAGGTGGGCCATAGCACCAGGGTCAGGCGGCGCGTCAGCCACAGGCGCATTTCCGTGCCTTCGCGGGTATTCACGCGCACCAGTATCCTGTCCTGCGCTTCCAGGTAGCGGACCGACAGCTGGTGAATGTTCATGGCGTCAATTTTAAGTCGGGGGGCGCGGCCTTGGCTTTTTGGCTGTGCTATCTATTTGATAGCTGCTGGCGTAAATAAATCGTGCGCCAGAGCTTGATTTTTATCAAATGCCAGTGAGTTTACGACGCTGCCGCACAGACGGTTGGTCTTGAAATCGGCCATATTCTCCTCAGTTACCACGCAATTGGAGATCAAGATGCGACAAGACAAACTCACCACCAAATTCCAGGAAGCCCTGGGCGACGCACAAAGTCTGGCGCTGGGCGCTGACCACGGCTACATCGAACCGGCCCATGTGCTGGCTGCCATGCTGCGCCAGGACGATGGCCCGCAGGCTTTGCTGCAGCGTGCGGGCGTGAATGTGCCCAACCTGCTGGCCGCAGCAGAGGGTGCGCTGAAGAAGCTGCCCACGGTGCACGGCCAAGACCAGGTGCAGCCCAGCCGCGAGTTCGTGAGCCTGCTGCAGGGGGCTGAGAAGGAAGCCATCAAGCGCGGTGACCAGTTTGTGTCCAGCGAGTTGTTTTTGCTGGCGCTGACCGACAGCAAGTCTGACTTTGGCCAACTGGTGCGCGCCAACGGCCTGACCCGCAAATCGCTGGAAGCTGCGGTAGACGCCGTGCGTGGCGGTGACAAGGTTGACAGTGCCGATGCCGAAGGCCAGCGTGAATCCTTGAAGAAATACTGCCTAGATCTGACCGAGCGTGCCCGCATGGGCAAGCTGGACCCAGTGATTGGCCGCGACGACGAAATCCGCCGCGCCATCCAGGTGCTGCAGCGCCGTACCAAGAACAACCCGGTGCTAATCGGCGAGCCCGGCGTGGGTAAGACCGCGATCGTCGAAGGCCTGGCCCAGC
>JAPLPK010000147.1 GCA_026400275.1 Burkholderiales bacterium
CTCTACTGCCCACCGCTTTTGTTCCACGGTGTATCTCATCTGCTTCATCTTCTGCCTTTTGTGCGCCGCCCCACTTTGCTACTAAATTCTGAGGCGACAACTATCCTGACATGAAGGGGTGGCGAAGAAAAAAAAGTTAGTCGCCTGCCGGGGCGACTACCCGGCCGGAGATGCCGATAAACGCCCCACAAACAACAATAGCCGCCAACGCAGATAAACCCTGCACTGGCAGCTATCTATTCAATAGCACACAGCCTGAAAAGGCCGCGCCGTTTACATCCCCAGCGACTTCAGCAAATCGTCCGTATCGCTGTTGGCCGCAGGTGCCGGCGCAGCGGGCGTGCTGTCGAAAGACTGGTCCATCAGTGCGGCAGGATCGGGGGCGTCGGGCACGTCGAAGTCGCGGATCTTGATGAACTCGGTGCGGTCTACCGCCAGCTCCAGGTAGAAGATGTTGTTCTTGGCGGTGTAGAAGGTGACGCGGCGGGCCTCGGGCTTGTCGAGGTTGGCGTCCACGCTCATGATGACCTGCTTGTTCAGCACCAGCATCTTGGGTTGGTTCTGGGTGATCTGGGTTTGCAGCTCGCGGTGCACCTTGCCGGTGAAGTCGCCCACCACCTGGTTCATCAGCTCGCCCATCACGTTGCTGACCTCGTCCGAGGTGAAGGACGTGACCAGGTCTTCGCGCGACATGCCCATGTTCAGCAGATAGCTCTCGTACAGCTCCATCGCCGCCTGGGCGGTGAAGTTGATGATCACCAGGCCGGAGAAGCCGCCGTCGAACAGCACGAAGCAGCCAATGTCGGGTTTGAGGCAGGTTTTGCTGATGCGCTGCACCATGCCCGAGAAGTGGATGGTGCTGTGGGTAGCCACGTTCAACACCCGGGTGACGGAGTTGCACAGGCTCAGCAGCAGGTCTTCGGTGCCGAATATGACGGCGGGCTCTTGTTTGCTCATGGTTTTTAGGGTCCTGCAGTTGCAAAGCGATAGTGCAGCAAGCATAGGCCATGTAAGCGCCAGCTTACGACTAATTTAGGCCGTAAATTACGCGTAAAACACGGCTACGCACCATCCTCCGCCGCGCAACAGCCGCCTACACCACCCCTGCCGCATGCAGCGCGGCGATGGCTGCGGCATCCAGCCCCAGGCCGGCCAGCACCTCATCGGTGTGCTCACCCAGCGCTGGCGGTGGGCGGACCAGCACGGGGGGCGTACCCGTCAAGCGCAGCGGGCTGGCCACGCTTGCTATGGATTGAATAGCTGCTGGCGCAGATGCTACCTGCGCCACAGGCTGATTTAGCTTCAAACCCCGGGCCTGCACCTGGGGGTCGGCAAAGGCCTGGGCGATGTCGTTGATGGGGCCGCAGGGCACGGCCTTGTCTTCCAGCAGCGCGATCCAGTCGGCGGTGCTGCGCGTGCGGGTCACCGCCTCTAGCAGCGGAATCAGCTCGGCGCGGTGGTTCACACGCAGCGTGTTGGTGGCAAAGCGCGGGTCGCTCGCCCAGGCGCTGTGCCCGGCAGCGGCGCAGAAGCGGGCGAACTGCCCGTCGTTGCCCACGGCCAGCAGCATGGCGCCGTCTGCCGTGGGGAAGTCCTGGTACGGCACCAGGCTGGGGTGGCTGTTGCCCTGGCGCTGCGGCACCTTGCCGGTGTTCACAAAACCGGCAGCCTGGTTGGCCAGGATGGCCATGCCCACATCCAGCAAGGCCATGTCGATGTGCTGGCCTTGGCCGCTGCGGTGTCGCGCCTGCAAGGCCGCCAGAATGGCGCTGCAGGCATAGACGCCGGTGAACACGTCGATCACCGCCACGCCGACTTTTTGCGCGCCGCCGCCGGGTGTGCCGTCCGGGCGGCCGGTGATGGACATCATGCCGCTCAGGGCCTGCACCATCAGGTCGTAGCCCGCCCGCTCGGCGTACGGCCCGGTCTGGCCAAAGCCGGTGACCGAGCAGTAGATCAAGCCGGGGTTGATGGCCTGCAGACTGGCGTAGTCCAGCCCGTACTGGGCCAGGCCGCCGACCTTGAAGTTCTCTACCAGCACGTCGCTGCTAACGGCCATCTGGCGGATCAGCGCCTGGCCGGCGGGCTGCGCCATGTCGATGGTGATGGAGCGCTTGTTGCGGTTGCAGGCGGTGAAGTAGGTGGCCTGGTCGGTGTCATGGCCATCGGCGTCTTGCAGGAACGGCGGGCCCCAGTGGCGGGTGTCGTCGCCCACCACGGGCCGCTCCACCTTGACCACATCGGCGCCCAGGTCGGCCAGCATCTGGGTGCACCAGGGGCCGGCGAGCACGCGGGACAGGTCCAGCACCTTCAGGCCGGCCAGTGCGCTGGGAGGGGGTTCAGTAGTCATGGTCGAGACAAACGTAGGTAAAAAGCCCTTCGACAGGCTCAGGGCGAACGGTGGGGAGCATCCTTAAAACGCTGCGATGCCGGTCTGCGCGCGGCCCAGAATCAGGGCGTGGATGTCGTGCGTGCCCTCGTAAGTATTGACCACCTCCAGGTTCACCAGGTGGCGGGCCACGCCGAATTCGTCGCTGATGCCGTTGCCGCCCATCATGTCGCGCGCCAGGCGGGCAATGTCCAGCGCCTTGCCGCAGCTGTTGCGCTTGAGGATGGAGGTGATTTCCACCGCCGCCGTGCCCGCGTCCTTCATCTGGCCCAGGCGCAGGCAGCCTTGCAGGCCCAGGGCGATGTCGGTCTGCATGTCGGCCAGCTTTTTCTGGATCAGCTGGTTGGCGGCCAGGGGGCGACCAAACTGTTTGCGGTCCAGCGTGTACTGGCGGGCGCGGAACCAGCAGTCTTCGGCCGCGCCCAGCGCGCCCCAGGCGATGCCGTAGCGGGCGCTGTTGAGGCAGGTGAATGGGCCTTTCAAACCCTGCACCTCGGGGAAGGCGTTCTCCTCGGGGCAGAACACCTCTTCCATGACGATCTCGCCGGTGACGGAGGCGCGCAGGCCGACCTTGCCCTTGACCTTGGGCGCCGACAGGCCCTTGAAGCCCTTCTCCAGCACGAAGCCGCGGATCGAGCCTTCGTC
>JAPLPK010000068.1 GCA_026400275.1 Burkholderiales bacterium
CCGCCATGTCGCTGGCGCTGATGCCGCTGCGCACCGGAGTGCTCAACAGCCCCAGCCCGGCCTTCGGCATGCTGGTATTGGCGTCGCCCGATGCCCAGCGCTTCGAGTCCGCCATGGGCACCGACTTCCTGGAGCGCATCGCCGAGCTGGCGGGTGCCGCCCTGTCGCGCTTGCGCGCTTAAAAATGCCGGATTCCAGCGTACCGCCGCCCCTGGTTGCGCAGTACCTGGACCATGTGCGCTTTGAAAAGCGCCTGGCCGAGCGCACCGTGGCGCTGTACACGCTGGACCTGCAGAGGCTGGCGCAAGAGGCCGACAAAGCTGGCGTGGCGCTGACCGCCGTGGCCCACCACCACATCCGCCGCTGGGTGGCGCAGATGCACAGCCAGGGCCGCACCGGGCGCGGCATCGCGCTCATTCTGTCGGGCTGGCGCGGTTTCTATACCTGGCTGGGCCGCCAAGGCCTGGTGGCCAGCAACCCGGTGCAGGACGTGCGCGCACCCAAGGCCGCCAAACCCCTGCCCAAAGCCCTGGGCCTGAACGAAGCCGTGGGCTTGGCCGATTTTGAAAACGAGGCCGACGATCCCTGGCTGGAGGCGCGTGACGCCGCCATGGTCGAGCTGCTGTACGGCGGCGGTCTGCGTGTGGGCGAGCTGACCGGGCTGGACGCCAAGCCCAGCCCGCAGGCGCGTGGCTGGATCGACCTGGACGCCGGCGAGGCCCATGTGCTGGGCAAAGGCAGCAAGCGCCGCAGCGTGCCGATTGGCCGTAAAGCCGTGGAAGCGCTGGACCGCTGGCTGGCGGTGCGCGCCGAAGGGCAGGGCGCGCAGTTTTCGGCGGCCTTGTTTCTCGGGCGGTACGGTACGCGGCTCACCGCCCAGTCGGTCTGGCAGCGCCTGCGCCGGCGCAGCCAGCTGGCTGGCACCGCCACCCCGGTACACCCGCATATGCTGCGCCACTCGTTTGCCAGCCATGTGCTGCAAAGCAGCGGCGACCTGCGTGCCGTGCAGGAGCTGCTGGGCCACGCCAATATCAGCACCACCCAGGTCTATACCCGGCTGGACTTTCAGCACCTGGCCAAGGTGTACGACGCGGCCCATCCCCGGGCGAAACTGCCGCCGAGCAAGTAGTCGGCGGGTCTGGGCAAATAGGCCCGACAATCCCGCCCATGAAAGTTATTCGTTTACGTGAAGGCAAGGAGCGCTCGCTGCAGCGCCGCCACCCCTGGATTTTTGATTCGGCCATCGCCAAAGGCGGCGGCGACGCGGGTGAAACCGTGCGCGTGGAGTCGCACGAGGGCAAGTTTCTGGGCTGGGCGGCGTTCAGCCCCACCTCCAAGATCCGCGCCCGGGTCTGGAGCTTTGACGAGGCCCAGCGCATAGATGCTGCGTTTTTTGTAGCTGCTGTCGCAGCCGCTATAAGCGCCAGAGGCCGATTTGATGTGAATAGCGACGGCGTACGTCTGATCCATGGCGAATCCGACGGCCTGCCGGGCCTGATCGTGGACCGCTACGGTGATACCTTGGTGGCGCAGTTTCTGTTTGCGGGTGTGGAGCGCTGGAAGGCGGTCCTGATCGACGCCATCCTGGCCGCCACCGGCCTGACCAAGCTGTACGAGCGGTCGGACACCAATACCCGCACGCTGGAAGGCCTGGAGCCCACCACCGGATGGCTGCGCGGCGACGGCCCCACCGGCCTGACCATCCAGGAGCACCAGTGGCGCCTGGGCCTGGACATTGCCGAGGGCCACAAGACCGGCTTCTACCTGGACCAGCGCGACAGCCGCAAGAAAATGGCCGACTATGCCCAGCGCCTGCAGTTCCAGCGCGTGCTGAACTGCTATTGCTATACAGGGGGCTTTACCGTGGCAGCCCTGGCCGGCATGCGCGCCGGCGGCAGTCAAGGCCACGTCACTTCCATCGATTCGTCCGGTCCGGCGCTGGAACAGGCGGCAGCAAATGTGGCGTTGAACGGCTTTGCCGCGGACCGCGTGACTTTTATGGATGCCGACGTGAACGCCTCGCTGCGCCAGTTCGCGGCGCAAGGCCAGACTTTCGACTGCATCGTGCTGGACCCGCCCAAGTTCGCCCCCACGGCGGCCCATGCCGACCGCGCGGCCCGCGCCTATAAAGACATCAACCGGCTGGCCTTCAAAATACTGGAGCCGGGCGGCGTGCTGTTTACATATTCGTGTTCAGGTGGCATCAACGCTGACCTGTTCCACAAGATCGTCGCCTCGGCCGGTATCGACGCAGGGGTGGATGGCTACATCAGCGAGCGCCTGGGCGGTGCCCCCGACCACCCGATGACCATCAATTTTCCTGAAGGCGAATACCTCAAAGGCCTTGTAATTCTGAGGAAATAGCCCCATCTAAAGCCGGCCTGAATTGGCCGCTACACTCCCCACCTGTTAATTTCCACGAAATCGCGGGGGCAGCGCCGTTCCCAGTGACAAATTAGCAATGAAAGAACCCATGGCACTCATTCCCGTCACCATCCTGACCGGCTTCCTGGGCTCGGGCAAGACCACGCTGCTCAAGCGCGTGCTGACCGAGGCCCACGGCCAGAAGATCGCCGTCGTCGAGAACGAATTCGGCGAAGAAAACATCGACAACGAGATTCTGGTCTCCGAGCCGGGCGAGCAAATCATCCAGCTGAACAACGGCTGCATCTGCTGCTCGATCCGCGAAGATCTGCGCTCGACCCTGAGCCTGCTGGCCGCCAAGAAGCGCAAAGGCCTGCTGGACTTTGAGCGCGTGGTCATAGAAACCACCGGCCTGGCCGATCCTGGCCCGGTGGCCCAGACCTTCTTTATGGACGACGAGATCGCCGAAAGCTATCTGCTGGACTCGATCCTTACGCTGGTGGACGCTAAACATGCGGCAACCCAGCTGAACGATCGCCAGGAGGCCCGCCGCCAAGTGGGTTTTGCCGACCAGATCTTCATCAGTAAGACCGACTTGGTGGATCCCGCCGAGGTGGACGCGCTGATGCACCGTCTCAAGCACATGAATCCGCGTGCACCGCAAAAGGCTGTGCATTTCGGTGAAGTGGCGCTGAGCGAGGTGTTTGACCTGCGCGGCTTCAACCTGAACGCAAAACTGGACATCGACCCCGACTTCCTCAAAGAAGACGACCACGACCACCATGACCATGCCGAGGGCGAGCACTGCGACCACCCTTCGCACCAGCATGACCATGGCCACGGCCATGAGGGGCACCACCATCACCATGACGACGACGTGAAAAGCTTTGTATTCAAAGCCGATCGCCCGTTTGATCCGGCCAAGCTGGAAGATTTCCTCGGCGCTATTGTTAATATTTACGGCCCGCGCATGTTGCGCTACAAAGGCGTCTTGAATATGCAAGGCACCGAGCGTAAAGTCATTTTCCAGGGCGTGCACCAGTTGATGGGCAGCGACCTGGGCCCAGCTTGGGCCGAAGATGAGAAGCGCAGCAGCAAAATGGTGTTTATTGGTATCGATTTGCCGAAAGACATCTTTTTGCAAGGCATGGAACAGTGTTTGGTGTAAGGTCAATGTTGGTGAAAGGGCCCCGCAGCAGCGGGTGAATACATGATGGCTTCGTTCTTGCATGGAAATACGGCTGGGGGCTTCAAGCCTGCGGGTCGGTGCATGCCGGCGAAGTTGTCTGTTCGCTACACCACGTACCCACCCACAAAATCTAAGAAGTCAGCGGCGGTAGCAATTGCCCCGCGCCAACCGTGAGTACCCCCCAAAAGTGACAACCGCACCCAAGCCGGCGACCCCGGAAGCTACGACCGAAACGACCCAGACCGGGCCGCGGTATATGGCCATCCCCGCAAAAAGCACCCGTCCGTCCTCGCGGTTGGCCCAACTGACAGTGCCTTCCATGGCGCCCACCGTGGCCTCCACGGCGGCCAAGTCCAGCTACATGCAGAACGCGCCAGAGCCCATGATTGCGCCGCCCCCGCACGTCGCCGCCAAGAAGGACCCCAAGCTGGCGAACAATTGGAAGACTACGCCGGCCGACAAGTTGACCGATGCAGAAGTCATGGCCATGCCCGACAGCGAGTACATGAATGAAAAGCAAACGGCTTTCTTCCGTCTCAAACTGGTGGTATTGAAGCAGGACATGCTGAACAACGCCGGTGAAACCACTGAGCATCTGCGTGAAGACACGGTGGTCGTGCCGGATCCGGCAGACCGCGCCACGATCGAGGAAGAGCATGCCCTGGAGTTGCGCACCCGTGACCGTGAGCGCAAGCTACTGAAGAAGATTGAGCAGTCCATCAACCGCATCGATGCAGGTGACTACGGCTACTGCGACGAAACCGGTGAGCCCATCGGCGTCGGCCGCTTGCTGGCACGCCCCACGGCCACGTTGTCGCTGGAAGCCCAGCAGCGCCGTGAGCTCAAGCAGAAGATGTTTGGCGATTGAGCATATTGCTGATTCGCTTTGATTCTTCTGCCATACCAGGTTAGCCATGCCCCCTAACGAACCTTCTGGTTTGCTGTCCAAGGTCGTCAAGTTCGTTCGTAATCCAACGACGAACTGGTCTGACCTCGACCAGCCGGAGGCGGACAAGGAAAGCCAGTACAGCAAGCAGATGCTCAAGGAAATGATTGAGCGCAAGCGCCGCAATGACTTTGTGCGGCGCCGTGAGTTTGACCAGTTACGTAAGTTGCGCCAGAACGAAGCCCATCCGCAGGCAGCGGATGCGGTGGAGCGGCCTTCCTTCTTCCAGAGCAGCATGCAGTCCATCCAGTCAAAGCTGGACGACCGCGCGGGCACGATCAAGAAAATTGACGAAATTGAAGAGCAGATGTCGCGCCAATGGTGGAAGGCCAAGGATGCGACGGGTGGCAAGTCTGCCGTGCCCCTGTCTTCGCGTGCAGGGCTGCTGCCGGCCGAACCTGTAGCAGTGGCAGGCAGCGCCACTTCCTTTGCGCCTACCGTGCCATCTCCCTTATTTCCTACGGTGGCCGCCACGGCGTTTGCGCCGACTGAGGTGGCTCCTCTGCGGGAAATTACACCGCCGACCGAGCCCATGGTAGACATGCTTGCGGCGCTGGATACCCAGATTAATTTTTCCTCTAATGCGCATGATGCCGGCGGATTGGACGACGTGGACTTTGTGCATATCCCCGAATTGGACGAGGCAGCGATCCGTTTCGCCAATGGAGATGTGGATGCGGTA
>JAPLPK010000126.1 GCA_026400275.1 Burkholderiales bacterium
CTCCATGCGGCCTTGCACGGCAAACATGACCTGGGCGTAGTCGTGCGCGTGCGCCATGTGTTCACCGCTGTAACTGCGGATGTCGCAACGGGCGTAGGCGGGGGCTGGCATGGGGCGCAAGTCTACAGTTCTTGGTGAGCGCAGGGGTTCGCAAAACTTTGCAGATGCCATTGCCTGTTGACCTACATACGCGGGCAAGCTTAGTGGTATACCCTTGCGGTAACGCCGCTTAAGGCACCTGTTTTCTTTCACCTCACCTTGATTGGATCTACCTATGCTGAACGGAAAAACTGCTCTCGTCACCGGCTCTACCAGCGGTATTGGTTTGGGCATTGCCCTGGAGTTGGCCAAGCAAGGCGCCAACATCATCCTGAATGGTTTTGGCGACCATGCAGGCCCCAAGGCCGAGGTGGAGGCGCTGGGCGTCAAGGTAGGCTATAGCGGTGCCGATATGAGCAAGCCGGCGGAAATCGCCACCATGATCGACTACGCGAACACCGAGTTCGGCGGCGTGGACATTCTGGTCAACAACGCCGGCATCCAGTACGTGGCGCCGATCGAAGAGTTCCCCATTGAAAAGTGGGACTCCATCATCGCCATCAACCTCAGCGCGGCCTTTCACGCCACGCGCCTGGTGATCCCCGGTATGCGGGCCAAGAACTGGGGCCGCGTGATCAGCATCGCCTCGGCCCATGGCCTGGTCGGCTCGGCCCAGAAGGTGGCCTATGTGGCGGCCAAGCACGGCATCGTGGGCATGACTAAGGTGGTGGCGCTGGAAACCGCGCAGACCGGTATCACCGTCAACGCCATCTGCCCCGGCTGGGTGCTGACCCCGCTGGTGCAAAAGCAGATCGACGACCGCTCGGCCAAGGAAGGCATCTCGGTCGAGCAGGCCACCAAGGAACTGCTGCAGGAAAAAGAACCCTCGTTGCAGTTCACCACACCCGAGCAACTGGGTGGCCTGGCCGTGTTCTTCTGCTCGCCCGCAGCCGACAACGTGCGCGGCGTGGCCTGGGCCAACGACGGCGGCTGGACGGCGCAGTAAGCCCGGGGTTGCCATGGATATCTCCAAAGTGCGTGAAACGGCATTCGCCATGCCGTTGACCAATCCATCCTTTCCGCGCCCGCCGTACCGCTTCTACAACCGCGAATACATCGTCATCAGCTACCGCACCGACCCGGATGCTTTGCGCGCCGTGGTGCCGGAGCCGCTGCAGTTGGCCGACAACATCGTTAAGTACGAGTTCATCCGCATGCCGGATTCCACCGGCTTTGGCGACTACACCGAGTCGGGCCAGGTGATTCCGATCACCTACGAGGGCCAGCCCGGCGGCTACGTGCATTCCATGTACTTGGACGACGACGCGCCCATCGCTGGCGGACGTGAGCTATGGGGCTTCCCCAAGAAGCTGGCCTGTCCCAAGATCAGCCACGAGGGCGAGGTGATCGTCGGCACGCTGGACTGCGGCAGCCTGCGCTGCGCGGTCGGCACCATGGGCTACAAGCACAAGGTGACCGACAGCGCGGCGGTGCACAAAGCCCTGGTCGAGCCCAGCTACTTGCTGAAGATCATCCCGCATGTGGACGGCACGCCGCGCATTCTGGAGCTGGTGCGCTACCGGCTGGAGGACGTGCAGGTCAAAGGCGCCTGGACCGGCCCGGCTGCGCTGGAGCTGTTCCAGCATGTGACGGTGGACGTGGCCCGGCTGCCGGTGCTGGAGGTGGTTTCGGCCTCGCACTTCATCGCCGACTTGACCCTGGGCATGGGTGAGGTTGTCTACGATTATCTAGAAGCGAAATAGGCCGCTGGCGCAGGTAATACGTGCGCCAGTAGCTATCATATTTGTAGTTAAAGCTTGGCCAGGCGGGCCAGTGCCGCCTGCAGGGTTTCATCCTTCTTGGCGAAGCAGAAACGCACCACGCGCTGGTCAAACCCGTCGCCGTAAAAGGCCGACAGCGGAATCGCGGCTACGCCGATTTCCTGGGTCAGCCACTGGCAGAAGTCGGACTCGCTCAAGTCGCTCACCGCCGAAATATCCACGCACTGAAAGTAACTACCCTCGCTGGGCAGCAGTTTGAACCTGGTCTGCTTCAAGCCTTCGCGGAACAGATCGCGTTTGCGCTGGTAGAACGCTGGCAGCTCCAGGTAGGGGGCGGGGTCGGCCAGGTACTTCGCCAGGCCGTGCTGCACCGGGGTGTTGACGGTGAACACATTGAACTGGTGCACCTTACGGAATTCCGCCATCAGCGGTGCGGGTGCGACCACGGTGCCGACCTTCCAGCCGGTCACGTGGTAGGTTTTGCCAAAGCTGCTGACGATGAAGGCGCGGGCGGCCAGCCCGGGGTAACGGGCCGCGCTTTCGTGCTGGCGTCCGTCGAAAACCATGTGCTCATACACCTCATCGCTGATCAGCAGTACCTCGGTGGGCGCCAGTAGCTCCTGCAGCTGCAGCATGTCCTCGCGTGACCAGATGGTGGCGCTGGGGTTGTGCGGCGAGTTGATCAGGATGGCGCGGGTTTTGGGCGTGATGGCCGCGGCGATTTTGTCGAAGTCGGGGCGGAAGCTGTGCGGCGTCAGCGGCACGCGCACCACGGTACCGCCGGCCAGTTCGATGTTGGGCACATAGCTGTCGTAGCAGGGTTCGAGCACGATGACTTCATCGCCCGGGCGCACCACGGCCAGGATGGCTGTGATGATGCCCTGGGTGGCACCGGCCGTGATGGTTATTTCGGCGTTGGCGCTGTATTCACGAGCGTGGAGTGCTTTTATTTTTGTAGCAACCGCTTCGCGCAGCGCTGGTATGCCGGGCATGGGCGGGTACTGGTTCAGCCCCTGCTGCATGGCGTCGGTGACGGCCTGTACCAGCGCCGGGTCGCAGTTGAAGTCTGGAAAGCCCTGGCCCAGGTTGACCGCGTTGTGTTCGGTCGCCAGGGCCGACATCACGGTGAAGATGGTGGTGCCTACGGCGGGGAGTTTGGTTTGCACTACAGGGGTGCGGGGGGCTGCTTGCGTCATGGCGGGGTTCATGCAGAAAGTTGCGTGGCGGAATCAGAGCTCGTAGTCGTTCACGTGGCCGGTCATGGCCTGGGCCACCAGTTTGGGGCTGAGGCGGTCGCTCAATAGCTCGGCAAATTTGTAGACGAAGCTGCGAAGGTAGGCGCTGCGCTTGAAGGCCACACGGGTGACGTTCTGGCCAAACAATGCGCCGGCGGGGCGGACCACCAGGTCGCTGTTCAGGGCATCGCGCACCGCCATTTCGGCCACGATGCCAATACCCAGACCCAGGCGCACGTAGGTGTTGATCACGTCGGAGTCGATGGCTTCCAAGGCGATGCGTGGCACCAGCTTGCGCGCGGCGAATGCCTGGTCCACTTTGGTACGGCCTGTGAACGAGGGGTGGTAGGTGATGATGGGCTCTTGCGCAATATCCTCCAGCGTCAGGCGCTCTTTTTTTGCTAGCGGATGGTTGGCGGGAAAGACGATGACGTGTTGCCACTCGTAGCAGGGCAGGGTGACCAGTTCGGCATAGTTGGACAGCGATTCGGTGGCAATGCCGATCTCGGCGACCTCGTCGATCAGCATGCGGGCCACCTGGTCGGGCGAGCCCTGGTGCAGGCTGACATTCACCTTGGGGTAGGCCTCGCGCAGCTTGGCCACCGGCACCGGCAGCACATAGCGAGCCTGGGTGTGGGTGGTGGCAATCGACAAGGTGCCGCTGTCTTGCGCGCTGAACTGCTCGCCAATGCGCTTGAGGTTGCCGACCTCGCGCATGATGAGTTCAATGCTTTGCAGCACGTGTTGGCCGGGTTCGGTGATGCGCTTCAGGCGCTTGCCGTGGCGGGCGAAGATCTCCACGCCCAATTCTTCTTCCAGCTCGATGATGGCCTTGGACACGCCGGGCTGCGAGGTGTGCAGTGCCTTGGCGGCCTCTGTGAGGTTCAGGCCGCGCCGGGCAGCTTCTTGCACGAAGCGGAATTGGTGTAGGTTCATATCGAATTTCAGCGTATTGTGAAATTCATTATGCCGTAAGTGTCTATAGGGGGTGTTCGGTGCCCAGTGCAATCTTGGCCAGCAAGGAAACCAATTGTGGATTCTCGCCCACGGCTGCTTGCAGCCGTATATCTACGTTCGGGTGCTCCAGGCGCATACCCTCTACCAGCAGTGGCAGGTCTTCGCGCGCATGCCGACCCACACCCAGGAACATGGGCACGACGGTCAACTGCTGCACGCCCTGGGCGACCAGCTGGCGTGCCGTGCTGGGCAGATCGGGCTCGGTCAGTTCCAGGTAGGCGCACACCACATGGGCCTGCGGGTCCAGTGCCCGGACCTGGTCAGCCACCGCTTCCATGGGTTTGTGCCACAGGGGGTCACGGGAGCCATGGGCAAACAAAATAACACCTCGTGTCAGCATGCGATTCCTTAACGGCGCAGCACCAGCCAGCCGAATGCGGCCAGCGAGAGCATGGAGTAAATAATGCCTGGCGAGGCGGCGGTCAGCCAGGGCTGCCAGTTCTGCAGATTGCCAATGTAGCCAAACACGTTGTTCAGCAGGAAGAAGCTGATGCCGGCCATGACTCCGCCGAATACATAGCTGGTGATGCCACCAGCGCGGAAGTGCAGATAGGCGAATGGCAGGGCCAGCACCACCATCACCAGGCAACTCAGAGGGTAGAAGACTTTGCGCCAGAACTCGATCTCATAGCGCTGGGCGGATTGGCCGTTGGCGTTCAGGTGGCGTATGTATTGGAACAGGTCCAGCGTGGCCATGCGGTCGGGTTTGAGGAGGGCGGTGGACACCATCTCGGCGGTGATTTCGGTGGGCCAGCGGTAGCTGGCAAGGTGGCTGCGCTCCACGCTGGCATTGTCGGACGCCTGGGTATGAAATTCGCTGCGTTCCACGTTGGACAGGGTCCAGCTGCCGTCGTCAGCGAACTCGGCCTTGGCGGCATGCGTGAGCGATACCAGCAGGCCGTTGCTGCCAAATTCAAAGATACGTATGCCCTGCATCTGGCCGCTGGAAGTCAGCGCGCTGACATTGGCTGCGAACGAGTGCTCGTTTTGCTTTTCCTTGAGCCAGGCACCGGTTTGTCCGATGGTGATATCGCCCTGGAAGCGTGCCTTGACCAACTGGGCCGTGCGGTCGGTCAGCGGCGCCAGGTAATCGCCGATGCTAAAGGTGATCAGCACGAACAGCAGGCCTAGAGTGAGCAAGGTATGCAGCGCCCGCCAGGGGCCCAGCCCGCTGGTGCGTAGGATGGTGTATTCCGAGCTTTGCGCTAGGCGCGCCATCACAAAGATGGTGCCTATCAGGACCGTGATGGGCAGTAGTTCGTACAGATGGCTGGGCACCATCAGGCCCACGACCAGCACAGCCTGGGCGAGTTGGTAGCTGTTTTCACCGGCCTTGCCCACCCAGCGGAGCTCGTCCACAAAGTCGAAAAAGAAGAACAGTGCCAGAAAACCCAGGGTGACAAAAGCCACCGAGGTGAGGATTTCCTTGTACAGCAGCTGGCGAATGGTTTTCATGCGGCGGCTCCCGTGCGTTTACGTGCTACCAATGAGCGCCAGGACCATTGGTAATGGCGCACCAGCAACCAGCCCATGGACAGGATGAAGACACCACCGTGCAGGCTCAGCATGAAGCTGCCGAAGGCCACCGCGCCGTTGGTGATCCAGTTTTGTCCCAGGTTCAGCAGGTTGTAGTAGATGATGAAAGCGAACAGCGCAAACACCATGCTGCCGCTGCGGCCCGAGCGCGGGTTGCCTCCGGCGACGGCCAGGCTGATGGTTACAAAATTCAGTGCGGCCAGGGCCAGGCTCAGGCGCCAGGCCAGTTCACCTAAATTCAGTGGCGTGGGCTCCAGTACCAGGTCGAGCGAGTTGCGCACGCGCGAGGGTGGCGCGTCGCTACTGCCCAGCGCGTTGTCGCCCACGCGGGTGCCGTATTCTTCGAATTCGCTGACCTTGAGGTCGGGCTCGCCGAGCGTGGATTCCAGGCGTTGGCCGTGGTGGAGCATCAAAAACTGTTTTTTGTCGATGTTGGTGATCTCGGCGCTGCGGGCCGAAGTGACGGTTTCCTTGCCGTGCTCCAGCGAGGAGATGAACACATTGTTCCCGCTGCGTTTATCGGGCGTGTCCTTGTCCACAAAGAACACCCGGCTGCCGTTGGCCGATTCCTGGAACTGGCCGGGGGCGATGCGCTCCAGGTCGCCGCGTTGTTCGTAGCGGTCCTTCATGTCCTGGATCTGCTGGTTGGACCAGGGCCAGACGATCAAGGCCATGGCAGCCACCACCAGCAGGATCGGCCAGGCAAAACGGAACAGGGGTTTGAGCAGGCCGATCAGCCCGTGTCCGCTGGCAAACCAGATCACCATTTCGCTGTCGCGGTACATGCGCGACAAGGTGGCCACCGTGGACACGAACAGGCTCAGGGTCAATATGGTGGGTATATAGCCCAGCACGGTGTAGCCCAGTACCATCATTACTTCGGAGGGGTTGACCACGCCCTTGGATGCCTGGCCTAGCGTGCGGATCAGCATCATGGTCATCACGATGGTGATGAGCGCTACAAAGGTGGCACCAAAGCCGCGTGCCAGCTCTTTGCGAATAGAAGAATGGAATAACATCGTTGCTTTAGTTAGCACTGGCTATCAGGCCGCACTCGGGGCCCCAACCAAAAGACTGGATTATGAACTTTGAACTGAAATCCCTGGACCTGGCGGCTTGCGCCAAAGAAAAGTGCGACGCCCTGGTGGTGCTGGTGTCGGAGGCCTTCCAGCCCGGCAAAGATGCATTGTCTCAGCTTGTAGAGCAGGCTCGCAAAAGCGGGGATTTGGACAGCAAGCCCGGCAAGTTGCTGCAGATGTACCGGCCTGCGGCGGCTGTCGCCACGCGGGTGCTGCTGGTCGGTGCGGGTGACGGATCGGCCCGCCAGACGCGCCAGGCCGTGGCGGCGGCAGTAGCGGCTGTGAAAGGTCCGGCCCTGCGCAAGTTGCTGATCAGCTTTGCCGGGGCGCCGGCCCAAAAAGCTGTGCGTGCCGTTGTGCAGGCCGTGGCCGATGCCACCTATGTGTACACCACCACCAAGTCCAAGCCCGAAGGCCGCGTGTTGGCCCAGGTGTGGCTGTGCGCACCCGATGCGGCAGCGGCCCAGGCCGAGCTGGCGTTAGGAGTCGCCACGGTGGCAGGGGTTGAGATGGCCAAGGAGTGGGCGAATCGCCCAGCCAACCACGCCACGCCCACGCTGTTGGGCAATGCCGCCAAGACACTGGCCCGCTTCCCCAAGATTAGCTGCGAGGTGCTGGGCCCTAAAGAGGTCGCGCAACTGGGTATGGGCTCGTTCATGTCGGTGGCACAGGGTTCCAAAGAGCCACTGCGTTTCATCGTGCTGCACTACAACGGTGCAGCCAAAACCGTGGCCCCCACCGTTTTGGTGGGCAAGGGCATTACCTTTGATACCGGCGGCATCTCCATCAAGCCCTCGGCCGAGATGGATGAGATGAAGTTCGATATGTGCGGCGCGGCCAGCGTGCTGGGTGTATTCCGCGCCTTGGCGGAGCTCAAGCCCGCGACCAATGTGGTGGGTCTGATCCCCGCCTGCGAGAACATGCCCGATGGTGGTGCAGTGAAGCCCGGCGACGTGGTCACCAGCATGAGCGGCCAGACGATTGAAAACCTGAACACCGATGCCGAAGGCCGCCTGGTGCTGTGCGATGCGCTCACCTATGCAGAGCGCTTCAAGCCCCGCGCCATCATCGATATCGCTACGCTGACCGGTGCTTGCGTGGTCGCCCTGGGCGGCGTGCGCAGCGGCATGTTTGCCAGTGATGACAGCCTGGCTGCGGCCTTGCAGGCAGCGGGCGAGTCCGCGCTCGACCCCTGCTGGCGCCTGCCGCTGGACGACGAATATGGCGAAGGCCTGAAGTCCAATTTTGCCGATATGGCCAACGTGGCTGGCCGTGCGGGCGGCGCCATCACGGCGGCTAAGTTCTTGCAGAAGTTCACCGCCAAAATGCCTTGGGCCCATCTGGATATTGCCGGCACGGCCTGGAAGAGTGGCGCAGCCAAGGGCGCCACTGGGCGTCCCGTTGGGTTGCTGCTGGACTATGTGCTGAATCAGCCTTCTGCGCAGATAGCACCTGCGCCAGCTGCTACAAAAAAGATAGTTGCGCGTAAAGCCGTGGCTGCCCCTGCCCCTGCAGCTCCGCGCAAACGGCTGGCGAAATAAATTGGCCGCTGCATGACCGAGGTCGAGTTCCATTTCAATGCGCCCGACAAGCAGGCGTACGCCTGCCGGCTGTTGCGCAAGGCGACGCGCAGCGGCGCGCGGGTCGTGGTGACCGGGCCTATCGACGTGCTGCGGCAGCTCGACCAGGCTTTGTGGACCTTCTCCAGCACAGACTTTGTGGCCCATGCGTTGGACGGTGCTGATGCGGCTTTGCTGGCGGCATCCCCGGTGCTGCTGCTGGAGTCGGTGCTGGAAGCCCCGCACCAGCAAGTCTTACTGCAACTGGGCGATGCTGTGCCACCGGGGTTCGAGTGTTTCGAGCGGCTGATCGAAGTCGTCTCGCTGGACGAGGATGACCGTGGCTTGGCCCGCCAGCGCTGGAAACACTATGCGTCGCGTGGCTATGCCATCCAACGCAAAGATCTTGAATTGAAAGAATCCGCCTGATGTCCTCCTCGCCGCCTCGCCAGCCACCGCGTTTCGTTCCCACGCTCACCGAAGTGGTGCAGCCGGTGGTGCCGCAGGCGTCTAGCGTGGTGACAGGTATGGCGAACCACGAGGCCCTGGAGGACCAGATCATCCACCGGGTCATGCAACGCATCGATTTGTCTTTGGAGCGCCGGCTGACCGAAGCGGTGGCGGCCATGGTGCTGCAACAAACCCAGGCGCTGGTGCCGCGTCTGCGTGAGGAAATCGAATTCGTCGTGCGCCAGTCCGTGTCAGATGCGGTGGCCGACGAGCTGGCAACACGGCATGGCTCTTAAATCGTCAAGGCCTGTATCAGTTGAATTAATGGGCTATTAGTGGTTAGTCCGAGGTTTTCACTATGCGCCAGGCCCGGAAATTGCGCTATTCTGCCGCTCGTGACGTTTTGTAACTCACAGAGTTATTTGTTTTCTAGCCAATCCAATATCGGAGTTTTTATGCAAATGAAGTTGAAATTGACTGTAGCTGCTGCCATCGCTGCTGTGGCAGGTCTTGCCTCTGCACAGGACGTGCAGGTCGTGAAGATTGGTCACGTTGCGCCTACATCGGGTGCGCAAGCCCATTACGGCAAAGACAACGAAAACGGCGCACGCATGGCCGTGGACGACCTGAACACGCAAAACGTCGTGATCGGTGGCAAGAAGATCAAATTTGAACTGGTCGCTGAAGACGACGCTGCAGATCCCAAGCAGGGCGCTGCTGTGGCACAAAAGCTGTGCGATGCCAAGGTCAATGGCGTGGTCGGCCACTTGAACTCCGGCACCACCATCCCCGCTTCCAAGGTCTACAACGACTGCGGCATCCCCCACATCACGGGCGCTGCAACCAACCCCAACCTGACCAAGCCTGGCTACAAGACCACCTACCGCATCATCGCCAACGACAACTCTTTGGGTGCTGGGCTGGCTTTCTACGCTGTGGATGCGCTCAAGCTGAAGAAGGTTGCCATCGTTGACGACCGTACCGCATACGGCCAAGGCGTTGCCGAAGTTTTCAAGAAGACCGCGATTGCCAAGGGCATGACCGTGGTGGACGAACAGTTCACCACCGACAAAGCCACTGACTTCATGGCGATCCTGACCTCTATCAAGTCCAAGGCTCCTGACGCTATTTTCTACGGCGGTATGGACCCCCAGGCTGGCCCTATGCTGCGCCAGATGGAACAACTGGGCATGACCAACGTCAAGTACTTCGGTGGTGACGGCCTGTGCACCAACGAAGTGGCCAAGCTGGCTGCTGGCGCCAAGACGCTGGACAACGTGGTTTGCGCTGAAGGCGGCGCCTCTTTGGCCAAGATGCCTGGCGGCGAAGCCTGGAAGAAACGTTACGACGCCAAGTACCCAGGTCAGTTCCAGATCTACAGCCCCTACACCTATGACGCGACCATGGTGCTGGTAGACGCTATGAAGCGTGCCAACTCCACCGACCCCAAGGTCTACACCCCTGAGTTGATCAAGACCAACTACAAGGGCGTGACTACCACCATCGCCTTCGAACCCAATGGTGAGTTGAAGAACCCCGCTATTACTCTGTCCGTCTACAAAGACAGCAAGAAGACCGCTCTGAACTAATCCAGTTCACTAGCCAATGAAAAAGCCACCGCGAGGTGGCTTTTTTTATGTAGCGCTCAAAGCCAACTTCAGGCTCGGGCATCACCCCAGCGCAGCTGTGCTAGCTCATCACCGCGATACATGGTTTCACCATTGCGGTCGACGCAGTAGTTGGGCGAGACGATCATTTCGTTGAAGTGCATATCGGCCGCAATACGGGTGTATTCGAACAGAATGCTGCGCGTCACTTTGGCGCCTGAACGGATGTGGCTACCGTGCCCGATCCAGCAGGGTCCAATGATGGTGGCACCTGGCTCCACTTTCACGCTGGAGCCCAGGTACACAGGCCCCTGGATATTGCACTGGTCCCAGGCAATAGAAGTATTGAGGCCCACCCAGATGCCAGGCTTGACCTCGCGCCCGGGAATGTTCATTTGCGCAACTTCACCACGCAGCACCCGTTGCAGCACGGACCAGTAGTCGCTGACCCGGCCAATATCGATCCAGTTGAAAAAGCGCTTCTGTGCGTAAAAAGGAAGCTTCTTTTCAACCAGCTGCGGAAACAGCTCCGAACCAATGTCATACACCTTGTTGGGTGGAATCAGGTCGATGGCCTCTGGTTCAAAAATATAGATGCCCGTGCTGGCTAACGTGGACTGCGCCTCTTCGGGCGAGGGCTTCTCCTGGAAGGACTGGATTTGCCCTTCGTTGTTGGCCACCACAATGCCGTAGTTGGACACTTCGGTGCGCGGTACATCCAGCGTCACCACACTGGCAATGGCACCCTTGGACTTGTGCTCGTGCAGCGCAGCGCCAATGTCCAGGTCGATCAAAGCGTCGCCACACAGCACCAGCGTGGGCTCATCAAAGAAGCCGCTGAAGTCCTGGATACGGCGCATGCCGCCAGCCGAGCCAAAAGGCTTGGGTATCACATCGCCATGTTCACGTACGCCTTCATAGGCATAGCCGATCTGCACACCCCAGCGGTGGCCATCACCAAAATACTGCTCGATCTTGTAGTGGTTGTACGCCACATTGACCATGATCTCCTTGATGCCGTAATTGGCCAGATGTTCGATCAGGTATTCCATGACCGGCTTACCCAGAATGGGCACCATCGGCTTGGGCATATTCTTGGTCAAAGGGCGCACGCGTGTGCCCTGACCAGCTGCCAAAATCATTCCTTTAGCCATGCTTACTCCTTGGATTGGTATTGAAATTTGAATTGCGGTTAAACGTTGTTTTAATTGCCAAGATCTGCCTCCAGGAAGACCGCACCGCTTGCATCTTTCGCCGACAGGATCGGGCCGTGGGATGCAATGGGCCAGTCAATCGCCAAAGTAGAGTCGTTCCAGGCAATGCATCGCTCGTGCTCTGGCACGTAGTAGTCTGTCGTTTTATATAAAAATTCTGCAGACTCCGACAGCACCAAAAAGCCATGTGCCAAGCCAGGTGGCACCCACAACTGGTGGTTGTTCTTGGCGGAGAGAAGTGCTCCTACCCACTTGCCAAACGTGGGTGAGTCGCGTCTGATATCCACTGCTACGTCAAAGACTTCACCGGCTACAACACGCACCAGCTTGCCCTGCGGTTGCTGCACCTGGTAATGCAGGCCGCGCAACACATTCCGTGTCGACTTGGAGTGATTGTCCTGTACGAACTGCAGGTTCAAGCCGGTGGCTTGGTCAAATGCGCGTTGGTTGAAGCTTTCATAGAAGAAGCCACGGTCATCACCGAATACGCGGGGCTCAATCAACAGCACGTCAGGAATGGCACACGGTGTGACTTTCATCAAAACACCTTTTCCTTGAGCAGTCGCATCAGGTATTGGCCGTAGCCTGATTTGGCCAAGGCCTGAGCCAATTTTTGTAACTGTTCACTATCAATCCAGCCCTGCCGCCAAGCTATTTCTTCGGGGGCTGCCACTTTCAAGCCCTGGCGATTCTCGATCGTATAAATAAATTGGCTGGCTTCCAGCATGGATTCGTGTGTACCTGTATCCAGCCAGGCATAGCCACGGCCCATGTTTTGCACATCCAGAGTGCCTTGTTCCAAATAGAGCCGGTTCAAGTCGGTAATTTCTAGCTCGCCACGGGCCGATGGCTTCACGCTCTTTGCCAATTCAACGACCTGGCTATCGTAGAAATACAGGCCGGTCACCGCATACCGTGACTTGGGGTTGGTAGGCTTTTCCTCCAGACTGATGGCCCGGCCATTTGCGTCGAATTCCACCACGCCGTAACGCTCAGGGTCCTGCACCGCGTACGCAAATACTGTTGCGCCATGGGTTTGCTGGTTGGCCTTATGCAGCAAGCCTGCGAAGTCGTGACCATAGAAAATATTGTCACCCAGCACCAGCGCACTGGGGGCTCCGTCTAAGAACTTTTCGCCAATCAGAAAGGCTTGCGCAAGGCCGTCGGGCGAGGGCTGCACTGCGTAGGTTAGTTGTATGCCCCACTGGCTGCCATCACCCAGCAATTGCATGAAGCGTGGTGTGTCTTGCGGCGTGGAGATCACCAGCACTTCACGTATGCCCGCTAGCAGCAGCGCGCTGAGCGGGTAATAAATCATGGGCTTGTCGTAAATGGGTAGCAATTGCTTGCTGACAGCCTGGGTTGCTGGGTACAGGCGTGTACCGGAGCCGCCGGCAAGGATGATGCCTTTGCGCCGCACGGCAGCGCCTGCCGTGGGTAGATGTGCTTCCGTCATATTCAATTCCTTCCTGTAATTTCTTGCAGCATGCGTGCCACTTGTATTTCCCAGTGCGGCAGTGTCAACCCGAATGAGTTTCGTAGCTTGCTCGTGCTCAGACGCGAGTTCAGCGGGCGTTGCGCAGGGGTGGGGTAGTTGGCCGTGGAGGTGGGCCCTACTTGCTCAGGCCCAGCTTTGAGCTTCCAACCCAATGCCAGGGCTTGTTCTAAAACAAATCGGGCATACCCATTCCAGCTGGTTTCTCCGCCTGCAACGCAGTGGTACAAACCGGCCAGTTCCGGCTTGCGCATAGCTACCACCAACGCATGTGCTGTGACATCGGCCAGCAGCTCTGCCGATGTGGGTGCACCTATTTGGTCGTCAATAACATTCAAGGTTTCGCGCTCCGTCGCCAGCCGCAGCATTGTCTTTGCGAAATTGCCACCCCGCGCTGCGTATACCCAACTGGTCCTGAAGATCAAATGCCGAGGGCAAGTTGCCACTGCCTTCTCACCCTCTAGCTTTGTCTGGCCATAGACGCTCAATGGTCCGGTAGGGTCTGCTTCGCTCCAGGGAGCGATCCCGCTGCCGTTAAAAACATAATCGGTGGAGTAGTGGACCAGCCAGGCCCCAAGCGCTTTGGCTTCGGCTGCCAGCACGCCTGGTGCTAACGCATTCACGGTACGGGCTATGTCTGGCTCGGCTTCCGCTTTATCCACCGCAGTATAGGCACCGGCATTGACGATTAGCTGCGGTTGCACTTGACGCACCGTCTCGGTCAAGCCAGCCAGGTTGGTGAAATCACCGCACAGGTTGCCAGGGTTCAGCGACGCATCAGATCCCAAGGCAATCAACTCACCCAATGGAGCCAGGCTACGCTGTAGCTCCCAGCCCACCTGGCCACTACGCCCCAATAGCAAAATCTTCATGCTGCAGCTACCGCGCCACCGTACTGTTGGTTAACCCAGTCGCGGTAGCCGCCGCTTTGCACATTGGCCACCCATTCCGGGTTGTCCAGATACCACTGCACTGTTTTGCGGATACCGGTTTCAAACGTTTCGGCAGGCTTCCAACCCAGTTGTTGTTCAATCTTGCGCGCATCTATCGCATAGCGCCGGTCGTGGCCGGGGCGGTCCGTCACATACGCAATTTGCTGCGTGTACGACTGACCATCGGCGCGCGGCTTGAGCTCGTCCAGCAACGCGCACACTGTATGCACTATCTCGATATTGGGCTTCTCATTCCAGCCGCCAATGTTGTAAGTTTCTCCCAACTGGCCAGCTTCCAATACGCGGCGGATCGCACTGCAGTGGTCCCGCACATATAGCCAGTCGCGAATCTGTTGGCCGTCGCCGTACACTGGCAGCGGCTTGCCGGCCTGGGCGTTGACGATCATCAGCGGTATCAGCTTTTCCGGGAAGTGCAGCGGCCCGTAGTTATTGGAGCAGTTGGTGGTCAACACCGGCAGTCCATAGGTGTGGTGATAGGCCCGTACCAAATGGTCGCTTGCAGCCTTGGAGGCAGAGTAGGGGCTGTTTGGTTCGTAAGGATTTTTTTCAGTAAATGCGGGATCGATCTTGCTCAAAGAACCATAAACCTCGTCTGTAGACACATGCAAAAATCGGAAGGCCGACTTATCTTTCTCATTCATGTCCGCACAATAGGAGCGGACGGATTCAAGTAAATTGAAAGTTCCAACAATATTTGTGTCTATGAATGCTTTTGGGCCAGATATTGAGCGGTCTACATGGCTTTCTGCCGCGAAATTTAAAACTGCGCGTGGTCTGTATTTTTCAAGTAATTGTGAAACTAAATTCCTATCGCCAATATCGCCCTGTACAAAAACATGATGGCTATTATTGGATATAGAGGCTAGATTTTGTAAATTTCCAGCGTAAGTTAGTTTGTCTAGGTTGACGATGGTTTCGTCGTGGTTTTCCAGCCAACTTAAAACAAAATTACTGCCTATGAATCCTGCGCCACCGGTTACGATAATTGTCATTATTAAATTAAATGTTAAATTTATTGAGTTTTTAATTTTAATTATTTGAATAAGTGGCTCATTCTGGTCGACTGGGTTAGTGGCGGTGTGGTTGCCGTATTCTTGCCATAGCAAAACGCTGGTGACCTGA
>JAPLPK010000044.1 GCA_026400275.1 Burkholderiales bacterium
CCGCGTGCGGGAGAGGGCTGGGGTGAGGGTGCCTAGTGCGGGGAGGCCCTCACCCCAACCCTCTCCCGGGGGGAGAGGGGGTAAGACAGGGGCGTTAAATACGTTGGGTTTGTTTGGCAGCGGTGTAGCGCTCAAACGCTTCGTTCACCGCAGGGCGTTCAGAGACTTCGGGAATGGCGACCTCCCACCAGCAGCCGCCTTCGGCGGTGGTGCGTTCGTGGGTGGTGTCGATCACGATGACTTGCGACTTGGTGGCGGCGCGGGCGGCCACCATGGCGGTCTTGAGCTCGGCCACGTCTTTCACGTGCACTGCATCCGCGCCCATGCTGCGGCCGTGCATGGCGAAGTCGATCTGGCTGCTGCTACCGCCTTCGGGAATGCAGTCGTCTAGCATGTTGTTGAAGCTAGGTGTGCCGGATTTGAGTTGTAGGCGTTCGATGCAGCCATAACCCCGGTTGTCCAGGATCACCACGATCAGCTTTTTGCCCAGCAGCACCGAGGTGGCGAGCTCGGAGTTCATCATCATGTAGGAGCCGTCACCGACGATGACGATGACCTCCTGGTCGGGCCGGGCCATCTTGGCGCCCAGCGCACCGGCCACTTCGTAGCCCATGCACGAGTAGCCGTATTCCACGTGGTAGTTGCCGGGGCGGGTGGCGCGCCACAGCTTGTGCAGCTCGGCGGGCAGGGTGCCGGCGGCGCAGACCACTACATCACGTACATCGCTGTTGGCAATGGAGTCGCGCACGGCGCCAATCACTTCGGCGTCGTAGGGCAGCACGTCCTTGGGCACGGCGGTGGTGAGCTCGGTGACGCGCTTGACCCAGCCTGCGGCCAGAGTGCGGGCGCGGGTGGTCCAGGCGGGTTCGGCCTTCCAGTCGCCAGCGGCCACGCTGAGCTGGCCCAGGCCCACGCGGGCATCGGCTACCAGGGCGGTGCCGGCCCACTTGGTGGCGTCGAAGCTTTGCACGTTCAGGCACAGCAGTTGGGCCTTGGCGAACAGCGCGTGCGAGCCGGTGGTGAAGTCCTGCAGGCGCGTGCCCACGGCCAGCACGACGTCGGCTTCGCGGGCCATTTCGTTGGCGGCAGGGCCGCCATCGACGCCGACGCCGCCCAGGTTTAGCGGGTGGTCCCAGGGCAGGCTGCTCTTGCCGCCGTGGGATTCCACCACGGGAATGCCGTGCTTCTCGGCAAAGGCGCGCAGTGCGTCCCAGGCCTGGCTGTACAGCACGCCGCCGCCGGCCACGATCAGCGGTTGCTTGGCGGTCTTCAGCAGTGCGGCGGCAGCGGCCAGCTCGCGGGTGTCGGCCGGTGGGCGGCGGAAGTGGATCAGCCCGGGCTGCAAAAAGCTATCGGGGCAGTCAAAGGCATGGGTTTGCACGTCTTGCGGCAGCGCCAGGCAGACCGGGCCGCAGCTGGCGGGGTCGGTCATCACCTGGATGGCGCGGGGCAGGGCGGTCAGGATTTGCTCGGCGCGGGTGATGCGGTCAAAGAAGCGCGTCACGGGGCGGAAGGTGTCGTTGGCGCTCAGGTCGCCGTGCTGGAAGCTTTCAATCTGCTGCAGCACCGGATCAGGCGCGCGCGAGGCAAAGGTGTCGCCGGGCAGCAGCAGCACCGGTAGGCGGTTCACATGGGCCATGGCGGCAGCGGTGACCAGGTTGGTGGCACCGGGGCCGATGCTGGTGCTGACGGCCATGATGCGCTGGCGGAAATGCGCCTTGGCATAAGCCACTGCGGCGTGGGCCATGCCTTGTTCGTTGTGGGCGCGGTAGGTGGGCAGCTGGGCGCGCTCGGCGTACAGGGCCTCGCCAAAGCCGGCCACATTGCCGTGGCCGAAGATGGTGAACACGCCCGCGCAGTAGGGCTGGATGCTGCCGTCGGCCATTTCGACTTGCAGCGCGGCCAGGTGCTTGACCAGCGCCTGGCTCATGGTGAGTTTTTGGGTTTTCATGGGCAGATGTATCAGGCAGATTTACGGTTGCGCCAGGCGTTGACGAGGGTAGCAAAGTTGTGTGCCACAGCGTCTTTGAATGCGGCGTCGTTGATGTCGTTCTTCAGCCACTTTAGCGATGGCTCTGCCCACAGCGTGCGGCCGACCATAAAGCCCTTGACGATGGGGTTGGTGGCATGCACAAAGCTGTCGGCCAGGTGCTGCAGCGGCTGGTTCAGACCCAGAATCACCGCGCCGCGGCAGTACGGGTCGCGCTCGGCCACCAGGGCGGCCAGGTCGGTCCAGCCCTGGGCCTGCATGGGCGCCAGCTTCCACCATTCGGGCTTGACGCCCAGGTTGTAGAAACGCTTCACGGCGCGCAGCACGGCGGCGTCTTCGGTGCCGGCAGGCACCATGGCGCGGGGGCATATGATTTCCAGCAGCAGCTCGTTGCCGCTGGTGCGGGTGGCTTCCCAGAGTTCCAAAACGGTTTGTTCTTGCTGCAGGCGCAGCTCGTAGCTGTCGTCCGGGTGGTAATGCACCAGGCACTTGACCACGTGTTCGGTAGGCCAGTTGATGAGCGCACTGCCGACCGAGCGGGTGCCGTCAAAGCGCAGCGGGCGCGAGCCGGGCAGCTCAACCGGGCGGCCCACCCACCAGCCACGGCCGGTGGCGCTGGCCAGGGCGTCGCGGCCGTAGTCGCCGCCGTCGATCAGCACGCCGGTGTGGCCTTGCAGCTTGTGGCTGGTTTCTACCTGTTCAGCGGCTTCAACCAGCAGCTTTTTCAGGGCGGGGATGCGGCAGTCGCTGGCACCGGCTTCGCGGGCAATGTCAAAAAACTGGCTGCGGTGGTCAAACGCCAGCACGCACATCTCATTCCAGTCGGGGCGGGCTGCGGTGACGCGGTGCAAATGGGCCAGCTGCTGGTCGGCATCCACCTTGGGGTTGCGGCTGCCGCTGAACCAGTGGGCCAGCTCGGCCGGCGTGGCCATGGCAGCCGAGCAGGCGTGGCGCGACACCACGATGGCACCGCAGGCATTGGCCACCTGGGTGGATTCGGCCCAGTCTTTGCCTTGCAGCAGGCTGGCCATCAGGCCGGACAAAAAGGAGTCGCCTGCGCCCAGCACGTTCAGCACTTCGACGCGCTCGCCCTTGAAGGTGGGGGCGTCGTCGATATTGGTGGGAATAGCGCCTTCGATGACGCTGCAGCCGGCGGCGCCGCGCTTCACCACCAGAGTTGCAGGGCTGATGGCGCGCACCGCGCGCAGGCTGGCCATCAGGTCGTCGGCTACGCCGCCAGCGATGAAGAATTCTTCTTCGGTGCCGACCAGCAATTCAAACTCAGGCAGCATTTCCTGCAGTTGCTGCGTCACATGTGCATCTGCCACATAGCGGTTTTCACCGGCGCCGCGGCTGGTCAGGCCCCACAGCACGGGGCGGTAGTCGATGTCCAGCACGCGCACCACGCCATGCTTTTTGGCATAGGCCAGCGCGGTTTGCGATGCACGGCGAGTGCCGGGGGTGGATAAATGGGTGCCGGTGATGGCCAGCGAACGGCATTGGGCGATGAAATCTTCGCTTATCTGGTCGGCATCTACCGCCATGTCGGCGCAATTTTCGCGAACGAACAGCAGCGGGAAGGTGTCGCGGTCTTTCAGGCCCAGCAGCACCAGCGCGGTCAGGCGTTCGGGGTCGATCTGCACCTGGCTGGTGTCGCAGCCTTCCTGCTCCAGGGTTTCGGTGAGGAAGCGGCCCATTTGCTCATTGCCTACGCGGGACAACATGGCACTTTTGAGGCCCAGGCGAGCCACGCCAAACGCCAGGTTGCCCGAGCTCCCGCCCAGGTACATGGCCATGCTGCGCGCATCTTCCAGGCGGCTACCAAATTGCTGGGCATACAGGTCTACTGCCAGGCGGCCCAGGCAGGCGAGGTCGATACGGCGACCTTGGGGGAAGTTCAGTTGGCTCATCGGGTGCAGTTGTATCAAGGAAAGGGGTTCTCACCAGAGGCGAGAAAGCGACATACACGGCTCGCAGCCATGCCAGGTGGACTGACTATAAATTGTAGAGAAAATTTTTTCTCTAAGTGTAATCACTTAGAAATTTATTTTCTATTTTTGGAAATAGTGATTACAGTACGGTTCGTGGTCTGGCGCATTTCTGCCGTCGGATCCCAACCAACCGAATGGCTCTATAACTGCTGTTCCTTACTACTTCGGAGACGTACACAATGAAAAAACTTCTACTCGCAGCTGCCGTGTCTTCCACCTTGTTGGTGCCCATGGCCGCGCACGCTGAGAAGGTTGGCTTGGCCATGGCCCAGCTGGACACCTTTCTGACGATCCTGAAAAACGGTGTGGTGGATGCCGGCAAGAAATCTGGCACGACCGTGCAGGTGGAAGACGCTCAGAACGACGTGGGTAAACAGCTCAGCCAGATCCAGAACTTGATCGCCCAAAAGGTCGACGCCATCATCGTGAACCCGGTGGATACCGACGTCACCCCCAAGATCACCAAGATGGTGACCGACGCCAAGATTCCGCTGGTGTATGTAAACCGCAAGCCGGTGGACTTTGCCAAGCTGCCCGCTGGTGTGGCGTTTGTGGCCTCCGACGAAGTCGTGTCTGGAACTTTGCAGACCCAGGAAGTCTGCCGCTTGCTCAAGGGCAAGGGCGATGTCGTGGTGCTGATGGGCGAGTTGTCCAACGAAGCCGCACGCACACGCACCAAGGACATTGAAGACGTGCTGGCCACCAAGGACTGCAGCGGCATCAAGGTTCTGGACAAGCGTGAAGGCAAGTGGGACCGTACCCAGGGCCAGGACATCACCACCAACTGGCTGTCGACCGGCATGAAGTTCGACGCCATCATCGCTAACAACGACGAAATGGCCATCGGCGCCATCAATGCGCTGAAGGCACAGAAGAAGTGGACCCCTGCCAGCATCGTGGCCGGTATCGACGCGACCCCCGACGCGCTGGCTTCCATGAAGGCCGGCGATTTGAAGGTCACCGTGTTCCAGAACGCTGCGGGCCAAGGCAGCGGCGCATTGGATGCTGCACTGAAGCTGGTTAAGAAGCAACCGGTGGAGCGTTTCGTCAACGTACCGTTTGAACTGGTAACGCCGGCTAACCTGGCCAAGTATTCCGGCAAAAACTAATTTGCCTTATTGGTTATTAGCCAGACGCCCCCACCCATGGGGGCGTCTACCCATTTTGACTGTTCAATCGAGCTAGCTGTATGTCAGATACCGCCACCATGGAGCGACCGGCTGCGCCGTCCGCCGCCACTGTTCCGCCTCTGCTGGAGATCCAGGGCATTCTGAAGATATTTCCAGGCGTGGTTGCACTCAACAATGTGCAACTCAAGCTGCGCGCAGGCACCGTGCATGCGCTGATGGGCGAAAACGGCGCCGGCAAGTCCACCCTGATGAAGATCATTGCGGGCATTTACACGCCAGAGAAGGGCGATATACGCCTGCGTGGTCAGCCCATTGTGATGAAGTCGCCTCTGGACGCGCTGAACCTGGGCATCGCCATGATCCACCAGGAGCTGAACCTGATGCCGTACATGACGGTTGCAGAGAACGTCTGGATCACGCGCGAACCGAAAAACTGGCTGGGCCTGGTCGACCACGCCGAGCTAAACCGCAAAACCGCCGAGCTGTTCAAAGAACTGAACATCGATATCGACCCGGCGGTAGAGATACAAAACCTGTCTGTCGCCAGCCGCCAGATGGTGGAGATTGCCAAGGCCGTGTCCTGGAACTCCGATGTGCTGATCATGGACGAACCCACCTCTGCCCTTACGGAAACGGAAGTGGCGCATTTGTTCGCCATCATCCGCCGCCTGCGCGCCCAGGGCAAAGGCATCATCTACATCACCCACAAGATGAACGAGCTGTTCGAGATCGCCGACGAGTTTTCGGTGTTCCGCGACGGCCAGTACATTGCCACCCATTTGTCTTCTGAGGTGACCCGCGACGACATCATCCGCATGATGGTGGGGCGCGAAATCACCCAGATGTTCCCCAAGCTGGAGGTGCCGATCGGCGACGTTGTGCTGTCGGTCAAAAACCTGTGCGTCGAGGGCATCTTCAAGAATGTGAGCTTCGACATCCGCGCCGGCGAGATCGTAGGTATGGCCGGTCTGGTCGGCTCGGGCCGTTCCAATGTGGCCGAGGCGCTGTTTGGCGTGGTGCCTGCGACCTCGGGCACCATCTCCATCAAGGGGCAGCCCGTGCAGATCCGCACGCCGCAGCAGGCCCTGGCTGCCGGCATGGCGTTCTTGACCGAAGACCGCAAGGAAACCGGCTGCTTCCTGGCCCTGAACATCCAGGAAAACATGGACTCGGCGGTGCTCAACCAGCGCTACGTCAGCGGTGGCTTTGTGCAGAGCGAGCAGCTCAACAAGGACTGCCTGGAAATGGCCAAGCGCCTGCGCGTGAAGACGCCCAGCATGGACGAGATCATCCAGAACCTGTCGGGTGGCAACCAGCAAAAAGTGCTGGTGGGCCGCTGGCTACTGACCAACCCGCGCATCCTGATTCTGGACGAGCCCACCCGTGGCATCGACGTGGGGGCCAAGGCCGAGATCCACCGCCTGGTTTCTGAACTGGCTGGTACGGGCGTGGCGATTTTGATGATTTCGTCGGAAATGCCCGAGGTGCTGGGCATGAGCGACCGCGTCGTGGTGATGCACGGTGGCCAGGTCACCGGCATTCTGGACCGCAAAGACGCCAACCAGGTCTCCGTGATGGACCTGGCAGCGAAGTAATTTAAAAGGAATGAATGTATGAGCTCCCCTACTATTTCCCAGCCCGCATCAGGCGCTGCCAAAGCCAAAATCAAGTTGCCTCCAGAGTTCAGCATTCTGCTGGTGCTGCTGGGTATCTGCGTCTTTTTTGAGGCGCTGGGTTGGTACCTGAACGGTCAAAGTTTCATTTTCAACGCGGAGCGGCTGCAGGTCATCATCTTGCAGATGTCGGTCATCGGCATCATCGCGGTGGGCGTGAACATGGTCATCATCACCAGCGGCATTGACCTGTCGTCGGGCTCGGTGGTGGCTGCGTCCGCGGTGGTAGCGGCCAGCCTGGCCCAGGTGTCGGACTTTCCGCGCGCCGTGTTCCCTCAACTGACTGATCTGAACCCCATCTGGCCCGTGCTGGCCGGGGTGCTGGTGGGCGTGGTGGTCGGCTTGATCAACGGGTGGTTGATTGCGGCCACCGGCATACCGCCCTTCATTGCCACGCTGGGCATGATGGTGGCTGCACGCGGCTTTGCCAAATGGTTCACCGGCGGCATGCCTGTCAGCATGCTGACCCCAGAATTCGCCTGGATCGGCGAGGGGGCCAACCCGGTGATCATCTTCCTGGTGATCGTGGCCATTGCCCATGTGGTGTTGCGCTACACCCGCTTCGGCAAGTTCACCTACGCCATCGGCGCGAACCGCCAGGCGGCCCGTGTGTCGGGTATCAATGTGAACCGGCACCTGATCTGGATCTACACCATCGCCGGCCTGCTGAGCGGCGTGGCCGGTACCGTGACGGCTGCTCGCGCCATCTCCGGCCAGTCCGGCATGGGCGTGAGCTACGAGCTGGACGCGATTGCGGCCGTGGTCATCGGCGGTACCTCGCTGGTGGGTGGCCTGGGCCGGGTGACGGGCACCGTCATCGGCATCCTGATCCTGGGTGTGATGATGTCGGGCTTTACCTTCATCCGCATCGACGCCTACTACCAGGAAATGGTCAAGGGCGGCATCATCGTGGCC
>JAPLPK010000004.1 GCA_026400275.1 Burkholderiales bacterium
GCTAATGCCCAGGCGCAGCAGCAGGTTGTACATCTGCAGCCGGTCGGGCATGGGCACTTTGGCCTGTTCCACATAGCTGGAGGCCTTGCTCAGCAGGCTGATGGAGCTGTTAGCTGTCTTGCCCAGCAGCGGCTCCATGAGTCCGCTGCGGATGGGGGCGGGCACCACGTCGTACCAGCCGAAGACGCGCTGCTTGGCGTAGCGGCTGTTGCCACCAAATAGCTCGTCGCCGCCGTCGCCGGCCAGGATCTTGGTGACGCCGTCGTCCTTGGCCATGCGCGCGCAGTAGTACGAGGGCAGGGCGGACGAGTTGCCAAAGGGCTGGTCGTAGGAGCCGGCCACGTCGGCAATGCTGCGCACCAGGTCTTCGGGGGTGACGTAATACTCGTGGTGTTCGGTCTTGAAGTGGCGTGCGGCCAGGCGCGCGTACTCCATCTCGTCATAGCCTTCGGCGTCGAAGCCGATGGAATAGGTGGCGGCGGGCTTGCCGGCGGCCTGGCCGATCATGCCGGCCACGGTGGAGCTGTCGGTGCCGCCACTCAGGAAGCAGCCGGCTTTGCCGCCGTCTAGCTCGCCGGCCACGGCGCTGCGCACCAGGCTGCGGAACTCGTCGCGCAGGGTGTCAAAAGAGGCGCCGGTCTGCTCGTTGAATGTGGGCACCCAATACGGTGCGACCAGCAGCTGGCCCTTGTCGAACACGGCGTAGTGGCCGGCCGGCAGGCGGAAAACGTCTTTGAAGATGGTGCGCGGCGAGGGGATGGCGTGGAAGAACAGGTAGTCAAAAATCGCCTGCGGGTCCACCTCGGCGCCAGCATCGGCCAGTTCGTCCGCACGGGCTGCAAAGCGCAGCTGGCCGTCCTGGATGCGGTAGCACAGGCTGCGCACGGCGAAGCGGTCTACCGCCAGAAAGCTGCGCCCGGATGCCTCTTGCAGCGCCACGGCAAAGTCTCCGCTGGCTTGCAGCGCGGCCGTGGCCGGGTTATTGGCAAAGGCGGTCTGCCAGGCGGCCTCCGCGCCGCCGGAGCGGGCCAGCGCGGCCAGGCGGGCATCTGCAAACAGGGGGGAACCAAGCACCAGTGAGGAAGCAGTCAAGGACATGGGCGGATAGGGTAAAAAAGCCGATACAAGTGCAGTAGCGCGGGGGCTTGAAAGCTCAAGGCCGGGCCGGGTTCAGCTGCTGCAGCGCTCCAGGATTATGCGGGGCATTGCCCGCAGGGCTCAGGGCCGCGCTGTGCGCCGGGTGAATATATTCGCGCTGGGGCCGCAGATCCTGGCCGTTGGCGCTGCCAGGGGCCATGGCTTTGCCGACCAGGGGGCTGTCGGCGCGCAAACGGTAGTCGTAGCCGGGGGCGAAGGCGCTGCGGTCCAGCCGGAAGTTGTTGCGCCAGGTGCCCGGTGTGCCGGGCAGGGGCGTAGGGCCTATGAACAGATTGTTGACGGCCAGCACCGCGTCGGCGCCGGGTTTGACGCGCAGCCAGGTGCCGCCACCGGGCAGATCGTCCACCAGGGTGTTGTGCGACAGATACAGCTGGTTGCTGGGCCAGGCATAGCCCTCGGCACCGAAGGAAACCACATGCGGGTTCTCTGTCAGCGGGCCTTGCTGCACGATGTTGCCGATCACATAGGCCACGCCGCCATCGGGGAACTCCAGCTCGTAGCTGGCGCTGCCGCCGGCCTCGTCGGTCAGGCGGTTGTACAGAATGTAGTTGGTGGCAGCCCGGCTTTTCAGCAGGTGGCCGGTGCGGGCGTGGTGCAAATAGCTGCCGCTGACCGTGGCCCGCGCGATGCGGCCTATGTAGAGGTTGTGGTTGTGGCCGTCCGGGCGGCTGTTGTAGGCGAATTCGCTGTCTTCCACTTCCAGCACCGCGTTGGCGTCGTTGCTGGTCAGCAGGCCCATCTCGTTGTAGGTGAAGCTGCAGTTGCGCACCACCAGTTTGCCGGCTTCAAAGCGTATGCCGGCTCCGTTGCGGCTCTCCACCTGCGCGCCGGAAAAGTCAAAGCCCTCTACCGTGAACTGGGGGCTGCGCACCACCCAGATGCCCTTGCCCTCGGCGGCCATGCCGTTCGCCTGCAGGCGCACGCGGCCACCCACGGCGCGCAGCGTGATGTGGGACTGGGTCCATACCGCCACGTCGCCCGCATAGTCGCCGGCATCTACTTCAATTTCCGTGTTGTCGCCCGCCGTCTTTGCGGCTGCAGCTATTGTTTTGATAGTGCGCTGGGGGCCGACCCGCAGCAGCGTGGCCGCGTCGGCAGCGCCTGCCAGCAGCAACCAGGCTAGTAGCCACAGGCGGCATAAGGTAGCGAACAGGGAGGGGGTGCTGCGCATGGCAGGCATTCTGCCGGATGCGGGTGGCCCGCTGTCTGCCCGTATGATCTCTGGCTGCATAGAACACAACCCCAGGGCTAGCCGTTTGAAAACAGTTTTAATGATCGCCTACCACTTCCCGCCTTTGGCGGGCAGCAGTGGCATACAGCGCACGTTGCGGTTTGTGCAGCATCTGCCCGCGCTGGGCTGGCGCCCCTTGGTGCTGACGGCCGAAGACCGCGCCTACGAACGCACCAGCCCCGACCTGCTGGCCGATGTGCCGCCCGAGACGGTGGTGCAGCGCGCCTTCGCCCTGGACACCGCGCGCCATCTGAACATCAAGGGCCGCTACATGGGCTGGATGGCCCGGCCGGACCGCTGGGTCAGCTGGCGCTTCGACGCCGTGCGCCAGGGTCTGCAGATGATCAAGAAGTACAAGCCCGACGCCATCTGGTCCACCTACCCGATTGCCACGGCCCATGTGATTGGCCAGCAGCTGCACCAGAAGACTGGCATCCCCTGGGTGGCCGACTTCCGCGACCCCATGGCCCAGGACGGCTACCCCGCCGACCCCGAAACCTGGCGCAGCTACCAGCGCATCGAGCAGCAGGCGCTGGAGCAGGCGCGCTACTCCCTATTCACCACGCCCGGCGCGGCGCAGATGTACCGCGAGCGCTACCCCCAGGCCGCCAGCCGCATTGCGGTGCTGGAAAACGGCTATGACGAGGAAAGCTTTGCCAACGCTCCGGCCGCAGCAGCCCAGCCGCTGGCGGCGGACCAGCCCGTGGTGTTGCTGCACAGCGGCATCGTCTACCCCTCGGAGCGCGACCCGACCCAGCTGTTCCAGGCCTTGCAGCGCCTGCGTGCGCAGGGCAGCCTGCAGCCACAGCAGCTGAAGATCCGCTTCCGCGCCTCGGCGCACGACGATCTGCTGACCAGCCTGTCCAGCCAATACGGCGTGCAGGACTTCCTTGAACTCTGCCCCGCCGTGCCCTACCGCCAGGCGCTGGCCGAGATGCTGTCAGTCGATGCCTTGCTGGTCATGCAGGCCAGCAACTGCAATGCGCAGATTCCCGCCAAGATCTATGAATACCTGCGCGCCGGCAGGCCCTTGCTGGGCCTGACCGACCCTGTCGGCGATACGGCGGGCGTGCTGCGCGGTGCGGGCCTGGATGCCATCGCCCCGCTGGATTCTGTGGATGCCCTGGTGGAACTGCTGCCGCGCTTTGTGGCAGCGGTGCGCAGCCAGTCGGTGGCCTTGCCCAGCTGGGGAAGGTCAGCGTCACGCGCAGCCCGCCCAGCGTGGGCGATGCGTCCAGTGCCAACTGGGCCTTGTGCGAGTGGGCGATGGCCTGGGCAATGGCCAGCCCCAGGCCGCTGCCGCTAGCACCCGCGTCCGTGCTGCGGTAGAAGCGGTCAAACACATGGGGCAGGTCGGCCGGCGCAATGCCGGGGCCGGAGTCTTCCACGGTCAAGGTGGTGCCGCCCGGCGTGGCAACCAGGCCCACATCCACCCGGCCCTGTGCGGGCGTGTACTTCAGTGCGTTGTCCAGCAGGTTGCGCAGCAGTATGCGCAAGGCCTCGGCGTGGCCCTGTACCCAGGCTGGGGCGTCGGCTGCCACGCCCAGGTCCATGTTTTTTTCCTGGGCCTGCGGCAGTGCTTCTTCCACGGCTAGGCGCACCAGGTCTTGCAGATTCAGCGGCTTGGCCGGGGTGTCGGCGGCGGACTCCTGACGCGCCAGCACCAGCAGCTGGTTCATCAGCCGGATGGCGCGGTCTATGCCTTGGTGCAGCCGGGCCACGGCGACATCGCGGGC
>JAPLPK010000040.1 GCA_026400275.1 Burkholderiales bacterium
AGCCAATTTTTCTCTAAAGTTTTTGCCTGCGTGCTGGTATGTGTGGCCTGTGTTCTTGCGCCTGTTGGGGCGCAGCCGGGGGAATTGGACGACTCGCTGGACAAGCTGCGCCAGCAGATCGAGACCATGCAGAAGAACCTGCCCGATGCGGATGCCGAGACCGATCTGATGGCCTGGCGCAGCACTGCCATCGCGGCCGAGGCGCAGGCGCAAAAAGCAGCAGACGAGCTGTCGCCGCAGCTGGACAGCGTGCAGGCCCGGCTGAGCGAGCTGGGCGCCGCACCGGCCGACAAAAAAGAGGCCAGCGACATCAGCTCCATGCGCAGCCAATTGGACAAGAGCCGCAATGCGCTGGACGCGCAGCTGAAGCTGGCACGCCTGCTGGTGGTGGAAAGCGAGCAGTTGGCGGCGCAGATTTCCGCGCAGCGGCGCGCGCAGTTCCAGGCCCAGCTGGGCCAGCGCACGGCGTCCATCCTGGCGCCGCCGTTCTGGAAAGAGCTGCGCGACAACTTCGTGGCCGATGCGGGCCGCTCGGCCGACCTGGTGGGCGAGCTGGTGAAGGCCCTGCGCGCTGCCACGGTGGGCGTGTGGCTGGGCATGGCGGCGGCCTTGGCCGTGCTGGCGCTGGTGCGGAATCGGCTGGCAGTGGCGGCGCTGTACCTGGTCAGCCACAAGGTGCCGGGCGGGCGCTTACGGCGCTCGCTGTACGCGGTGCTGCGGGTGCTGCTGTCGGTGCTGTCCTGGGGTCTGGTGGCCCTGGTGGTGCGCACCGGGCTGGAATGGAATAGCGACCTGTCCGAGCTGCCCCATGCTTTGCTGGTGCGCAGCGTGGGTCTGGCCTGTTTTGGCGGCTACGTGGCGGGCCTGGGCCAGGCTTTGCTGTCGCCCAAGCGCCCCACCTGGCGCTTGTCGGCCATGCCGGATACGGTGGCGCTCGGCCTGCGCCGCTTTCCGCTGGTACTGGCGCTGGTGACCACAGCGGGCTGGCTGGCCGAGCAGCTTTACAGCCTGGTGAACGCCAGCCTGGCCACAGCTGTGGCTTTGAACTGCATTCTGGCTTTGGCCCTGGGCCTGAGCATGGTGATGGCGGTGATGCGCGGCGAGCGGCTGCGCCGCCAGCTGGAGGAGGGCACGGGTGTGGGCCAGGTGCCGGCCCGGCCACTGTGGCTGAGCAGCTTGGCGTTTCTGCTCTGGCTGGTGCTGGCGGCCAGCGTGGTGGGTTTGCTGCTGGGTTATGTGGCGCTGGGCAGCTTTGTGTTGCGCCAGGTGGCCTGGTGCACCATCGTCTCTGGCACGGCCTACTTGCTGATGATGCTGGTGGACGATATGTGCATGGGCTGGCTGGCGTCCGCCCCGGTGGAAAACCCCGAGCCCGAAGTGTGGCGCCTGCGCGACCAGGCGGCCGTGCTGTTGTCAGGCGTGGTGCGCGCCACGGTAGCGCTGGTGGCCTTGCTGCTGGTGTTGTCGCCGTTTGGTGATGGGCCGCCCGAGCTGATGCACCGCGCTTCGGCGCTGGGCGACGGCCTGGCGATCGGCGAAATCCAGCTGCGGCCCACAGCGGTGCTGCTGGCCCTGGCGGTGGTGGTGGGCGGGCTGCTGTGCGTGCGCACCCTCAAGCGCTGGTTGGAGAACAATTTTCTGCCCACCACCACGCTGGACGCGGGCATGCAGATGTCGGCCAGCACCTTGTTTGGCTATGCCGGTGGTGTAACCGTGGTGGCCATGGCCATGTCGGCCGTGGGCGTTGGCCTGGAGCGCGTGGCCTGGGTGGCCAGTGCCTTGTCGGTGGGTATCGGTTTTGGCCTGCAGGCGGTGGTGCAGAACTTTGTCTCCGGTCTGATTTTGCTGGCCGAGCGGCCGGTGAAGGTGGGCGACTGGGTGGTGCTGGGCACGGTGGAGGGCGATATCCGCCGCATCAATGTGCGGGCCACCGAGATCCAGATGAGCGACCGCTCTACCGTGATCGTGCCGAACTCGGAGTTCATCACCAAGACGGTACGCAACATCACCCACGCCAGCCCGCTGGGCCTGGTGCAGATCAAGCTGCCCATGCCGCTGGACACCGATGTGCAGCGCGTGCAGGACGTGTTGTTGGCGGCATTCACCAACCATCCCGAGGTCCAGCCCACGCCTGCGCCAAGTGTGGCGCTGGAGGGCATAGACAGCAGCGGCAAGCTGATGTTCAACGCCACCGCCTATGTGCCAACGCCCCGGCGTTCGTACAACGTGCGCAGTGACGTGTTGCTGGTGGTGCTGAAGGAGTTGCGTGCCGCCGGGCTGCCGCTGTCCAACCCGTCCACCATGGTGTTGCGCGATGTGCCGGTGCAGCCGGTAGCGCAACTTGAACCGCCGGTTGAAAAGCCTGTGTAAGCCGGGTTTGCAAATTTTTACCCGGGTGTAAATTGCTCGGATATTAAATCCGGGTAGAATCCATGGATTAATTAAATCCGGGTGAAAATATGGCATGGTTGGATACTTCTTGCACCGCCTTCGAAGGCGGCAACTGCATTGCAGCGGGGGCGCTGCGTGACGTAGCCATGCGCGCCAAGATGGCGGTGGACGCGGGCGCTGACAGCGCCGCACCCACGCCGGTATGGGTGTTTGACGACGCCACCAGCGAAGTGCTGGAGCTGGACTGGCGCGGCACGGTGGAAGAGTTTGCGGTGCAGTTGGTGCAGCAGGCACAGGCGGTGGATGCCATGGCCGAGCCCGCGCAACTGCCGGCCGAAGACAGCCCCTCTGGCCAGGCGCCGCGCGGGCCAGGCCGTCCCAAGCTGGGCGTGGTGGCGCGCGAGGTGACTCTGCTGCCACGGCATTGGGAATGGCTGGCCACCCAGCCCGGCGGCGCCTCGGTGGCGCTGCGCAAGCTGGTGGAAGTTGCGCGGCATGCATCCGAGCGCAAGGACGAAGTCGCCCGCTGCAGCGCCGTGGGCTACAAGTTCATGTCCGCTATCGCGGGCAATGCCCCCGGCTTTGAAGAAGCCAGCCGGGCCCTGTTCGCGGGCGACGCGCAAGCGTTTGAAGCGCAGATAGCCCACTGGCCGGCCGATGTGCAGGCCCATCTGCAAAAGATATTGGCCAACGTTTTCGAGGTTTGAATATGGATGCAAATCGTAGTGCGGCGGTGCCAGCGGGCGCCGCTAGGCCCGGGCCAACGGGCCAGCCCAAGGTGCTGTGGCAGGTGTACCTGGCGTTTCTGGTGCCGATGATTGCCAGCAACTTTCTGCAGGCGCTGTCGGGCACGGTGAACAACATCTACCTGGGCCAGATGCTGGGCGTGGGTGCGATGGCGGCGGTGTCGGCATTCTTCCCGGTGCTGTGCTTTCTGATCGCCTTCATGATCGGCCTGGGCTCGGGCGCTGCCGTGCTGATAGGCCAGGCCTGGGGCGCGAAGGAGCCCGAGCGGGTGAAGGCGATTGCCGGCACTACGCTGATGGTGGGCCTGTACGCTGGCGTGGTGGTGGCGCTGTTTGGTGGCATGTTCACCGACGGCCTGCTGCGCGCCCTGGGTACGCCGGCCGACATCCTGGGCGACGCCACGGCCTATGCGCGGGTGATGCTGGTGGCCTCGCCGGCGGTGTTTCTTTTCTTGCTGGTCACCTCCATGATGCGCGGCGTGGGCGACACCAAGACGCCGCTGAAAACCCTGTTGATCTCCACCGCCGTGGGCTTGCTGGCCACGCCCGCGCTGATACGCGGCTGGGGCGGTCTGCCGCAGTTGGGCGTGGTCAGCGGTGCCTACGCGGCCGGCCTGGGCTTCGCCGTGTCCATGGCCTGGACGGCCTGGCACCTGCTGCGCGTGCGCCATGTGCTGGCGCCGGACGCCACGTTCCGGCCTTATCTGCGGGTAGACCGGCAGATTCTGGCCAAGGTGCTGCGCATTGGTCTGCCCACGGGCTTGTCGATGATCACCATCTCATTGGCCGAGATCGCTGTGCTGTTCCTGGTGAACCGCTTTGGTTCACAGGCCACGGCGGCCTATGGCGCGGTGAACCAGATCGTGTCCTATGTGCAGTTCCCGGCGTTTTCGATTGCCATCACCGCGTCCATCCTGGGTGCGCAGGCGATTGGCGCCGGGCGGGGGGACACGCTGGGCAAGATCGCCCGCACCGGCATCTGGATGAATGCGCTGCTGACCGGTGCGCTGGTGCTGCTGGCGTACCTGTTCTCGCGGCGCATCCTGGGCCTGTTCATCACCGACCCGGCGGTGGTCGATCTGGCGCAGACCCTGCTGCACACCATGCTCTGGGGCATCATCGTCATGGGCATGTCCATGGTCTTGTCGGGCCTGATGCGCGCCAGTGGCACGGTGCTGGTGCCCACGGCGCTGACCATGCTGGCAATTGGCGGGGTGGAGGTGCCGGTGGCCTGGGTGCTGAGCCAGCACTACGGCCTGAACGGCATCTGGGCCGCCTACCCGGTGGCGTTTCTGGCCATGTTGGCCATGCAAACCACCTATTACCGCCTGGTATGGGTCAAGAAGCCGATACGGCGCTTGTAAGCAAAATAGGCCGCTTGCGCAGATAGCACCTGCGCAGGCAGCTACTGTTTCAATAGCACATCAGTGTTGCAGCCACTGCTCGGCCCATAGCGCGTCCAGGCGCGTTTGTACCTGCGGTGGTGGTTCGCCCAGTTGGGTGCTGCTGCCCAGCTGGAAGACCTTGCCGTAGAGCAGCCCCTGCTGGGGGGCGTAGAGCAGGGCGGCGTTGTAGTTGGTGCAGAAATGCGGCTTGCACACGGCAATCACCACGTATTCGGTGCCGTCTATGTGCTCACGCCGCATGGGTGGGCGGGGGCCTTCCAGCCGGGCCAGCCAGCGTTCGCGCACCAGCGGGCCTAGCGCGCGGGTGTAGGTGGTCTTGAACTGGGGGTTGAGCAGCAACTTCTCGATGTCGCTCATGGGTTCTGGCAACGTGGCCTGGCTGCCGTCGTGCGGCTCATTGGGGGCTTCCTCGCCCTTGTTGCCCGGCTTGTCGTTGCTGCAGCGGTGGTATTTGGCTGCTAGCACGGTCTTGCCCAGTGCCTCTTGTAGTTTGGGATCGGCCTGTAGCGTGATGTTGACGATGGACTTTTCTTCCAGCACCACAAAGTCCAGCTTGGCGCCAGACCGTAGCGTGCTGGTCAGCGCCACCTGGAAATGCGGCAGCTGCGCGGCGGCGCCGTAGTAGCGGGTATCGGCCTGCACATTGCGACCGACGATGCGCTTGTCGCCATGCTCCACTACCAGTGCATCCCAGGCGACACGCAGCCTGGGGCCGCTGGGGTTGCCGCAGCTGCTGGCGTACACGCCGCCAAAATTGCGCATCACATCTGACTTGAAGCGTGCCTGCGACCAGGCAGGGGCAGCCGCCCACAGGCAAAGGCCGAGCAGGGCCAGACCCGGCAAATATCTCTGGGTCTGAGGCGTATGAGATGAATAAGTAATAAACAACTGAGAATTCATTCGTTCCAGTTTTGACACGCTGCTTCCAGAATCCATCCATCGCAAAACAAATGGACTCTGTTCAAGCTCTATGACCACCCGCCGCCAAATCTCGCAATCCTTTGTGGCCCTGGCCTTGTCTCTTGCCGGCTTGGCAGCGCATGCTGCGGAGCCGGTCAAGTTACTAAATGTATCTTATGACCCGACCCGTGAGTTCTATAAAGACTTCAACGCCGCCTTTGCCAAAGACTGGAAGACCAAGACCGGCCAGGACGTGACCATCAGCCAGTCGCACGGCGGCTCGGGCAAGCAGGCCCGCTCCATCATTGACGGCCTGGAAGCCGATGTGGCCACGCTGGCACTGGGCTACGACGTGGACGCACTGCACGAATACGGCAAGCTGATCCCCGCTGACTGGCAAAAACGTCTGCCCAATAACGCGTCGCCCTACACCTCGACCATCGTGTTCCTGGTGCGCAAGGGCAACCCCAAGAAGATCACCGACTGGTCGGACCTGGTGCGCCCTGGCATCGCCGTGGTCACGCCCAACCCCAAGACCTCCGGTGGCGCCCGCTGGAACTACCTGGCCGCCTGGGGCTACGCGGTGAAGAAGAATAACGCCACCGACGCCCAGGCACGTGACTTCGTGGCCGGCATCTACAAGAACGCGGTGGTGCTGGACTCCGGCGCCCGTGGCTCCACCATCAGCTTTGCTGAGCGTGGCCAGGGCGACGTGCTGATCGCCTGGGAAAACGAGGCCTACCTGGTGCTGGGCGAGTTCGGCAAGGACAAGTTCGAGATCGTCACCCCCAGCCTGTCCATCCTGGCCGAGCCGCCGGTCAGCGTGGTCGATAAGGTGGTGGACAAGCGCGGCACCCGCAAGGTGGCCGAGGCCTACTTGCAATACCTGTACAGCCCGGTGGGCCAGGACCTGGCCGGCAAGAACTACTACCGCCCCCGCGACAAGACCGCCGCTGCCAAGTACGCCAAACAGTTCGGCAACGTGAACCTGTTCACCATTGACGACCTGTTCGGCGGCTGGACCAAAGCCCAGAAGACGCATTTCGCCGATGGCGGCGTGTTCGACCAGTTCTACGGGAAGAAATAGGCACACCCCCAGGCTGCAGCGCTTCGCGTCTTTCGCCAACCCCCCTCGTATCGGCTTGAAAAGTCGATACGACATGAAGGGGGCGATACCAGTGGCCTGGCAAAGCCAGTTCCACGGTATCTCTGGTGAAGGCAGGGGGCTTAACCAAGTACGTTAGGAGTCCACCACATGTCCGTTTTATTGATTGCCGGAAGCCCCTCGGAGCGGTCCCGCTCCGCCGTCTTGCTGGACGCAGTGCAGCAGCGTCTGCAGCTGCAGGGTGCGCAGGTGGACCGGGTGCAGATCCGTGACCTGTCGCCCCAGGCCTTGTTGCTGGCCAATGTGGCCCACCCCAGCATTGCGCAGGCCATCGCCCAGGTGGCGCGGGCCACGGCGGTGGTGGTGGCCACGCCCATCTACAAGGCTGCGTACAGCGGCGTGCTGAAGCTGTTCCTGGACCTGCTGCCGCAGACCGCCTTCAAGGGCAAGACCGTGTTGCCGGTGGCCACCGGCGGCAGCCCGCACCACATGCTGGCGCTGGACTACGCGCTGCGGCCGGTGCTGCAGTCGCTCGGTGCCGAGCACATCCTGCCGGGTGTGTTTGCCATCGACGCCCAAGTGGTGCTGCTACCGCAAGAAGGCCAGCAGATCGACGTGGAACTTGCGCGCCGGCTGGAAGGCGTGGTGGACCTGCTGCCTTTCACCGGCAAGCGCAAACCGTCGCTGCAGCCGCAGTACGCGCCGGTGCAGTTTGCCGACGTGCGCTGTAGCGTCTAAGCCGCTCCACCCCTTTCCTTCACCGTTTGATTTTTTGACCGCTGCGCAGCGGCAGGGCAGAGCTTTGCCTGCGTATACATAGGACACCAGGACACACCATGAGCACATCCAACTTTGAACAACGCCGCCGCCTGCTGATTGCGGGCGCGTCCGCCGCCGGCCTGGCGCTGCCAGCCGTCACCGCCCTGGCCCAAGCGCCCGCCACCCGCACTCTGCGCATCGGCAACCAGAAAGGCGTGCTGAGCTTTTTGAAGGCCCGTGGCACGCTGGAAAAGCGCCTGGCCCCGCTGGGTGTGAACGTTACCTGGACCGAGTTCAACGCCGGCCCGGTGCAGCTCGAGGCGCTGAACGTGGGCTCCATCGACTTTGGTGATGTGGGCGAAGCCCCGCCCATCTTCGCCCAGGCCGCCGGTGCGCCCCTGGTCTACGTGGCTGCCACCGCGCCACTGGTCGCCAGCGAAGCCATCGTCGTGCCCAAGGCCTCGGCCATCCAGAAGGTGGGCGACCTCAAGGGCAAGAAGATTGCCTACAACAAGGGCTCCAACGTGCAGTTCTTCCTGGCCAAGCTGCTGGAGAAAAACGGCCTGGCCTACAACGATGTGCAGCACGTGCACCTGGCCCCCGCCGACGCCCGCGCCGCCTTTGTGCAGGGCTCGGTGGACGCCTGGGTGATCTGGGACCCGTTCCTGGCCGCCGCGCAAAAGAATGCCGACGCCCGCCTGTTGGCCGATGCCACCGGTGTGGTCAACAACCGGGGCTACTACTTCAGCTCGCGCAGCTTTGCCGACAAGAACGCCGACATTCTGCGCATCGCGGTGGAGGAGGTGGCGGCCATTGACAAATGGTTTGGCACCGACCGCGCCGCTGCTGCAGCCGAATACGCCGCCATCTTGGGGCTGGACCGCAGCGTGGCCGAGCTGACCTTGCAGCGCCGCCCCATTGGCACGGTGCCCGTCACCAAAGCCATCCTGGCCGAGCAGCAGGTGATTGCCGACACTTTCTTTGAGCTGAAGCTGCTGCCCAGGAAGATCAGCATCCTGGAAGCCGCCCTGGCTGGCGTGGCCTGAGGCAGACACCGTGGACGACCTGCACACCTCCCAGGACGCACGGCGTAAGCTGCTGCGTCTGCTAGCGACCAGTGCCGCCAGTTTTGGCATTTTTGGCCCGCTAGCGCTTACTCCATCTGCGCAAGCAGCTACCAAAAATGTAGCGAATGTGCCGACCTTACCCCAGCTTCCGCAATTGCCGCAATTACGTATTGGCTACCAGAAGTCCGCCGTGAACCTGGTCATCGCCAAGCAACTGGGCTGGTTGGAAAAGCGCTTGCCCAATACCAAGGTGAGCTGGCTGGAGTTTCCCGCCGGGCCGCAGCTGCTGGAGGCCTTGGCCGTCGGCAGCCTGGAATTCGGCCTGACCGGTGACTCACCCCCGGTCTTCGCCCAAGCCGCAGGCAAGGATCTGGTCTACGTCGGCGCTGAGCCGCCCAAGCCCGAAAGCTCGGCCGTTCTGACCCAGGCCGATTCGCCGCTGCGCACCTTGGCCGACCTGAAGGGCCGCAAAGTGGCCTTGCAAAAAGGCTCTAGCGCCCACTACCTGCTGCTGCGCGCGGTGGAGAAGGCTGGCCTGCAGTGGGATGAGATCCAGCCCATTTACCTGGCACCTGCCGATGCACGCGCCGCCTTCGAGCGCAAGAGCGTGGACGCTTGGGCCATCTGGGACCCGTTTTACGCCGCCACCGAGCTGGCCGTCCGTCCGCGCGTGCTGAGCAATGGGCGTGGCCTGTCGAACAACAACTCGTTCTATTTGGCGTCCCGGGCCTTTGCCACCCAGCACAGCCAGGCGATTGCCGTGCTGTTTGAGGAGCTCACACGGGCCGACCGCTTGGCGCAGGACGACCGCAAGCAGGCCATTAAATTGATTTCGGATTTCAGCGGCCTGGACGCTGGTGTGGTCAGCCTGTTCCTGACCCGCCGCCCACATTCGCCCGTAGCCCCGTTGGCCAGCCAGACCGTGGACGACCAGCAGCGCGTAGCGCAGGCCTTCTTCAAGATCGGGTTGATCCCCAAGCCCGTCAAGGTGGCTGACGCCGTATTGAAAAGCTAATTAAAGGAAGCAGTCATGCAAGTTTTCTGGTTCATCCCCACCCACGGCGACAGCCGCTACCTCGGCACCAGCGAAGGTGCGCGCGAGGTCAATTTCGACTACCTGAAGCAGGTCGCCCAGGCCGCAGACAGCGTGGGCTATGAAGGCGTGCTGATTCCCACCGGCCGCTCCTGCGAAGACCCCTGGGTGGTAGCTTCGGCGCTGCTGCCGGTGACCAAGCGACTGAAGTTCCTGGTCGCCGTGCGCCCCGGCCTGCACCAGCCAGCCCTGGCCGCGCGCATGGCCGCCACCTTTGACCGCCTGTCCGGCGGCCGCCTGCTGATCAACCTGGTGACCGGCGGCGACCAGACCGAGCTGGAGGGCGACGGCGTGTACCTGGACCACGCCCAGCGCTACGAACAGTCGGCCGAGTTCATCCGCATCTGGCGCAACATCCTGGCGCGCAGCCACGACGGCGCAACCTATGACTACGAGGGCCAGCACCTGAGCGTGAAGGGCGCCAAGCTGCTTTACCCGCCGCTGCAGAAGCCGCATCCGCCGGTGTACTTCGGCGGCTCGTCCGACGCCGCGCACGACCTGGCCGCCGAGCAGGTCGAAACCTACCTGACCTGGGGTGAGCCGCCCGCCGAAGTGGCCAAGAAAGTGGCCGACGTGCGCGCCCGTGCCGCCAAGCAGGGCCGCACCGTCAAGTTCGGCATCCGCCTGCACGTCATCGTGCGCGAGACGGACGACGAGGCCTGGAAGGCCGCCGAGAGTCTGATCAGCCGGCTGGACGACGACACCGTCATCCGCGCCCAGGCCGCCTTTGCCCGCATGGACTCCACCGGCCAGCGCCGCATGGCCGCCCTGCACGCCGGTGGCAAGAAGCGCACCCGTGCCGACCTGGAAATCAGCCCCAATCTGTGGGCGGGAGTGGGCCTGGTACGCGGCGGTGCCGGCACCGCGCTGGTGGGCGACCCCAAGACCGTGGCCGCGCGCCTGCAGGAATACGCCGACCTGGGGCTGGATACCTTTGTACTGTCTGGCTACCCGCACCTGGAAGAGGCCTACCGCTTCGCCGAGCTGGTGTTCCCGCTGCTGCCGCTATCGCTGCGCAACAAGCTGCCCGGCCAGACCCTGACCGGCCCATTTGGCGAGGTGATTGGCAACAACTTTGTACCGCGTCACGTTCCCCAAGCCTCGCAAAGCTGACAACCCCTTCAAGAAGAGCGCCGCCATGAACATCCACTCCATCCACCACGCGCAGCTGGGCTTTCGGGCCGGTGACGAGCCGCAGATACGCCGCTTTTACAACCAGCTGATCGGCTTGACCGAATTCAAAGTGGGCCAGCAGCCCGCCCAGGGCGCGCCGCTGCGCTTCGTGGCTGGCCACCAGCGCGTGGACCTGGTGCCCACCGAAAACTGGCAGCCCAGCCCGGTGCCTGCGCACCTGGCCTTCGAGGTGCAAGACCTGCCCACCCTGCGCCGGCGCCTGCTGTCGGCCGATGTGGTGCTGGAGGAAACCCAGCCCCTGGTCGGCCACCTGCGCTTTTACGTCAAAGACCCGGCGGGCAACCGCCTGGAGTTTCTGGAGCCCGATGCATCCCAAGCGAGTACGGTATGAGCAGCACAATTTCCCACAACATCCACCAACAAGCATCCCGTTCCCTGCCGCAGGAAAGCGAGCTGCAGGTCACGCCCTTCCCACATGCATTTGCAGAAGCGCTGGAGGCGCCGGATGCCCAAGCACCTTCGCGCCACCTGGCCCAGCTGCGCGCCTTCGCTGCCAGCGTAGGGCAGGGCCTGTTGCCCTGGCTGGTGCCCATCACCTTGATCGTGGTCTGGCAGGTTGCGTCGTCCCTGGGCTGGCTGTCCACCCGGGTGCTGCCCGCACCGGTGGACGTGGTCAAGGCGGCTTGGACGCTGACCTTGTCCGGCGAGCTGTTCACCCACGTCAAGGTGAGTGCCGGCCGCGCCCTGACCGGTCTGGCCATAGGCGGCGGCCTGGGTTTGCTGCTGGGCCTGCTGACCGGCTCGGTGAAGTTCTTTGAAACCCTGCTGGACTCCAGCATCCAGATGGTGCGCAACATCCCGGCGCTGGCGCTGATACCGCTGGTGATTCTGTGGTTTGGCATCGACGAGATGGCCAAGCTGTTTTTGATCGCGGTGTCGGTGTTCTTCCCGATCTACCTCAACACCTTCCACGGCATCCGCAATGTGGACCCGCAGCTGATCGAGATGGGCCGCACCTACGGGCTGTCGCGCTGGCAGCTGTACCGCGACGTGGTGCTGCCCGGCGCGTTGTCCAGCATCCTGGTGGGCCTGCGCTTTTCGCTGGGGCTGATGTGGGTGATTTTGATTGTGGCCGAGACCATCTCCGCCCAGTCCGGCATCGGCTACCTGACCATGAACGCCCGCGAATTCCTGCAGACCGACATCGTGCTGGTAGGCATCTTGTTGTACGCCTTGCTGGGCAAGTTGGCCGACCTTTTCGCCCGTGGGCTAGAGCGTTGGTGGCTACGTTGGCACCCGGGCTACCAGTAAGAGCCCAGTCTATTCAATCTGAAAGCTGAATCCATGAGCAATACCACCCCAGGCGGCGTCAAGCTGGAAGCCCGCAGCCTTACCAAGAAGTACGGAGAGCGCGAGGTGCTGCGCAAGGCGCAGCTGACCGTCGAGCCCGGCCAGTTCATCGCCATCGTGGGCCGCAGCGGCTGCGGCAAAAGCACCTTGCTGCGCCTGGTGGCCGGGCTGGAGTCCGTGACACGCGGCAGCATCAAGCTGGGCAGCCAATCGGTGTCGGGCCTGAGCGAAGCAACCCGCATCATGTTCCAGGAGTCGCGCCTGCTGCCCT
>JAPLPK010000043.1 GCA_026400275.1 Burkholderiales bacterium
AATACGCTGTGGCTGTTGGTGGCCTCTGTCGCCATCGGGGCGGTGCTGGCGGTGGCCTTTGCTTTGGCTTTGACGAGCAACAACACCGTTCTCAAACGGTTGGTGGGGGCCTATACCTTTGTGATCCGGGGTACGCCGCTGTTGATCCAGGTGTATTTGATTTACTACGGTCTGGCGCAGCTGGAGTGGATACAGGCGCGCTGGGACACGGTGTGGCCGCTGGTGTATTTCAAGAACGCGTTCTTCTGCGCCTTGCTGGCATTTGCGCTGAATACCGGGGGTTACACGGCGGAGATGCTGGCCGGGGCCATCCGCGAGACCAATGCCGGCGAGATCGAAGCAGCGCAGGCCTTTGGCATGAGCCACTTCAAGATCATGACCCGGGTGGTGCTGCCCAGCGCCATGCGGCGTACCTTGCCCGCTTACAGCAACGAAGTGGTGATGATGCTGCAGAGCACCAGCCTGGCCAGTGCGGTGCCAGGGCTGCTGGATGTGACGGCGGCGGCCAGCCGCATCTACTCGGACTTCTACCTGCCGTTTGAGGCCTATCTGTTTGCTGCGGCGATTTACCTGGTTGGTACTTTTGCGCTGATCGCAGCTTTCCGTTTGGCTGAACGGCATTTCCTGGCTTACATGGCACCTCGTAAACACTGATGCAACGCCACGACCACCTCCTACGCACCCAAAGCCTGGGTAGCCAAAAAACCCTGACCAGCTTCCACTTTGGCACGCCGGGCGCCCGGCCCAAGGTGTACATCCAGGCCAGCCTGCACGCTGAAGAGCTGCCTGGCATGCTGGCGGCCTACCACCTGCGCCGCTTGCTGGAACAGGCCGAGGCCCAAGGCCAGATCCAGGGCGAGATCATTCTGGTGCCTGTCGCCAACCCCATGGGACTGGCCCAGCGACTGGACCACAGGCCCATGGGCCGCTTCGAGCTGAATACCTCGGAGAACTTCAACCGCCACTACCCCGACTTCTGCGCAGCCGTATTACCGCTGGTGCAGGACAAGCTCGGCTCTGATGCCGCGCACAATGTGCACACCATACGCCAGGCCGTCGGACAGTACCTGCAAAACTGGGCACCCGAAACCGAGCTTGCAAGCCAGCGCAAAATTCTGACCAGCATGGCCTTTGATGCCGATGTGGTGCTGGACCTGCACTGCGACTGCGAAGCCGTCATGCACATGTACGCAGAGGTGCCTTGCTGGCCCACCCTGGAGCCGCTGGCCCGCCTGCTAGGCACCCAGGCCGTTCTATTGGCCAAGAACTCTGGCGGTCTGTCTTTTGACGAATGCATGTCCGGACTGTGGTGGCAACTGGGTGACAAGCTGGGCAATGCCTACCCAATTCCACAAGCCTGCTGCAGCACCACGGTAGAGCTGCGCGGTGAGGCCGAGGTCGGCCACGCCTGGGCCCAGGCCGATGCCGATGCCATCTTTGCGTATCTGCAGCATCTGGATGTGGTTGGCGGCACCAAGCCTGCCCTGCCCGCTTTGGCCTGCGCGGCCACGCCACTGGCCGGCGCCCAATTTGTCAAATCACCCGTGCCCGGCGTACTGGTGTTTGCAGCCAAACCCGGCGACCACCTGGCGCTGGGCGATCTGGTGTGCGAAGTCATAGACCCTATTGGCAATACCGTGCACGCCCTGCGCGCCGAGGTACCTGGCGTCATGTATGCACGCACCAACGAGCGCTACGCCACGCCCGGCGACGACCTGGCCAATATTGCGGGTGCTGTCCCCTTCCGTACTGGCAATTTGCTGGGTGCCTAATTTTTCTGAATACCGCTTATGACCACCCAACCCCTGAAACTCCAGGCCATCGACATCCACAAGAAGTTCGGCTCCAACGAAGTGCTCAAAGGCGTCTCGCTGGAAGCGCGCGCAGGCGATGTGATCAGCATCATCGGCAGCTCCGGCTCCGGCAAGAGCACCTTTTTGCGCTGCATGAACCTGCTGGAAAAGCCCAATGCGGGCCGCATCATCGTCGCCGGTGAAGAGCTGAAGCTGGTGCCCGACAAGCATGGCGAACTGGTGGCCGCCGAGGCCAAGCAGCTGCAACGCATGCGGACCAAGTTGGCCATGGTGTTCCAGCATTTCAATCTATGGGCGCACATGACGGTGCTGCAGAACATCATCGAAGCGCCGGTGCATGTGCTGGGCGTTCCCAAGGACGAGGCTATCGAGCGCGCCCGCAAGTACCTGAAACTGGTGGACCTGCAGAACAAGGAAGACAGCTACCCCGCCCATATGAGCGGCGGCCAGCAGCAGCGCGTGGCGATTGCGCGCTCCCTGGCGATCGAGCCCGAGGTCATGCTGTTTGACGAACCCACCAGCGCGCTTGACCCGGAACTGGTCTCCGAGGTGCTGAAAGTGATGCAGAAGCTGGCCCAAGAAGGCCGCACCATGGTGGTGGTGACGCACGAAATGGGCTTTGCCCGCGAGGTGGCCAACCACCTGATCTTTCTGCACAAGGGCCAGATCGAAGAGCAAGGCGTGCCGCGCGAGGTGCTGAGCCAGCCCAAGAGCGAGCGGCTGCAGCAGTTTTTATCTGGGAGTTTGAAATGACCGCTATATCCAATCTGCACACCTTGCTGGCGAGCATGGAGCCGGTACTGAACGATGGTGTGTTTGCGTTCGCCAGCCTGCACCCCGGCTATTCCATCGGTTTGGATGACGTGGTGGCCACCATCCGTGAGTCCGAAGGCCTGTCTATCGTGTTGCCCGAGGCACGAGCCCTGGCGCTGCAATTGCCCGTGCTGTTCCGCTGCGCCTGGATCACGCTGACCGTGCACTCCGACCTGCAGGCCGTGGGCCTGACCGCCGCGTTTGCACGGGCGCTTGGCGACGCAGGCATCAGCTGCAATGTGGTCGCCGGGGCCTACCACGACCACATCTTTGTGCCCGTGGAGCGGGCGCAGGACGCGATGGCCGCGCTGCGCCAGCTCCAGCAAAGTGCCGGTTAAAAATACAAAAAAAGCCTGCAACGCATATATTCATTGCGCTAACAGCTATAAATAAAATAGCATAAGAAGCTAGCAGAAAAGGCGTTGTTTACACTGGAGGCCCTTGCTTATGCACTCTGCCGCCTGCGCCTGTGAACAACCCCATCGTCTCCTCCCTGCTGCCCGTGGTGCTGCTGATCGCACTGGGCTGGATCGCCGGCCGCCGCCAGTGGATAGGCCCAGGCTCGGTGAAAGACCTGTCCAACCTGGTGTTTCTGCTGCTCTCGCCCGCCCTGTTGTTCCGCAGCATGAGCGTGGTGCATGTGCAGGACTTGAGCCTGAAGCCTGTAGCGGCCTACTTCCTGGGCGCTGGGGTCATCTTTGCGGGCATGCTGCTGGTCTACGGCTTTAACCGCACGGCCGCCGTGCTGGGCATGGCCAGCACCTACAGCAACACTTCGATGATCGGCATCCCCTTGATTGGCCTGGCCTACGGCCCGCCGGGCATGGTGACGCTGCTGACGCTGATCTCACTGCACGCCTTGGTGCTGCTGACGCTAGCCACCGTGGCCGTTGAACTGGCCGTGGCGCGCGAAACCGCGCAGAACGGTGGGCCCCAGCACCATGTAGCGGTGCTGGTGTGGCAGGCGGTGCGCAATGCGGTCTTCCACCCCGTGCCGATTCCCATCGTCGCCGGGCTGCTGTTCGCTCAAACGGGCTGGACGATTCCCGCTGTTGTAGACACACCCCTTGTACTGCTGGGCCAGGCCTTCAGCCCGGTGGCCTTGGTGATGGTAGGCATTACCCTGGCGCAGAACCGGGTTGGGCCGCAGCTACGCCCGGCGCTAGGCCTGGCACTGGCAAAGAACCTGCTGCATCCCGCGCTGGTGGTGGTGTTTGGCTGGATGCTGGGCCTGCACGGTCTGGCGCTGATGGTGATGGTGGTGGCAGCCAGCATGCCCATGGGCGCCAACGTTTTCCTGTTCTCGCAGCGCTACAAAACCAGGGAAGAAATGATCACTGCCAGTGTGGCCGTGTCTACCGTGCTGGGACTGGTCACGGTCACCGCAGTAATGAGCTTCGTGTCCTGGTGGTATCAGTAACCCGCTGCCGGGTCCACCGCATTCAGTAGCGGCTGGCCGCTGCGCACGCGCTGCAGGTTGTCCAAAATCTGCGCCACGATCACACCGGCCTGGGCCCCGGAAGCCATGTGCGGTGTAACCACCACGCGCGGGTGGGCCCATAGCGGGCTGGACGCAGGCAAGGGCTCCTGAGCAAACACATCCACCACCGCGCCGCGCAGTGTGCCGTGGTCCAGCGCCTGCAGCAACGCGTCCCCCACCAGGTGCTCGCCGCGCCCGCAGTGCACCAGGGCCGCGCCGGGCTTCAAGCGGCTGAACAAGTCCTTACCCAGTATGAAACGGGTCTCGGGCGTCAGCGGCAACAAGCAGACCAGAATGTCCGGTGCCTGCAGAAAGTCATCCAAAGCGTCTGGCCCGGCGTAGGTACACACGCCGTCAATGGCATGGGCGGAACGCGACCAGCCGCTGACCACAAAGCCCTGGGCCCGCAGCACCTGCGCAATATGGCCGCCCAGCACGCCCAGGCCCATCACACCCACATGGGTTTGGGCGGGAGTCTTCTGTACCGGCATCTGCCAGACCCGTTGCGCCTGCTGCTGGAGGGCGCGGTCCAGCGCACGGTGGTAGTACAGCACGGCCCACAACACGTACTCAGCCATACCAACGGCCAGGCCGGGGTCCACGATGCGCGTTACCGACAGCTGGATGGGCGCCGGCAAACGCTGCAGCACGTGCTCTACCCCGGCGGCAATCGAGCACACCAGGCGCAGATTCGGCAGGCTCTCGGCCAGGCCTGGTGGCGGGAACCAGGCGGCCAGGGCCACCACGTCAGCCGGGTCGGGTAAATCAGGCCACAGGCGTACCTGCACATCGGGCCACAGGCGCTCGGCCTCAGAACGGAAGGCGGCATGCAACCCGCCCAGGTCATCGGTATCGCTGCACACCAGCAGAGTCGGCATAGTCGGCTTTCATTCCATTTCCACATCAATCCGAATATGTCGTTGCTTCGCCTTGTCGTGGCAAACCACTGTCTGCGGCTTCGCGCCTAATCTCGTATTGATCTGGAAATGGAATCAGTTTCGGTAAGAAGGGTCGATGCGGTCCAGTTTGCGCAGCCAGGCCTGCCAGAGTATCTGGCGTTCATGCTCCACGCTTTGCAGCTGTTCGCAGGCATGCTGGCTCAGATGGGCAGGCATGGCGCTAACCGGGCCGGCGGTAGCGGCCATCTGGCTGGCCGCCATCTGGATTTCGCAAGCGCGGTTCAAGTAGTACATGATGCAAAACGCATCAGCCACCGTGACGCCTACGGACAGCAGGCCGTGGTGGCGCAGGATCAGCGCGATGTTATTGCCCAGCGCCTGCTGGATGCGGGCCCGCTCGCCCAGGTCGAAGGCCACGCCTTCGTAGGCATGCACGCCCACGCGGCCATAAAACTCGGTGCTGATCTGGTTCAGCTGCAGCAGCCCACCGTCGCAGGCGGCTACTGCCATGCCAGCCAGGGTATGGGTATGGATCACGCAATGCGCGTGCTGGCCGCCCATGTGTACGGCGCTGTGCACGGTGAAGCCGGCCACGTTGTAGTCGGCGCCGCCAGACACCACGCGGCCCTGCATGTCCACCACCAGCAGGTCGCTGGCGCAGACCTCGTCGAACATCTTGCCAAAGGGGTTGATCAGAAAGCGCTCTTCCCCGTCATCCTCTCCACCAATGGACGGCAGGCGGGCCGAGAAGTGGGTGTAGAGCGTGTCGTCCCAGCCAAACAGGGCGGCCAGGCGGTAAGCCGCTGCCAGGTCGCGGCGCAGGGTAGCTTCGTCAGTCGTTACGGTCATATCAAGTATCCAATCCCATGAATTTGCGCACACGCTCCGTGGTGGCGCTAGGCGCGTCGGGTTGTTGAATCTGCTGCGGAGTCGCGTCCAGCTGGACCAGGCCGTTCTCCATGAATAGCACGCGGTCCGAGATGGCCAGGGCGAAGTCCATCTCGTGGGTCACGATCACCATGGTCATGCCCTCTTGCGCCAGGTCCTGGATCACCTTCAGCACCTCGCCCACCAGCTCGGGGTCGAGTGCGGATGTGGGCTCGTCGAACAGCATCACATCGGGCTCCATGGCCAAGGCACGGGCAATCGCCACGCGCTGCTGCTGGCCGCCGGAGAGCTGGTGCGGGTACTTCTGGTGGTGCGCCAGCAGGCCCACCTTGTCCAGCAGCTGCAGCGCGCGGGTGCGGCGCAGCGGCGCATCTGCGGGCTGCTGGTGGTAGCGCGGTGCCAAGCAGACGTTGTCCAGCACGGTGAGGTGCGGGAACAGGTTGAAATTCTGGAAGGCCATGCCAATACGGCTAATACCCTTGCGCACACGGCTGCTGTCCAGCGACTCGTTTGCCTGGATATAGCTTTCACCAAACAGGATGATCTCGCCCTGGTCAATCTTTTCCAGGCCGTTGATGGTGCGGATCAGCGATGTCTTGCCCGAGCCAGACGGCCCGATGATGGAAATCACCTCGCCCGCTGCCACCTGCAGCCCTATGCCCTTGAGCACCTGGTGCGGCCCGTAGGCCTTATGGATATTGCGCAGCTCCAGGGCAGCAGGCGTGCCGGCTGCGGCCACCACCGGCTGCAGCGCTACCGGGCCACCCAGCCCACCGCGCAGTGCGGTGCACGCAGCAGCATCCAACGTGACGGGCTGGCGCGTGTGCAGGTCCAGACGCTTCTCCAGCCAGCTGAACAGGGTGCTGAAGATGGTGACCAGAAACACGTAGTACACGGCCACAGCCAGCAGGGTTTCCATCACCAGAAAATTCTGCGAATACAGCCGCAACCCTGTCATCAACAGTTCGGGCAGCGAGATCACCGACACCAGCGAAGTCAGCTTGATGATGGTGACGTATTCGTTGATCAACGTGGGCAGGGCAATACGGAAGGCCTGCGGAATCACGATCAGGCGCATGGCGCCCAAACGGCCTATCGCCAGCGCCTTGCCGGCCTCGCGCTGGCCCTTGGCCACCGACAGAAGGCCGCCACGGTGTATCTCGGCCATATAGGCGGCCTCGGTCAGCACCATGGCCAGCAGGCCGGCAAAGAAGGGTTCACCAATGATGCTGCGGCTGGCCGGGAATATTTGCGGCAGATTGAACACAAACACCACCAGAACCAGCAGCGGCACACTGCGGAACAGCCACACATACAAGGCGGCTGCCGCGCTGATCCAACGCGACTCGGCAATGCGTGCGCAGGCCACCAAAAAGCCCAGCACCAGGCCCAGCCCCCAGGACAGCGAGCCCAGCTCAACCACCGTCACGCAGGCCCGCCAGAACACCCCCATGGAAAACAGAGAGAAGAAATACGGCCAATCCAATTCCATATACAGGCTCCAGCAGACGCACTAACGCCGTGCCACTCGGTTTAAATTAATTACCCCCACGCTACAGACAGAACGCACTCCCGCCAGAAACACCGCAGAACTGGCTTTGCCAGGCTGCTGGTGTTGCCCCCTGCAAGGGGGTTGGCGAAAGACGCGCAGCGCTGCAGCCTGGGGGTGAGTCCTATTTCGACGCGACGGGTTCCAGGTCGTACTTCTTGATCAGCGCTGCGTATTCACCGCTGGCCTGGGCCGCGGCCAAGGCTTTCTCCAGCGACTGGTACAGCGCGGTGTTGCCCTTTTTCACGTAGATGCCCAGGGTTTGTGGATAGACCAGCGCGGGCGAGCTGATGGTGATGCGGTTCTTGCTGCGTTCTGCCAGCATCTTGGCGGCGCCGGCTATTTCCAGCTGGGCCTGGATGTTCTTCGACAGCAGCGCTTGCGAAGCCTCAGGTGCGGTGGGGAACTCGCTCACGGCCACGGCGGGCTTGCCGTTCGGCACGCAGTACTCGGTGGACAGTTTGGCCAGCGCCTTGACCCAGCTGGTGCCTGCTTGCAGGCCGACCTTCAGGCCGCACAGCTCTTGCTCTGTCTTCGGCGTTACGCCACCATCCTTGGCCACCATGATGGAAGCGCCGGTGCGGGCATAGGCAATCGCATCGGCCTGGGCGGTGCGCTCCGGCGTGATGTACATGCCAGAAATGACGGTATCGAACTGGCCGCTGCCCAGGCCCAGGATCAGGCTGGGGAACTTGGTGTCCACGAAAGCCGGCTTGGTCTTCATGTCCTTGCTCAGCATCTCGGCCACATCGGGGTCAAAGCCCACGACCTTGTCACCCTGCCAGGATTCGAACGGTGGGTAGGTGATTTCCATTGGGCGAATGCTGCCGCTGGCAGCAAGGCCGCCAATGCCACAGCCAACAGGCTGCGCTGCAGGGATGCGGTACGGATGGTTTTCATCATGGTGGTTAACTCCTGGGGTGGGTGGACAAATAACGGAACAAAACGGGGGTTCAGGCGGTGGCCTGGGACTTCAGGTGGCCGAAGCTATTGGGCTTCAGTGCACCTTCGGGCAAGGAGATTTCACCGGCCTCTACCTTGCGTTTGAGGTAGGTGTAGGTTTGCTGGGCTTGCGAATACATGTGGTCACCGATCGACAACTCGCTGTAGCTGGTGCTCGCAGATGCACGGGCAAACTGCGGCAGCGGCCGGATGCGCGTGTGGTAGTCGCAGGCAAAGAACAGCGGGAAGGAATAACGCTCGTGCTGCACCTTGCGCACGCGGTGCGAGGTGGCGGGAAACGCGCCGGCAGTCATCACCTCCAGCATGTCACCGATGTTGATCACAAAGGCCTCTTCACCTGCCTCGGAATATGGCGGCGCATCAACCCAGACGCCCTGGTCGTTCATCACCTCGAGGCCGGGCTGGTCGGCCAGCAGTAGGGTGAAGCACTCGTAATCGGTATGCGCACCAATGCCGGGCGCATCCACCGCCTCGGTGTCCACGGGGTAGTGGATCAGGCGCAGCTTGGACGGCGGGCAGGTCACCATAGCCTCAAAGAAGTCTTCCGGCTGGCCCAGCGACAAGGCAAAGCCGCGGAACAGCTGGCGCCCCAGTGCAAATACCGCTGCGTAGTAGCTGGCCACTGCGGCCTTGAAGCCGGGCAGATCAGGCCATTTGTTGTTGCCGATCAACGGCGTGCCGGCCAGCACCAGCGGGTGATCGTCTGGTGCTTCAAAACCGATGTCGAAGGCCTCTTTGTGGTCGGGCCGGCCTTTGGAATACACCTCTTCGCCTTCTGGCACATAGCCTTTGTGCCCCCAGGATTCGCCGATGTAGTAGCGCATCTTCCATTCCATCTGCTGGGCGAACAGCACGCGGCTGGCCTCGCGCAGGCCGGCGATCAGCTTGGCATCGATGCCGTGGCCGACGATATAGAAAAAGCCTACGTCGCGCGCCGCCTGGCCCAGGGCATCGGCCACTGTCTGGCGCTGTGCCAGGCTGTCGCTGTAGAGGCCGCTGATATTGATCACGGGCAAGGCCGTGAAATTACGTTGTCCGGGTTGCATGCTCAGAGTCCTGCCGTGGTGTGGGTTGGAGAGATGTTGGTTTGCGACCAGCGCTGGAAATGGTGCCGCTCCTCCAGCGCCATCCAGCGGTTGACCGACCACAGGTCGGCCACCGGGCTGCGCGTGTAGGGGAGCAGATGCATATAGCCGTCCGGGCCAAACTCGGGGGTCAGCGTGGCCGTGGTGTAACCCTGGGCACGCTGCGCCGCCCAGATGGATTCCCAGAAGCGCTGATGGAAGGCCAGCTCGGGCGCGTACTCAGGAGCCGCCGGGTCGGGCACCTGCGGACCCTGGGCGTAGGCCACGCGGGCCTGGATGTGGTGCACGCGGTCGATGAAGGGCTGGAAGTCGTCCAGCGGGTCGTCCAGCAGGCGCTCGCACACCACCACCCAGTGGCTGATGTCGGCGGTGTAGCGCAGTGCGGGCAGCTGGCGAACAATGTCCAGCGTGACCCAGGGGGTGTAAAGCGAGCTGGCACGGTGCGTCTCGAAGGTGCAGGCTATGCCTGCTGCGTCGGCCAGCGCCTGGGCCCGGCCCAGAAAGTCCACCTGCGCCGCCAAGGGCCAGCGATCGTTACCGGCCAGCAGGTTCACGAACCGGGGTGCGATGTCTGCCGCCGCATCGAAAGCGCGGGCCAGGTGCTGCAAATGCACCTCGGGGCCGTCCTGCTGGCGCGGGATCACATCAGCGCCGGTGAACACGGTGGCAATGTAGTCCAGCGCCTCGGCGCGAAGGGTATCGCGCAGCACACGCCGAGCCGATGTATCCAGGGGCAGGCGGGCTTCCAGGCCCGTGCAGCCGGCTTCGCGCAGCTGGGCCACGCAGGCTGCCATATCGGTGGTTGCGCCCCAGGTGGAGCGGAATATCTTGAGTTCCATCGCCTTGTTCTCTGTCTCAGCGGTACGCCACGCCGGGCAGCACGCATAGCATTTCGTAAAGCAAGTTCGCGGCCAGCTGCGAGGTGTTCCCGCTCAGGTCGTAGGGCGGCGACACTTCCACCAGGTCTCCCCCAACCAGATTCAGGCCCTTGCAGCCGCGCACAATTTCCAGCGCCTGGATGGCGGTGAGGCCGCCGACCTCGGGGGTGCCGGTGCCCGGCGCCCAGGCGGGGTCAATGCCGTCAATGTCAAAGCTGAGATACACCGGGCCGCTGCCCAGCTGGGTACGCACCTCGGACATCAGCGGTGCCAGCGACTGGTACCAGCACTGCTCGGCCTGCACCAGGCGAAAGCCCTGGTCCACGCCCCACTGGAAGTCGCCGCTGGAATAGCCCTGAGCACGCTGGCCGATCTGCACCACGCGCTTGCAGTCCAGCAGGCCCTCCTCCACCGCGCGGCGGAAGGTGGTGCCGTGGGCGATCTTCTCGCCAAACATGTCGTCATTGGTGTCGGTATGCGCGTCCACATGCACCAGGCCCACCGGGCCGTGCTTGCGCACAATGGCCCGCAGTATGGGCAGGGTGATGGTGTGGTCGCCGCCCAGCGTCAGCGGGATCACCGGGTGCTGCAACAGCTGGTCGTAGCTTTCCTCGATGATGCGCACCGACTCCAGCAGGTTGTAGGTATTGATGGCCACGTCGCCAATGTCCGCGACCGACAGCGAGTCGAACGGCGCCGCCCCGGTCGCCATGTTGTAGGGCCGGATCATCACCGACTCGGCGCGAATCTGGCGCGGCCCGAAGCGGGTGCCGGCACGCAGCGAGGTGCCGATGTCCAGCGGCACGCCGATGAATGCAGCGTCCAGGCCGGCGGCGCTGTCCATGGCGGGCAGGCGCATCATGGTGGAGCGACCGGCAAATCGCGGCATCTCGTTGCCGCCCTGGGGTTGGTGAAGAACTTTGGACATCTCGCGGGGACCTTTGGAACTGGAAGCCAGAAACTGGGTTGAACTTTAGCCAGCCGTGGTTATGAAAAAATAGTAGAAAACAAATAATCACTTCTGAAATTTCACAACTAACCAGGCACCGCATGGCAACACTCCCTGGCACCGATTTCAAGCTGCTGCGCATCTTTGCCAGCGTGGCGCGCAACCAGGGCTTTGCCCGCGCGCAGCAAGAGCTGAACCTGACCACCTCGGCCATCAGCACCTATATGACCCAGCTGGAGGCCCAGGTGGGCTTCAGCCTGTGCCGGCGCGGGCGCGGTGGCTTTGCACTGACACCCAAGGGCGAACTGCTGCTATCCGAAACCCTGCGCCTGTTTGGCGAGCTGGAAGGTTTTGAGCGCTACGCCATGGCGCTCAAGGGCGACCTGGGCGGTACGCTGAAGATTGGCGTGATCGACACCACGGTGACCGACCCCGCCCTGCCGCTGGCCACGGCCATCGGCGTGTTCTCCGGCAAGTACCCCGGCATGCACCTGAGCCTGCTGATACGCAGCCCCTACGAGCTGCAAAAAGGCCTGCTGGAGAACGAGCTGGACATGGCGGTGGGCTTCTTCCCCGCCAAGGCCAATGGCCTGATCTACCACCCGCTGTACCGCGAACAGCAGTGGCTGTACTGCAGCGACCGCCACCCCTGCTTCCACCAGCGGGCGGTGAAGCCGGCCTTTGTGTCCGAACTGAACGTGGTCAGCCGCAGCTACTGGAGCCAGACCGAGCTGGGCCGCCATGGCTTCAAACGCAGCGTGGCCACGGTGGAAAGCATGGAGGCGCAACTGATACTGATCTTGTCGGGTGGCTACATCGGCTACCTGCCTGAGCACTACGCCCAGTCCTGGGTGGAGCAAGGGCGGCTAAAGGTACTGCTGCCTGCCGAGTTCGGCTACCAGTCGCAGTTTTCGCTGGTGTACCGGCGTGGCCGCAGCCGTGAACTGCCACTGCAAGCCATGCGCGAGCTGCTGCAGCCGGGTAAGCGCGTGGCCAAGGCCTGAGGCCACGCTATTTATTTCATAGCTACCTGCGCAGATAAATCCTGCGCCAGCGAGCTAAAAGGCTTGAAACTTCCGGCTAGCGCAGATACGGGTTCTGGCTGAACAGCTCGGCCGCCCAATCCACAAACGAACGTACCTTGGCACTCAGATGGCGGTTCGGCGGGTAGACCACATAGACCGGAATCGGCGGTACTTCCCAATCGGGTAAAACCTGCACCAGCGTGCCGTCCGCCAGGTGTGGTGCAGCCATGAAGGTCACCATCTGCGAAACGCCCAAGCCGGCCAGCGCCGCTGCCAGATAGGCGTTGCTCTCATTCACCGCGATGCGGTGGCTGCTGTCCAGCGCCAGCTGCACCCCGTCTTTGACAAACTCATTCGGCATCAGGCGGCCAGTGCGTGGCGAGAAAAAGTTGACCATGCGGTGGCCATCCTGCTCCAGCTCCTGCGGAGTCTGCGGCGCGCCGTAGCGGCGCAGGTAGTCGGGCGAAACCACCGTCACAAACGGCAGATTGCCAATACGCCGAGCCACCAGCGACTGGTCTTGCAGCTCGCCACCGCGTATCACGCAGTCCACGTTGTCGCCAATCAGGTCCACCGGCCGGTCGCTGACGCCCAGGTCCAGCTGGATGTCCGGGAAGCGCTCAAAAAAGGTAGACAAGGCCGGGATGATCAGCAGATTGGCCACAGACGAGCCTACATCCACCCGCAAACGCCCCTGCGGGTTGGTTCGGGCATTGCCCATGCTGGCTTCCAGCTCGTCCAGATCGGCCAGCAGCCGGGAGGCACGCTCGTAGTAGGCGGCACCATCGGGTGTGACGGACACACGGCGCGTGGTGCGGTGCAGCAGCTTGACGCGCAGGCGCGACTCCAGATGCTGGATGTGCTTGGTGACCGTGGCCTTGGGCAGTGCCAGCGAGTCGGCGGCCTTGGTAAAAGTGCCTGCCTCCACCACCCGGGCAAAGACACGCATGGTCAGTATCTGGTCCATAGTCCTTTCTTGCTCTGGCTGGGTGCCGGAGCGCAGCGCATCTTCGCACGGTAAAGATGGTCTATTGTTGCTGGATTAGAAACAGAGAACTTGCCAAACTACGTCTTTATGCAATAAGCCATGCGCACTACATTACTTCACATTCCCGCACTACCTGCGACTAACTAAACACACCACCATGGTCCCCCGTCCTGCCAACCCTCGGCCCGCACAGCCCACCGAAAGCGACGCCTGCATCGCGCTGCCGCAGCGGCCTGCGGTGGATGTGCGCATGTACGGCAAGCGCGTACCCGGGGGCGCCGCACCGCTGGTGCTGCACTTCCATGGCGGCGCGTTTGTGGCGGGCGGCCTGGACAACGGCGCCACGGTGGCCCGGCTGCTGGCCAGCGCCGGGGCGGTAGTGGTCTCCCTGGCCTACCCACTGGCGCCCGCCAGCCCGTTTCCACAGGGTGTAGAGGTGGGCTACGACACGCTGGAATGGGTCTACAAACACCGCGTGAAACTGGCCGGCCAAGGCGCCCGCCTGTTCCTGGCCGGTGAAGAAGCCGGTGGCAACCTGGCCGCCGCCGTAGCCATGGTGGCACGCGACCGCGCCCACCCGCCGCTGGCCGGGCAAATCTTGCTGTCGCCCATGCTCGACCCCTGCGTGGGCACGGCGTCGCTTCGCGCCAGCACCGGTGTCGCCACCGGCTGCAAATGGGCCGACGGCTGGCAGCAGTACCTGCGCTGCCCGATGGACGCCGAACACCCCTACGCCGTACCCGGCGTGGCCCGCCGCCTGGCCGACCTGCCACCCACCCTGGTGCTCAGCGGCAACGACGACCCCATGCGCGACGAAGCCCGCGCCTACGCGGAACGGCTGAGCGGTGCTGGCATTGCTGCCACCTTCAACCTGGTGACAAATGCCAAGGGCTGGCCCGATGCCTTGTACACCCCGCTGACCGCTGAATGCCCTTGCGCAGCAGACCTGCAGCAACAGTTCCGCGCCTTCTTTGAAGCCACGCTGCCTCGCCAGAAAGCCAGCGCCGACCAGCCCAAAAGCTGTTGACGCCGCTGCACTAAACCACCCTGCTTTCTAGCCCCCTTTTTCCCGGCCCTGTGGGTCCGGGCGGGCCGCCGCATGGCCCATCGCTTTTTCCATCCTCTCTGAAAGACACTTATGAGCTCCAAAACCGCCTTCCCCCTGCGCAGCACACTGTGGACTGCCGCCGTCTCCGTGACCGCTGTGGCAGCGGCCGCCGCCATCGTCTTCGGCCTGCAAAGCACCCCGGCCGAAGCCGGCCTGTCACCAGCAGCGCCACAGGCTATTCCGGTCTCGGTCGCCACAGTGACCGAGAGCCAGGTCAACGCCTGGAGCGAGTTCTCGGGCCGGTTGGAGGCGGTGCAGCGGGTAGACATCCGCTCCCGTGTGGCTGGCGCCGTGCAGTCCGTGCATTTCCGCGAAGGCGCGCTGGTGAAACAGGGCGATCTGCTGTTCACCATCGACCCCGCCCCCTATGCCGCCGAGGTGGATCGCAGCGATGCCCAGCTGGCCGCCGCCCAGGCCCGCGTGTCGCAGGCCAACAGCGAATTCGAACGCTCCAAACGCCTGTGGGACGAGCACGCCATCGCCCAGCGCGAGCTGGACGAGCGCGGCAACAGCTTGCGTGAAGCCCAGGCCAATCTGCGCGCAGCCCAGGCCGGCCTGCAAACCACCCGCCTGAACCTGGACTACACCCAGGTGCGCGCACCGGTGTCGGGCCGCGTCGGCAAGCTGGAAGTGACCGTGGGCAACCTGGTGGCTGCAGGCCCCGGCGCACAAGTGCTGACCACGCTGGTTTCCATCAGCCCCATCTACGCCAGCTTTGACGCCGATGAAAGCGTGATTGCACGCGCGCTGAAAGACCTGAACGGCGCAGATGGCACACGCGGCACGCGCGGCATAGACAGCATCCCGGTGCAAATGGGCACGGCCGCCACCAGCGACACGCCCTTCACCGGCAAGCTGCAACTGGTGGACAACCAGGTGGACGCCAAGAGCGGTACCGTGCGCACCCGCGCCGTTTTCGACAACAAGGACGGCAGCCTGATGCCCGGCCAGTTCGCCCGCGTGCGCATGGGCCAGACCCAGACTGAGACCGCGCTGCTGGTGAACGAGCGTGCCGTGGGCACCGACCAGGACAAGAAATTTGTGATGGTGGTCGGCAAAGACAACACCGTGGCCTACCGCGAGGTGACGCTGGGTGCATCGGTGAACGGCCTGCGTGTGGTCAGCAAGGGACTGGTCGCCGGTGAGAAGCTGGTCGTCAACGGCCTGCAACGGGTGCGCCCCGGCGCGCTGATTGCGCCCCAACTGGTGCCGATGGACGGCAAGGCAGAAGCCCAAGCAAAAGCCGGGGCGGCAACCCAGTCCTGATTTGGACCTCACGAGAACAGACAAATGAATCTATCCAAATTCTTTATTGACCGACCGATCTTCGCGGGCGTGCTGTCGCTGCTGATGCTGATCGCCGGCCTGATTGCGCTGCGCAGCCTGCCGATTTCGGAGTACCCCGAAGTCGCGCCTCCGTCCGTGGTGGTACGTGCCCAGTACCCGGGCGCCAACCCCAAGGTAATCGCCGAAACCGTGGCCACGCCGCTGGAAGAAAGCATCAACGGTGTGGAAGGCATGCTCTACATGGGCAGCCAGGCGACGACCGATGGCGTGATGACGCTGACAGTCACCTTCAAGCTCGGCACCGACCCCGACAAGGCCCAGCAACTGGTGCAGAACCGCGTATCGCAAGCCGAGCCGCGCCTGCCAGAAGAAGTGCGCCGCCTGGGCGTAACCACGGTCAAGAGCGCACCCGACCTGACCATGGTGGTGCATCTGACTTCGCCCAACAAGCGCTACGACATGAACTACCTGCGCAACTACGCAGTGCTGAATGTGAAAGACCGGCTGGCACGCATCCAGGGTGTGGGCCAGGTGCAGATCTTCGGCGGTGGTGACTATTCCATGCGCGTCTGGCTGGACCCGCAAAAGGTGGCGCAACGCGGCCTGTCGGCCAGCGACGTGGTGGCCGCCATCCGTGGCCAAAACGTGCAAGCCGCTGCCGGTGTGGTGGGCGCATCGCCCGGCCTGGCCGGTGTGGACATGCAGCTGTCGATCAACGCCCAAGGGCGCTTGCAAAGCGAGGAAGAGTTTGGCGACATCATCGTCAAGACCGGTGCCGACGGTGCCATCACCCGCCTGCGCGACATTGGCCGGCTGGAAATGGGTGCGGCCGACTATTCGCTGCGCTCGCTGCTGAACAACGACCCGGCCGTCGGCATGGGCGTGTTCCAGGCACCGGGTTCTAACGCGCTGGACATCTCGAGCAATGTGCGCAAGACCATGGACGAGCTGCAGAAGAACATGCCCGAGGGCGTGGAGTTCCGCATCGCCTACGACCCCACGCAGTTTGTGCGTGCATCCATTGAATCGGTGGTGCACACCCTGCTGGAAGCCGTGCTGCTGGTGGTGCTGGTGGTGATTCTGTTCCTGCAAACCTGGCGCGCTTCCATCATTCCGTTGCTGGCCGTGCCGGTGTCGGTGGTGGGTACGTTTGCCGTACTGCACATTCTGGGCTTCTCGATCAACGCCCTGAGCCTGTTCGGCCTGGTGCTGGCCATCGGCATCGTGGTGGACGACGCCATCGTGGTGGTGGAGAACGTGGAGCGCAATATCGAGGCCGGCCTGAGCCCGCGCGACGCCACCTACAAGGCCATGCGGGAAGTGTCCGGCCCCATCATCGCCATCGCCTTGGTGCTGGTGGCCGTGTTCGTGCCGCTGGCCTTCATCAGCGGCCTGACCGGCCAGTTCTACAAGCAGTTCGCGGTGACGATTGCCATCTCCACGGTGATCTCGGCCATCAACTCGTTGACTCTGTCGCCGGCCCTCGCAGCCCTGCTGCTACGCGGCCACGACGCGCCCAAGGATGCATTGACCCGCGGCATGGACAAGGCCCTGGGCTGGTTGTTCCGCGGCTTCAACCGCTTCTTCCACCGGGGCTCGGAAGCCTATAGCGGCGGCGTAAAGCGCGTCATCGGCCGCAAGGCCCTGATGATGGTGATGTACCTGGTGCTGATCGCCGTGACCTTCGGCCTGTTCAAGGCCGTGCCCAGCGGCTTTGTGCCGGCGCAGGACAAGCAGTACCTGATCGGCTTCGCGCAGCTGCCCGACGGCGCCACGCTGGACCGCACCGAAGACGTGATCAAGCGCATGGGCGAGATCGTCAAGAAGAACCCGAACGTGGAAGACGCGATTGCCTTCCCCGGCCTGTCGATCAACGGCTTCACCAACAGCTCGAACTCGGGCATCGTGTTCGCCACGCTCAAGCCATTTGAGGAACGCAAACGCGCCGACCAGAGCGGCGGTGCGGTCGCGGGCCAACTGAACCAGGCTTTCGGCAGCATCCAGGACGCCTTCATCGTGATGTTCCCGCCGCCCCCCGTGTCGGGCCTGGGCACCACCGGCGGCTTCAAGCTGCAGCTGGAGGACCGTGGTGGCCTGGGTTATGACGAAATGGACAAGGCCGTGAAAGCGTTCATGGCCAAGGCCTACCAGACGCCTGAACTGGCCGGCATGTTCACCAGCTGGCAGGTCAACGTGCCGCAGCTGTATGCCGACATCGACCGCACCAAGGCCCGCCAGCTGGGTGTGCCGGTGACCGACATCTTCGACACCATGCAGATCTACCTGGGTAGCCTGTACGCCAACGACTTCAACAAGTTTGGCCGCACATACACCGTGCGGGTACAGGCCGATGCGCCCTACCGCGCACGGGCCGAGGATGTGGGCCTGCTGAAGGTGCGCTCGACCACCGGCGAAATGGTGCCGCTTTCGGCCCTGATGAAGGTCAATTCGAGCTTCGGCCCCGAACGCGCCATGCGCTACAACGGCTACCTGGCGGCCGACATCAACGGTGGACCAGCCCCCGGATTTTCATCTGGCCAGGCGCAGGATGCCATCAACCGCATCGCCGCCGAGACCCTGCCCAAGGGCGTGGGCTACGAGTGGACCGAGCTGACCTACCAAGAGATTCTGGCCGGCAATTCCGCGCTGCTGGTGTTCCCGCTGGCCATCTTGCTGGTGTTCCTGGTGCTAGCCGCGCAGTATGAAAGCCTGACGCTGCCGCTGGCCATCATCCTGATCGTGCCCATGGGCATCCTGGCCGCGATGACCGGCGTGTGGATACACGGTGGGGACAACAATGTGTTCACCCAGATCGGGCTGATCGTGCTGGTGGGGCTGAGCGCCAAGAACGCCATCCTGATCGTCGAATTCGCCCGCGAACTGGAGTTTGAAGGCCGCACGCCGGTGCAGGCCGCCATCGAAGCCAGCCGCCTGCGCTTGCGCCCCATTCTGATGACCTCGCTGGCCTTCATCATGGGCGTGCTGCCCCTGGTGCTGTCCACCGGCGCGGGCGCCGAGATGCGCTCAGCCATGGGTGTGGCGGTGTTCGCCGGAATGATTGGCGTGACGGCCTTTGGCCTGTTCCTGACGCCGGTGTTCTATGTGCTGATGCGCCGCCTGGCCGGCAACCGCGCCCTGAAACACCACGGCGAAGTCGGCCACATCGAAACCGCTGCGCCCTCTTTGCCCTCGCTGCCCACGCTGCCGCATGGCGGTGGTGGCTCGGCCCGCCCACTGCCCGCCGCGCCCCTGTAAGAACGGAGAAACACCATGAAACTTTTGAACCATGCACTGGCACCGCTGCTCGCCGCCCTGGTGCTGGCTGGTTGCGCCAGCGTCCCTACGGTGGACCCGGTTGCCATCGCCGCCGCGCCTGCGGCCTTCAAAGAGGGCGCGCAGTGGACAGCTCTGAGCCCGGCCGAAGCCCGCGACCGTGGCACCTGGTGGAAGGCCTTTGCCGACCCCACGCTGGACACGTTGGTCGAGCGTGCCAGCCTGCACAACACCGGCATTGCCGAAGCCGCAGCCCGCCTTGCCCAGGCACAGGCACTGCTGCAAAGCAGCCAGGCGGACAAGTCGGTACAGCTGGGCTTGGGTACCGGAGCCACCCGCCAGGCCGGTGCCAACACCACCAACGGCAGTGTACCCAGCACCCTGGTCACGGCCAGCGCACAGCTGTCGTACGAGGTGGACCTGTTCGGCAAACTGGCGCGCGCCACCGACGCCGCCAGTCTGGACGCCCAGGCCCGTGCGGCGCTGCTGCAGAGCACGCGTTTGCTGGTGCAGGCGAATGTGGCGCAAACCTATTTGTCTCTGCGCGCGCTGGACACCGAACGTGCCCTGGTGCGGGCCACGGTAGATGCCTACCAGGACACGCTGCAGCTGACGCAAAGCCGCTTCCGCGCCGGTGATGTGGCCGAGCTGGAAGTAGTGCGCGTGCAGACCGAAGTAGCCGCTACCGAGTCCGATGCCCTGGCGCTGGACCGCCAGCGCGCCACGCTGGAACATGCGCTGGCCGTGCTGGTGGGCGACGCGGCGTCCAGCTTCCACCTGGAGCCGGCCGACTGGCGCACCGCCCTGCCGGTGATACCCGCCGGTGTGCCCGGCACCGTGCTGGCACGCAGGCCCGACGTAGCCGCCGCACAGAGCAATCTGCTGGCCGCGCAGGCCCGCGTGGGCGTGGCGCAGACGGCCTGGTTCCCCAGCGTGTCGCTGACCGCCGCCGGCGGCTATGCATCGCCCGAACTCGGCGACGTGTTCAAGTGGTCGGCCCGCGCCTGGGGCATCGGCGCTTTGCTGTCGGTACCGCTGCTGGACGGTGGCCGGCGCGAAGCCGGTGTGCAGGCCGCCAACGCCCAGTTGGATGGCGCCACCGCCCAGTACCGTGGCCAGGTGCTGACCGCTTTCCAGGAGGTGGAAGACCAGCTCGCCGCGCTGCGCCTGCTGGACCAGCAAGCCCAGGCGCAGGGGCGCGCGGTGGCATCGGCCAGCCGGGCCACGGTGCTGTCGGATTCGCGCTACCGCAACGGCCTGGTCAGCCAGCTGGACCTGCTGGAAGCGCGGCGCAGCGAGCTGCTCAACCGCCGCCAGGCCCTGGGTGTGCGCTCGGCCCAGTACCAGGCCACGGTGGGGTTGGTGCGTGCCCTCGGCGGTGGCTGGGATGCGCCAGAAAAGTCTGCCATGGAGGTCGCGCCACAGGTGCTGGCGAAGACGCTGTAGGCGCAGGATTTATACAAAACAAGGCTGTAGCGCAATCAACACCTGCGCTAGCAGCTATTAAATAAGTAGCAAAATGAATCCATCTGCATCCACCACCGCCACACACGGCCTGGCCGGCAAAAGCCCGCCTACCCTGGCCCGCAACTGGCTGGCCGTGGGCTCCATCGCCGTGGGCACTTTCGCGATGGTGACCACCGAGTTTCTGCCGGTCGGCCTGCTGACCGACATCGCGGCCGACCTGAACGTGTCCGTAGGCCACGCCGGCCTGATGGTCACCGTGCCGGGCCTGGTCGCGGCCGTGGCCGGGCCGGCGCTGATCGTCGCGTCGGGCAGGCTGGACCGCCGCCTGGTAATGATCGCCCTGACCCTGCTGCTGACCCTGGTCAACCTGGTCGGCGCGCTGGCGCCTAGCTTTGGCGTGATGCTGGCTGCGCGGGTGCTGCTGGGCATCTGCGTGGGCGGCTTCTGGACCTTTGCGCCGGGCATAGGCACGCAGCTGGTGCCGGCGGCCTCGCAAGCACGGGCCATGGCCATCATCCTGGCGGGTGTTTCCGTGGGCACGGTGGCGGGCGTGCCGGCCGGTGCGCTGCTGGGCAGCCTGGCCGGTTGGCGCAGCGCCTTTGCCACGACGGCGGTGCTGGCCGCGCTGGTAACGCTGGCCCAGTGGTGGCTGTTGCCGGCCCTGCCCGCCGCGCGCGCCCTGCGTGCGGCAGACCTGCTCAAGCCGTTGCGGCTACCCATGGCGCAGGTCGGCCTGGTGGCCATAGCCTTCTTGATCCTGGGGCACTTTGCGGCCTACACCTACCTTAAGGCATTGCTGGAAAAGGTCTTCGGGCTGGAGCCCGCCATGGTGGCCGTCTTGCGGCTGGTCTTCGGAGTGGTGGGCATTGCCGGCAACTTCATCGGCGGCAAGCTGGTGGCGTGGAACCTGCGCCTGGCCTTGATCGCGCCAGCGGCCCTGCTGGGAATGGCATTGCTGGCGGCAGCCATCAGCGGCCCCGGCGCCGTCAGCGCCGACATGGTGGTGGCCGCCTGGGGCCTGGCTTTTGGCGCGCTGCCGGTGGCGCTGACTGCCTGGATGATCCAAGCCGTGCCCGACGCACCCGACGCCGGCCAGGCCGTGCTGGTCAGCGTGTTCCAGATCGCCCTGGCCAGCGGGGCATTGCTGGGCGGGTGGGCGGTAGATGGCTACGGCGTGCCCAGCGCCATGGTGTTGGGTGGGGCCATGGCCTGGGCTGCAGCAGGCGTGCTGGGCCTGTTTGGCCGCCAGCAGTCCCGCATGTAAGCCCACTGCTTTACACGGGTGTCACACCTGGGTGCAAAAATGATGGAATGCAAGATCGAATCCAAACCCTGGGCGAGGAGATCGCCAACAGCGTGAGCCACGGCGTCGGCCTGGTGGCCGCCCTGGTAGCCGCGCCATTTCTGATAGCTGCGGCCAGCCAGTTGTCGGCTGCCAACCTGGTCGGTGCCATCATCTTCGCCGTGACAATGGTGCTGCTGTTCGCCGCCTCCCCGCTGTACCCCGCGCTGCCGCAGGGCCCGGCCAAGCGTGTGTTCATGAAGCTGGACCACGGCGCCATCTACCTCTTCATCGCCGGCAGCTACACGCCGTTTGCGCTGGGCGCTTTGTCCGGCCCCTGGGGCTGGACGCTGTTTGGCCTGGTGTGGTCGATGGCGGTGATGGGCGTGGTCTTGAAGTCCTTCAACCGCCTGACGCACCCCTGGCTGTCCACCGGCCTGTACCTGGCCATGGGCTGGCTGGTGCTGATTGCTGCGGTGCCGCTGGTACAAAACGTGCCCACCATGGGCATTGCGTTGCTGGTGGCCGGCGGCCTGGCCTACACCCTGGGCGTGGTGTTCTTTGCGCTGGACCACAAGGTGCGCTACGCCCACGCCGTGTGGCATGCGTTTGTGGTGGCCGGCACCGGCTTCCACTTCTTCGCCGTGTTGAATTACTCTTCTTAAATAAAAAGAGCTGCCAGCGCAGGTATTACCTGCGCTGGCAGCTCTTAATTCAATAGCATCAACCGTTGCGGCGGGCGGATGCCAGGCGTTTCACCACCGTGACCAGCAGGTCGATCTCGGCAAAGGTGTTGTAGAAGGCCAGCGATGGCCGCACCGTGGTCTCCACGCCCATGCGCCGCAAAATCGGCTGCGCGCAGTGGTGGCCGGTGCGCACCGCAATGCCCTCCTCGTTCAAGGCCTTGCCAACCTCTTCGGTGCTGTAGCCGGCCAGAGTGAAGGACATCACACTGGCCTTGTCCGCCGCAGTACCGATCAGGCGCACGCCGGGAATCGCACCCAGCTGCTGCATGCCGTAGACCAGCAACTCGTGCTCGTAGCGGGCGATGTTCTCAATGCCCACTTTGTTCACATAGTCGATGGCCGCGCCCAGGCCCACGGCGTCGGCGATGTTGCCGGTGCCGGCCTCGAACTTGTTCGGGATAGGCTGGAACACGGTTTTCTCGAAGGTCACGTCGGCAATCATGTTGCCGCCGCCCTGCCAGGGCGGCATGTCTTCCAGCACCTCCCGCTTGCCCCAGACCACGCCGATGCCGGTGGGGCCGAACACCTTGTGGCCGGAGAAGACGAAGAAGTCGGCGCCAATGTCCTGCACGTCGACCCGCATGTGCGAGATCGACTGCGCGCCATCGACCAGCGCCTTGGCGCCAGCGCGGTGCGCCAGTGCTACGATTTCCTTCACCGGCACTACGGTACCCAGCGCGTTCGACACCTGGGTCACGGCGACGATCTTAGTGCGGTCGTTCAGCAGCTTGCGGTACTCGTCCAGCAGCACCTGGCCTTTGTCGTCCACCGGAATCACGCGCAGCTTGGCGCCCTTGGCAGCAGCCAGTTGCTGCCAGGGCACGATGTTGGCGTGGTGCTCCAGGTTCGACACGATGATCTCGTCGCCCTCGCGCACATGCTGGCCGCCCCAGCTCTTGGCCACGAGGTTGATGGCCTCGGTGGTGCCGCGCACAAAGATCACCTCGTTCACGTCCGGCGCGTTGATGAACTTCTTCACCCGCTCCCGCGCACCTTCGTAGGCGTCGGTGGCGCGGGCCGCCAGCGCATGGGCAGCGCGGTGGATGTTGGAGTTCTCGTGCTCGTAGAAGTAGGCGATGCGATCTATGACGGACTGCGGCTTGTGCGTGGTGGCGGCGTTGTCGAACCACACCAATTGCTTGCCGTTGACCCGCTCCTGCAAGATAGGGAAGTCGCGGCGCACAGCGTTGACGTCGAACGCTGGGTGGGCCGAGCCGGCATACGGAGGTACATCGTTACGGCCCGCTTTGGCGGGGGTGACATAGCCATTCGGCAAGGTCACCGCATCGACAAAGTAGAAGGCGGGTGTGGTCTGCGGCACCGGAGGCGTAGGCAAAGCAGCGGGCCGTGCTGCATCGCTGGGCGGTGCAAACGGCAAGCGGCTCAAAGCATCCAGGCTGGAACCAATGTCTGGCGCCGACGGCGCAGGGTGGCCCATATCAGGACTCAGAAAGTAGTACGGCGAAGCGCTGGGCACAGCACTAGGCAAAGCCTCTGGCACACCCAGGGCGGCACCGCCGATACGTGGCTCGTAGGCCGGTAACTCGCTAACCACCCGGTCAGGCAGGCCGTTACCAGCCTGCGCATGGGGCTGCAAAGCCGGTGCCCGGTTTGCCAGGCTCAGCACCGAGCCGGGCGACGCAGGAATCAGATTGCTGCCCGGCACCTGGCCGATCGGAATCGGTGTACCCGGCACGCTGGGGCCGAAGCCAGCCGGGCTGGTCAACGGCGACCCCGCAGGCGCGAAATTGCCTGGCGCTTGCACGCCTGGTACGGCGACCGACTGTCCCGGAACAGCCGAGAACAGCGCAGTCGCCATGCGGGCCAGCGTGGCCGGGTCGGGCAGGCCCGCTGGCAACGAGGGTTGGGGAACAACGGTAGTCATAGTGACAGCACCGCTTTACTTGTAGGTGTCCGGATAGTCGTGGTACTTGCCGATTTCGACGTCGTCCAGCACGGCCAGTGCGTCGGTGGTCAGCACCGCCAGCGAGCAGTACAGCGAGATCAGGTAGGAGGCAATCGCTTGGTCGTTGATGCCCATGAAGCGCACCGACAAGCCAGGTGCCTGCTCGCCTGGCAGGCCGGGTTGGAACAGACCCACCACGCCCTGGCGCTTGTCGCCCACGCGCAGCAGCAGAATCTTGCTCTTGCCGTCTGCCACAGGCACCTTGTTCGACGGGATCAATGGAATGCCGCGCCAGGTGATGAACTGCGAACCGAACAGGCTGACGGTGGGCGGTGGCGTGCCACGGCGCGTGGCTTCACGGCCAAAGGCGGCGATAGCCAAGGGGTGGGCCAGGAAGAAGGCGGGCTCTTTCCAGACCTTTGTCAGCAGCTCGTCCAGGTCGTCGGGCGTAGGTGCGCCAGTCAGTGGGAAGATGCGCTGCTCGTCCGTCACCTGGGCCAGCAGGCCGTAGTCCGGGTTGTTGATGAGTTCGCTTTCCTGGTTCTCCTTGATGGTCTCGATAGTCAGGCGCAGCTGTTCCTTGATCTGGTCGTGCGGGCTGCTGTACAGGTCAGAGATGCGGGTGTGCACATCGAGGATGGTGCTCACGGCATTCAGGAAGTACTCGCGCGGCTGCTCTTCGTAATCCACAAAGGTGCGGGGCAGCTGGTTTTCCGACTGGCGGGCGGTGCAGGTGACCTTGATGGACTCGGCGTTCTTCACCTTGTTCAGGCGGTAGATACCGGCCTCCACCGGCGTCCACTGCAGCAGATGCGTCAGCCAGCGCGGCGAGATGGTTTCCAGCTGGGGCGCGGTTTTGGTCGCGTTGGCTAGCTGGCGCGCGGCGTTGTCGCCGAGGGTACTGAGGTTCACACTGCTCATGAAAGGACTCCGTTGAAAAAGATGGTGAAGAAGAAAAGGTAAACAGGAATGGCCCGCAGTGTCGGACGCCTACAGGCATCCTTCAACATGCTATAGCCGTCAATCGCAGGCCCCGGCGCGTGCGCCGCTCGGTGAGATGGTCGCAATCGGCCATCAGCGTGGACAAGGAAACACCCAGTGCGCTGGCCAGCTTTTCGGTGGTGACGATGGAGGCAATCGCGCGGCCCCGCTCGATCTCACCGACGTACGAGCGGTTCAGGTCCGCGTGCTCAGCCAGTTGTTCCTGTGACCAGCCACGCGCCTCGCGCAGCTGGCGCACCGCCTGGCCCAGGCTTTCGACAATCGCACTCATGCAAGTACGGACTCGGGCACGGTGCGGGGCTCTTGCCGCGCACTGGCCTGGGTGACATGGGCGCCACGCGGCACGTCTTGCGTCACCCACACATTGCCGCCTATGGTCGCTCCCTGGCCCAAGGTCACACGGCCAAGCACCGTGGCGCCCGCATAGATCACCACGTCGTCTTCCACAATGGGGTGGCGTGGCTGGCCTTTTTCCAGGTGGCCCTGGGCATCGGTATAGAAGCGCTTGGCGCCCAGCGTCACGTTCTGGTAGAGCCGCACGCGCTCGCCTATGACCGTGGTTTCGCCAATCACCACGCCCGTACCGTGGTCGATGAAAAAGCCGGCGCCGATACTGGCACCAGGATGAATGTCGATGCCCGTGCTGCTGTGTGCCAGCTCGGCCACAATGCGCGCTAGCAAAGGCAGGCCTTGGCGGTACAACTGGTGCGCCAGGCGGTGGTGCACCATGGCCAACACCCCCGGATAGCACAGCAGCACCTCGTCCACACTGCGGGCTGCCGGGTCACCGTGGAAGGCGGCCAGCACATCGCTATCGAGCAGGCGGCGTATCGCAGGCAAGGCCAGTGCGAACTGCTGCACCACCTGGGTCGGCTGGGTGCCTGCGGGCACGCCATCCACCAAACGCAGCTCCAGGCGCACCTGCGTCAGCAGTGCATGCAGGGCCGCATCCAGGGTGTAGCCGACGTAAAAGTCTTCGCTCTCCTGGCGCAGATCCACCGGGCCCAGGCGCATGGGAAACAGCACGCCTTTGAGCGACTCCACAATGCCCGCCAGCGCATCGCGCGACGGGAACTCGCGGCCACCCGGCTCGCTGGAGCGCCTTTGTGCCGCCCGCCATTCGCTGCGCACGCCGTGCAAGGCACGCACCACGCTATGGGTATCAAAGACAGGGCTGGCCATCAGTCTTGCACCCAGGGCAGTTGGTGGAAGCGCCAGCCATCACTGCCGCCACGGTGCTGCTGCGCATCGATCTCGCCCTCGAAACCTTCCAGCACGTTGAACACCGATGTAAAGCCGGCCTTGGTGGCGGCCTCTGCGGCCAGGGCCGAGCGCTTGCCGCTGCGGCACAGCAGCAAAACCACCGCCTCCTTGCCGCCCGCCAGCTTGGCCTCCAGCTCGCGCACAAAGCGCGGGTTGCGCGTCAGGCTGGTGCCGGTGGCCCAGGGCACGTGCACGCTACCCGGCACATGGCCCACAAACTTGCGTTCCTCGAAGGTACGCACATCCACCAGCTGCACCTGCTCGCCAGCCAGCAGGTGCCATGCCACCTGGGGAGAAACGCCTCCGGCGTAGGGCAAGCCCGCAGCGCGCGCCAGGGCTTGCGCGGATACCAATTCGGGGGGGAGACTGATCACATCAGCGGTAGCGGAAGACATAGCAACTCCTGTTCTAAAAATCACCGTGCGCCTGCAAAAACCGTCTGCAGGCATCTTTGTGGAGCCACTTTATGGCGATAGCCACCAAAGGCGAACGACTAAAAAGTCAGTTCTAAACACGAAAAACATCTATGGAGCTGCGCCCACTTACTTCAGAGCGGAGATCTCCCGGCTCTTAATCAAGCGCGAGCGCAGGATGTTGCGGCTGATGCCCAGCAATTTGGCGGCCTGCACCTGGTTGCGGTGGCAAAAGTCAAAGGCCGTGCGCATCACCGTGTCTTCGATCTGCTCGAACAGGCTCTCATGTGGCTCGTTGAAAAGCTGGCGCAGCACGGCCTCCAGCGCCTGCTGCGGTCCGTCGGCGGACGGCTCGGCCTCATGGTTGCGGCGCTGCAGGCCCAGGGTGGACATCTGCAAATCGTCGGCACCCAAGACATCGTGGCGGCAGATCAGCAGGCCGTGGTGGATCACGTTTTCCAGCTCGCGGATATTGCCGGGCCAGTTGTGCTCACGCAGCTTGCGTTCGGCGCCCGGGTCCATGCGTACCGGGCCATAGCCCAGGCGGTTGCGGTATTCCTCGATGAAATGGCGGGCCAGCGGCAGGATGTCGCCGGGCCGCTCACGCAAAGTGGGCAGGGCCAGTTGCACCACGTGCAGGCGGTAGAACAAGTCTTCACGGAAGTGCCCGGCGGCCACCGCATCCTGCAGACGCACATTGGTAGCCGCCACGACCCGCACGTCGATGGGTATGCTCTTGCGCGAGCCCAGACGCACCACCTCGCGCTCCTGCAGCACGCGCAGCAGCTTGACCTGGATGGACAGCGGCAGGTCGCCGATTTCATCCAGGAACAGGGTGCCGCCATTGGCCGCTTCAAACCAACCCGTCTTGGCGGTAAACGCACCTGTGAACGCGCCCTTCTCATGGCCGAACAGCTCGCTCTCCACCAGGGTTTCAGAAAACGCCCCGCAGTTGACGGCCACAAACGGGCGGCCACGCCGGCTGCTCAGGTCGTGCACATGGCGGGCAATCAACTCCTTGCCGGTGCCGGTCTCGCCGATGATGAGCACGTTCGCGTCGCTGGGCGCCACCATGCGGATGCGCTCCAGCAAGGCCACGGAACGCGGGTCTTCAAACACCTGGGCGGTGGCGCGGATGGAGGTGGTGTGCTTGCGCGGGTCGGGCAGAGTCAGCAGGCGCGGCGCATCCCAATCGGCGTCCGGTTCTTCGGTGGCGGACACGCTATACACATGGTGGGAGTAGGAGTTCATGAGTAAAAGCTCGGCACAGGAAATTGCTGTTTGAGGGCCCATTCACCGATCTCGCGCAGCTTGTAGGCCACAGGGTCGTGCAGGGTGTGGGTGCGCAGGTTGCGCCAGTGGCGGTCCAGCCGCAGGCCGCCGTGGGTGGCGCGGGCGCCGGCCACATCGAACATGCGGGTACAAATGTCCAGCCCGGTATGCGTGGCAGACACCTTGGCTGTTGCCACCGCCAGCGCCACGTGGCCGCGCTCGGACGCAGTCAGCGCATCGCCGCGCTGCCAGGCTTCGTCCAGCCGCTCGGCCGCGCGGTCCGCCAGCACGCGCACGGCCTCCAAGCCCACCCAGAAGTCACCGTAGTGGCCCAGCACATAGGGGTCCTCGTCCACATGCGCGACCTTGGCCGCATGCCAGGGCCGCGACTCCTGCAAGGTGTAGCGGCGCGCGTCGCTAAAGGCCGCCTCGGAGATACCCAGATAGACGTTCGCCAGAATGAGCTGGGACACCAGCGGGCGCAGGCAGGCAAAGGGGGTGGACAGAGGCCCGGGGTCCAGCAACATCTCGTGCTGCTCCACCCGCACCTTCTCGAACGTGACGCTGCCGCTGTCCGTCTGGCGCTGGCCGATGTTGTTCCAATCAGGCGCCACGGAGATGCCGCTGCGGCCGGTAGGCAAGGCCGCCACCAGCAGCGCACCACTGCCCTCCTCGCGCGCAGAAGCGACCAGCATCTCGGAATCCAATGCGCCGGAGCAAAAGCTTTTTTGCCCGGTGAATTCACGCCAGCTGCCTTGCACGCTGCTGGTGGTGCGGTCGTCCAATGGGTTCAGCGCGTTGCCCCAGAACCAGTGGCGGCGTGCGGTTTGCTCAAACCAGGGCTGCCACTGTTGCGGGCGGGCAAACAGGCGCACGGTAGCCAGCATGAGGTGGTGGAAGCCAAACACATGGGCCAGGGAACTATCGGCCCGGGCCAATTGCCGCACCGTGTCCAAGGTCTGCCGCCAGCTGGCGCCCATACCGCCAAACTCCTGCGGGATGCTCAGTGCTAACAGGCCACTGGCGCGCAGGGCGTCACGCTCGGCTTTGGGTGTTCCGCCGCGTGCATCGCGCTCGGCCGCAGTGGCGGAAAACGCCGCCACCAGGCTTTGCACGGTGTGCGACCCCGAAGGCAGATCGGGCACGCCATCCGTTTCAAAACTGTCGGGTGCCATCTGCACCGTTGAAGCAAGAGCCACGATCGGAAACCTCGGTTGCTGCGGTCAAAACAAGAAGCTGCCGGGTTTTTGAAAACCAGCAGCCGCAGCAGCATTGCTGCTCTGCCAACATATTCTGTGGGCTACAAGGGCTTGCGCTTGGAAGGCTTTTGCATATGCATACACGGCCTGCTTCTGAGCCAGCAGACCAACACTGTATGACCCGCAAAAACCCAGCACAACTGGTGATGCGCTGCTGCTACAGCAGCACAAAACAGGTGATTACCGCCAGCCGCACAGGTATTGCGGCACTGGCACGCTACCTGCTGATTTGCCTGCTTGAATCCCCACCCTCCAAAGGCACAAGCATGCAGATCTTCTGGTTTCTTCCCACGCACGGTGACAGCCGCTACCTGGGCACAGCGCACGGCGCGCGCACCGTCAGCCACCACTATCTGCGCCAGGTGGCGCAGGCCGCCGATGAGCTGGGTTTTGAAGGTGTGTTGATACCCACAGGCCGCTCTTGTGAAGACTCGTGGGTGGTGGCCGCATCGCTGGCGCCTTTCACCGAGCGCCTGAAATTCCTGGTGGCGATACGCCCCGGCATCATCTCGCCCACCGTGTCGGCGCGCCAGGCCGCCACGCTGGACCGCTTCTCCAACGGTCGCCTGCTGATCAATGTCGTCACCGGCGGCGACCCGGACGAGCAGCACGGCGATGGCAGCTTTTTGACGCATGCCGAACGCTATGAAGTGACGGACGAATTCCTGCGCATCTGGCGCGGCGTGGCGGCCGGCGAAACTGTCAACTTCAGTGGCAAGCACCTGCGCGTGGAGAACGCCAAGACTCTGTACCCGCCGGTGCAGAAGCCCTACCCACCGCTGTGGTTCGGTGGCTCATCCGACGCGGCGATTGCCCTCGCCGGAGAACAGGTGGACGTATACCTGACCTGGGGCGAGCCCCCGGCCGATGTGGCCGACAAAATAGCCAAGGCGCGTGCCGCCGCCGCCCAGCACGGCCGTACCCTGCGCTTCGGCATACGCCTGCATGTGATCGTGCGTGAAACCAGTGAAGCCGCCTGGCGTGCAGCCGACGAGCTGATATCCCACGTCACCGACGAGACCATTGCCGCAGCGCAAAAAGCCTTCGCGCGCTTCGACTCGGTGGGCCAGCAGCGCATGGCAGCGTTGCACGGCGGGCGCCGCGACAAGCTCGAAGTCTCGCCCAATCTATGGGCCGGCGTGGGCCTGGTGCGCGGCGGCGCGGGCACGGCGCTGGTGGGCAGCGCCGAAGAGGTGGCGGAGCGCATCAAAGAGTACGCGGCACTGGGAATTGAGACCTTCATCTTCTCGGGCTACCCGCATCTGGAGGAGTCGTACCGCGTTGCAGAACTGCTGTTCCCCTTGCTACCATTGGCCCATGTGCGCCCGGCTGGCACCGCCAACCTCACCGGCCCGTTTGGCGAAGTGATTGCCAACGACATCGTGCCACCGGCATCCCGCGTACCCAAGCCAGAGGAGACCACCGCATGAAACATTTCCAGTCCGAGACGGGCGACGCGCGCGCGCCCTGGCAAACCCAGGTAGAAACCGCCGTACAGGCTCTGGCGGCTACCGCCGTGGAGCGCGACCAGCGCGGCGGCACCGCCAAGGCCGAACGGGACTTGCTGCGCGCCAGCGGCCTGCTGGGCCTGAGCACACCTGCCGCGCTGGGTGGCCTGGGCGCTACCTGGCAGCAGACGCTGGAGGTGGTGCGCCAGTTCGCGCGTGTGGACAGCTCCGTGGCCCACCTGTTCGCCTTTCACCACCTGCTGCTGGCGACCACCCAGCTTTTTGGTAAACCAGCACAGTGGCAGCCCTGGATAGAGCAGACGCTGGCACAACGCTGGTTCTGGGGCAATGCGCTGAACCCGCTGGACAAGTCCACCCGCGCCGAACCGCAGGACGGCGGCTATGTCTTCCACGGACGCAAAAGCTTTTGCTCTGGCGCAAGTGATTCGGACATGCTGCTGGCCTCGGCGCTCGACCCTGCAGGTCGTCTGCTGATAGCCGTGGTACCCACGGAACGCAAGGGCATCACCGTGCTGAACGACTGGGACAATATGGGCCAGCGCCAGACAGATAGCGGCAGCGTATTGTTTGACCAGGTCGAGGTGCGCCACGCCGAGCTGCTCACCGACCCCGGCCCGCTGTCCACCCCCTATGCCTGTCTACGCCCGCTGCTGGCCCAACTGATACTGGCCCATATTTACCAGGGCCTGGGCGAAGGCGCGCTGGCCGAGGCCCGCCAGTTCACCCTGCAACAGGGCCGGCCCTGGATGGCGTCCAGCGCTGCATCCGCCAATCAGGACCCGTACATCCTGGCCCACTACGGCGATTTCTGGCTCGGGTTGGAGGGCGCGCGCGTATTGCTGCAGAACGCCGCACAGGCCTTTGACCAGGCCTGGCAGCACGGCACGGCCCTGACCGAAGCCGAGCGTGGCAGCGTTGCCATCGCAGTCGCAGCGGCCAAGGTCGCCACCACCCGCGCCAGCCTGGACGTGGTGCACAAGATGTTCGAAGTCACCGGCGCACGCGCCACCACCGCTGCCCTGCGGCTAGACCGCTACTGGCGCAATCTGCGCGTGCACACCCTGCACGACCCAGTGGACTACAAGGTGCGCGAACTGGGCGACTGGGTGCTGAACGAGCAACTGCCCAAACCCAGTTTCTATTCCTGACCGACAGAAGCTCCCGCATCCAGCGGGCCCACTGCGCAAGCGGTGGGCCCGCTTTCACTTTGTGCCGTGCTTGTTCGGCAGCAATCTGTTTGCGATGTGCTGCGGACACAGCAGACCACGCACCTCAAAAAATCATAAGCCATTGATTTAAAAGGACAAATCCTCTGGCACGGCAATCGCTTATATGCAATGAGTCGCAAATATCTGGCGGCTTCTATATAGATGGCATATCAAACCCTTTACCGCAGCAACGCCTTATGACCAGCACGCACCCTGGCGTCACCAGCAAGCCACTACTCCAACTGCGCGATGTGTCTCTGAGCTTCAAAGGCGTGAGCGCCGTGAACGCGCTGAGCTTCGACGTAGCCCCAGGCACCATCTGTGCGCTGATTGGCCCCAACGGCGCGGGCAAAAGCTCCTTGCTGAACGTGATCAACGGCGTCTACAAGGCGGACTCGGGTGACGTGGTGTTCGCCGGCCAACGCTTTGAAGCCATCCATCCGCTAAAAGCCGCACGTCTGGGCATTGGCCGTACCTTCCAGCACAACGCCCTGTTCAGCCGCCTCAGCGTGCTGGAAAACGTGCTGGCCGGCTACGCCCGGCACGGCACGGCCAGCTTCCTGGAAAACGTCTTCCGCCTGGGCCGCGACCGGGCCGAGCGCCGCGCCGCACTGGCCCAGGCCCAGCGCACCATCGCCTTTCTGGAGCTGGCGCCTTTCACCCACACCGTGGTGTCCACCCTGCCCTACGGCATCCAAAAACGGGTAGACCTGGCCCGCGCGTTGATGGCCCAACCCACGCTGCTCTTGCTGGACGAGCCCATGGCCGGCATGAACCACGAAGAGAAGCTGGAGATGAGCCGCTTCATTCGCCAGATCAACCAACAGCTGGCCACCACTGTCGTACTGATCGAACACGACGTGGGCATCGTGATGGACCTGGCCCAGCACGTAGTGGTGCTGGACTATGGCCGCAAGATTGCCGACGGCCGCCCGGACGAGGTGCGCAACCACCCCGACGTCATCACCGCCTACCTCGGCACCGTGCACTAGGAGCCCGCGCATGTCCTACTTTCTGGAAACCCTGTTCAGCGGCCTGTTTGCCGGTGCCATGTACGCGCTGGTGGCCATTGGCTTCGTGCTGATCTACAAGGCCTCGGGCGTATTCAACTTCGCACAAGGCGCGATGCTGCTGTTCTCGGCACTCACCTTTGTGACGCTGCTGGAGCACCAGTTCCACTTTCTACTCGCCTTGCTACTGACCGGTGCGGTCATGGTCGCCATGGCCTGCGCGGTGGAGCGACTGGTGCTGCGCCCGCTGCGCAACCGCGACCCGCTCACCCTGTTCATGGCCACCCTGGGCCTGAGCTATTTCATCGAGGGCCTGGCCCAGTTGCTGATGGGCACCGACGTGCACATGCTGGACCTGGGCATACCCGACGTGGCCATCGACTTCCATGGCATCTCGGTCAGCCAGTACGACATTGCGGCATCCGGCATTGCCTTTCTGCTGGTGGTCGTGTTGTCCATCGCCTTCAACAAGACGCGCATGGGCGTGTCCCTGCGGGCCGTGGCCGATGACACGTTGGCAGCCCAGTCCATAGGCATAGGTCTGCCGCGCATCTGGCGCATCGTTTGGAGCGTGGCCGGCTTTGTGGCCCTGGTGGCCGGGCTGGTGTGGGGCGGGCGGCAGGGCGTGCAGTAC
>JAPLPK010000247.1 GCA_026400275.1 Burkholderiales bacterium
CCTCTGGGAGAGGGCCGGGGTGAGGGCGCCCCGCGCCACAAGCTCAGTAACCGCCAATACGAGCAGCTGCTGCGGCAGAACTTCATCAACATCCGCCGCGTGCGGGAGTGGCGCGACATCTACAGCCAGCTGCACACCGTGGTGGCAGAGCACAAATGGCGCTTGAATGCGGCCCCGGCCAGCTACGAGCAGATCCACCTGTCCATGCTGTCCGGCCTGCTGGGCAATATCGGCTGGAAGACCGAGGGCGACGAGGTGGCGCAGACCGAGTACCTGGGCGCACGCGGCATCAAGTTCCACCGCCATCCGGGCGCGCACCTGCGCAAGAAGCCGGGCCGCTGGATCGTGGTGGCCGAGCTGGTGGAAACCACGCGTTTGTTTGGCCGTGGCATTGCCGCCATCGAGCCGCAGTGGGTCGAGCAGGTGGCCGGCCATTTGCTCAAAAAACAGCTGCTGGACCCGCATTGGGAAAAGAAGGCCAGCGAGGTCACCGCGCTGGAGCGGGCCACGCTGTACGGCATCGTCATCTACAGCGGGCGGCGTGCCAACTTTGGCCGTGTGGACCCGGTGGGGGCGCGGGAAATCTTCATCCGCGAAGCGCTGGTGCAGGGCCAATGGGACTGCAAGTTCCCGTTCCTGGCGGCCAACCTCAAGCTCATCAAGCAGGTGGAAGACCTGGAGCACAAGGCGCGCCGGCAAGACGTGCTGGTGGACGACGAGCTGATCTACGCCTTCTACGACCAGCAGTTGCCGGCCGATGTGTACGGCGGCGCCAGTTTTGAGCGCTGGTACCGCGACGCGCAGCAGATCAACCCCAAGCTGCTGATGCTGACCCGCGAGGAGCTGATGCGCCACGAGGCCGCCGGCATCACCACGCAATCGTTCCCCAAGACTATCCGCCTGGGCGGCGTGGACTGCCTGGCCACCTATCTGCACGAACCCGGCGACGCGAAAGACGGCCTGACTGTGACCGTGCCGCTGTTCGTACTGAACCAGGTGAACGACGAGCGCTGCGAATGGCTGGTGCCGGGCATGTTGAAGGACAAGATCCAGGCCCTCATCAAAACCCTGCACCAGCGCCCACGCTCGCGCCTGGTGCCGCTGCCCGACACCGCCGCCAAGTTCGCCGAAGCCTTGAACGCACCCGAAAAATTCGGTACCGGCGGGCTGGTGGAAGCAGTGCTCAAGGCCCGCACATGTTTATGAACTTCCGCGTGGTGGACGAGCATGGCCGCCAGCTGGGCACGGGCCGCAACCTGGGCGCGCTGAAGTCCGAACTGGGCGCGCAGGCGCGCGGAGCCTTCCAGGCACTCGCCGGTTTGAAGATGGCGAGCAATGCCGCCGCCCAACCAGTTTCTAAAGAAAATCAGCCTGCAGTGCAGGTAGCGCCTGCGCAAGCAGCTATAAAAACCGCAGCAAAGCCTGCCACCCCGGCCAACCAGCGCTACACCGCCTGGACCTTTGGCGAGCTGCCCGAGCTGCTGGAAATCCAGAAGGGCGGCCAGACGCTGATCGGCTACCCCGGCCTGATCGACGCGGGTGATGCCGTCACCATCGAGGTCTTCGACGAGCCCGAGGTGGCCGCCGCCAAGCACCGCGCTGGCCTGCGCCGCCTGTTCTCGCTGCAGATCAAGGACGCGCTGAAGTACCTGGAAAAGAACATCCCCGACCTGCAGAAAATGGCCGTGGTGTTCATGCAGGTGGGCAAGAACGCCGACGGCTCGGGCGGCGGCACCATTGAAGAGCTGCGCGCGCAAATCATCGACGTGGCGCTGGACAGGGCCTTTCTGCTCGACCCGCTGCCCACCGACGAATTTGACTTCAAGCGCCGTATCGACGAAGGCCGTGGCCGCCTGACCCTGATCGCCAACGAGGTGGCGCGGCTGGCCCTGACCATCCTGACCGAATACGCCACCGCCGCCCGCAAGATCAAGGACACCAAGAACGCACCCGACGCCACCGCCGACGCCGCCCAGCAGCTGGCGCGGCTGATGCCCAAGCGCTTCCTGGCCAACACGCCCTGGGGCCCGCTGCAGCACTACGCCCGCTACCTGAAAGCCATCACCGCGCGGCTGGACAAATACCGCGCCGACCCGGCCCGTGACACCGCCCGCCTGGCCGAGCTGCGCCCGCAGGAGCAGCGCTACTGGCGTCTGGTGGCCGAGCGCAAGGGCGTGGCGGATGCGCGCATGCAGGAATTCCGCTGGCTGCTGGAGGAGCTGCGGGTCAGCTTCTTCGCGCAGGAGCTGAAGACGCCACAGCCGGTGAGTGCCAAGCGGTTGGACAAGGCCTGGGCGCAGCTGGGGGCTTGAGAGGACGTTTTATTCCTGGGCCATGGCCTGCAGTGCGTCGCCGGTGACGCGGCAGGTACGCCAGTCGGGTAGCACGCTGGCGCCCAGCTTTTCATAGAACTGGATGGCTGCGGTGTTCCAGTCCAGCACGCTCCATTCGAAACGTGCGCACTGGCGCTCGCAGGCCAGCTTGGCCAGGTGCTTGAGCAGGGCCTTGCCCACACCCAGGCTGCGCGCATCGGCCTTGACGTACAGGTCTTCCAGATACAGGCCTTTGCGCGTTAGAAAGGTGGAGTAGTTGTGGAAAAACACAGCGTAGCCTAAGGGCTGCGCGTCTATCGTGGCGACTACGCATTCGGCGGCTGGACGGGGGCCGAACAGGTCGTTTTCCAACTGCTCTTCGGACGCATTCAGCAGATGGGTTAAGTGCTCGAATTCCGCCATCTCGTGGATCATTGCGAGGATCTGGGGAACGTCGGATGCCTGTGCGGCTCGGATGGTGAGCTGAGAAGAGTGCATTGTTTTCTTGTGTGTGGCGGGTGGTGGCCCGGGCGCCAGGCCGGCCCCAATTTCCCGCAGGTTGGGCGGTGTGCCCCCAGTCAGAGAGCGCCTGCAATTCCGCAGCTCAGGGGTTTGAATTCGCTTGCGGCCATCCTGGGGGGAGACACAACAATGGTACCGTCACCGTTTTGCCTGTAGCGCTGCCGGTGCTGCAGCAGCAGGCCGGGCGCGTACCCCCAAGACACACTACGGTGTACCAGGGGGCTCGCCCGGC
>JAPLPK010000135.1 GCA_026400275.1 Burkholderiales bacterium
ACCAAGGGCGCGCAACCGCTCGTCGATGGTGCGAAATTCGTTGGGAAACCGGTTCGCGGCGACCTGCCAGATGCTGTGATTGTCCGACCAGCCGAGGTCGAGGGCGAACGAGTCGAAGAACATGCCGGTGCGTTGCCAACCTGGCTGGCGCCGGTGCAGGTCGCGGTGCTCAATATTACCGACGCACAGAGCGAATACTGTCGCGAAATTGCCAAAATGCTGCAGAATCAAGGGCTTAGGGTTCAACTGGATCTACGTAACGAAAAAATTACGCGTAAAATACGCGAGCATTCGATGCAAAAGCTTCCCTACATCCTAGTAATAGGCGACAAGGAAAAAGAAGCTGGTTCCGTTGCAGTGCGCGCCCGAGGCAATATTGACCTCGGAGTCATGTCTCTCCAGGACTTCTTGTCCAAAGTGGCAGATGACATAGCCTCTAAAGTTTAGTTTTAATAGAACGCAGCTTTAGCGCCCGCGCTGATTGCGGTTGTAGCTATAGTATTTATAGCATTGATTTTGAAGGATTAGAGCCATCGCTACTGAATTTCGTGACCGCCGTCACCGCGAAGAACGCAAACACCGTCTCAACCGTGAAATCATGGCGCCGGAAGTTCGACTTTCCGGTCCTGAAAACGAACCCTTGGGTATCGTCAGCCTGATGGAAGCTTTGCGCTTGGCGGGTGAGTACGATGTGGACTTGGTTGAAATTGTTGCCACAGCGAATCCGCCGGTTTGCCGGTTGATGGACTACGGCAAGTTCAAATACCAAGAACAAAAAAAGGCGGCAGACGCGAAGTCCAAGCAGACGGTTATCGAGATCAAGGAAGTCAAATTCCGTCCTGGTACCGATGATGGCGACTACAACATCAAGCTGCGCAATATCAAGCGCTTTCTGGCTGATGGCGACAAGTGCAAGATCACTTTGCGTTTTCGTGGGCGGGAAATCACCCACCAGGAAATCGGCATGGCTTTGCTGCAGCGCATCCGTACGGATTTGCAGGATTTGATCATCGTTGAGCAGTTCCCTAAGTTGGAAGGCCGCCAGATGATCATGATGATTGCTCCAGGCAAGAAAAAGCCAGGCTCTAGCAAGCCAGCGGCAGAAGCTGCAGTTGCTCCGGCAGTCGCTGCATCTTAAAAATTCGGTTTGCAGGTTTACCTGCAGGCTGTTTGCAAAGAGGGCAACCTCTTTGTCCAAAATGGTGGTTTTCCATCATTTTGAAAAGTGAAAGGTGAAATCCTTTCACTAAGAAGTGGCTCGGGGCCAACAAGTCTGGGATCGGTTCCTAGCGCCTCACGAGCACAATGAAAAGGAGCATTTAAATGCCCAAAATGAAGACCAAGAGCGCGTCCAAGAAACGGTTCCGCGTTCGTCCAGGTGGCACCGTTAAGCGCGGTCACGCCTTCAAACGTCACATCTTGACCAAGAAGACCACCAAAAATAAACGCCAATTGCGTGGTACTGCAACGGTGCATGAGACCAATATGGGTCACATGGCACAGATGCTGCCAGGCCGTGGCATTTAATTTAACGACGAACAAGGAGTAAATACATGCCTCGCGTCAAACGTGGTGTAACGGCTCGCGCCCGCCACAAAAAAGTTCTCGCCCTTGCAAAAGGTTTCCGCGGTCGCCGCGGTAATGTTTACCGCATCGCTAAAGAAGCGGTAATGAAGGCTGGGCAATATGCCTACCGTGACCGTCGTACCCGCAAGCGGGTGTTCCGTCAGTTGTGGATTGCCCGTATCAACGCCGCTGCGCGTGAATGCGGTCTGACCTACAGCCAGTTCGCGAATGGCCTGAAGAAGGCTGCCATCGAGATCGACCGCAAAGTGCTGTCCGATATCGCTGTGCACGACAAGGCGGCTTTTGCCAGCATCGTGGAGCAAGTCAAGGCCCGTCTGGCTGCTTGATTCCCCACGCTGGGCTGCTATTCTTTGAATAGCAGTCTGTGCAAGTAATACAAGGGCTAGAGCTTGAAAAAGCACTAGCCCTTTGTCATTTCAAGACAAGAGATGTTATGAACGAGTTGGACGCAATCGTCAGTGCAGCACAAACCAGTTTTCAGGAGGCGAGCACGCCTGCCGATCTGGAAAATGCCAAGGCCCAGTTTCTCGGCAAATCCGGCCGTATCACCGAGTTGATGAAAGGAATGGGCGCTCTGAGCATAGAAGAAAAAAAATCACGCGGCGCCTCTATTAATTTGGCCAAGCAGGCCATTGAAACTGCTCTGACGGCACGCCGCAAAGCATTGGCGGATGCTGAACTAGACTTGCAACTCAAGGCCGAAGCCTTGGACGTAAGTCTGCCAGGCCGCCAGCGTGGGCAGGGCGGTTTGCACCCGGTCTCTTTGACGCTGGAACGCATCGAGGCCATCTTCGGCTCAATGGGATTTGAAGTCGCCCAGGGCCCCGAGATCGAATCCGACTGGTTCAATTTCACCGCGCTGAACACACCGGAAGACCATCCGGCGCGTTCCATGCACGACACCTTCTATGTGGAAGGCGGCACCGCCACCGCACCCAACCTGCTGCGCACCCACACCAGCCCGATGCAGATCCGCCATGCGGTCACGCACGTGAAAAGACACCGCGCCGCCATTGATGCAGGCCAGGTCATGCCAGAGATCCGCGTCATCGCGCCCGGCCGCACCTACCGCGTTGATAGCGATGCCACACACTCGCCGATGTTTCACCAGTGCGAGGGCCTGTGGATCGGTGAGAACGTCAGCTTTAAAGACCTGAAAGTGGTCTTCACCGATTTCTGCCGTACCTTCTTTGAGTCCGATGATTTGGTGCTTCGTTTCCGTCCTAGCTTTTTTCCGTTCACCGAGCCCAGCGCTGAGATTGATATCCAGTTCCAGAGCGGTCCGTTGTCGGGCCGTTGGCTGGAAGTGGCTGGCTCCGGTCAGGTGCATCCGAATGTGGTGCGCAATATGGGCCTGGACCCCGAGAAATACATTGGCTTTGCCTTCGGCATGGGCCCTGACCGTCTGACCATGCTGCGTTATGGCGTGAACGACTTGCGACTGTTCTTTGATGGCGATATCCGCTTTCTCAGCCAGTTTCATTAAACCTTCAGCAGAACTAGACCATGCAATTTCCTGAATCCTGGTTGCGCGCCTTCTGCAACCCCGACCTGACCACCGAGCAACTGGCCGAGACCCTGACCATGGCCGGGCTGGAAGTCGAAGAACTCAAGCCCGTCGCGCCACCGTTTACCGGCATCGTTGTTGGCGAAATCAAGACCGCCGAGCAGCACCCCAATGCCGATCGTCTGCGCATTTGCACCGTTGATGTGGGCCAGGCTGAGCTGCTGAATATCGTCTGCGGTGCGCCGAATGCCCGTGTTGGCATCCGCGTGCCTTGTGCGCTAGTTGGCGCCGAATTGCCGCCCGGCGAAGATGGCAAGCCCTTCCTTATCAAGGTCGGCAAGCTGCGCGGTGTGGAAAGCCAGGGCATGCTTTGCTCGGCCCGCGAGTTGAAGCTATCCGAAGACCATGGTGGCTTGTTGGAGCTGGCGTCCGATGCGCCTTTGGGGCAGAACATCCGTGAGCACCTTGCTCTGGACGACACCTTGTTTACCCTCAAGCTCACGCCGAATCTGGCGCACTGCTTAAGCGTCTACGGAGTGGCGCGCGAAGTTGCCGCATTGACTGGTGCACCGTTGCTGAACCCTGAGTTTCCCGCTGTTGCTGCGAAGAATGCCGACCGCGTATCGGTCAAGATCAGCGCCCCGGATCTGTGCGGGCGCTTCTCTGGCCGCGTGGTGCGCAATGTGAATCCCAAAGCCCAAACGCCACAGTGGATGGTGGACCGCCTGGCACGTTGCGGTCAGCGCAGCGTGACCGCCTTGGTAGACATTTCGAACTACGTGATGTTCGAGTTGGGCCGTCCTTCGCACATTTTTGACCTGGACAAAATCCATGGCGGACTTGATGTGCGCTGGGGCCACCCCGGTGAGCAGCTCAAGCTGCTGAACGGCAACACTGTCACCGTGGACGATAAGGTCGGCGTGATTGCCGATGACCGTCGGGTTGAATCTCTGGCCGGCATCATGGGCGGTGACGCCACCGCTGTGTCGGACGACACGGTCAATATCTACGCGGAAGCCGCCTTCTGGTGGCCCAAGTCGATTGCAGGCCGTTCGCGCCGCTATAACTTCTCCACCGACGCCGGTCACCGCTTCGAGCGCGGTGTGGACGCCAGCCAGACGGTGGAGCACCTGGAGCGCATCACTCAGCTAATTTTGGACATTTGCGGCGGCGAAGCTGGCCCTATAGATGATGTGCAGGTGAATGTGCCGCAGGCGCAGCCCGTTACTCTGCGCGTGGCGCGTGCCTCCAAAGTCATCGGCATGCCGCTGACGCAGGCTCAGTGCTCCGATGCCTTGAAGCGCCTCGGTCTGCCGGTAGTGGAGGGCGATGGTGTGCTAACCGTGACCCCGCCGTCCTACCGCTTCGATCTGACCATCGAAGAAGACCTGATCGAGGAAGTGGTGCGTATGGTGGGCTACAACCAGTTGCCCACCACGCCGCCGCTGGCGCCGATTACCGCCAAAATTCGCCCCGAATCGCAGCGCAGCCCGTTTGCCTTGCGCCGTGCCCTGGCCGGTCTGGGTTACCAGGAAACCATCAACTTCAGCTTCGTCGAAGAACGGTGGGAGAAGGAGTTGGCGGGCAACCCCAATCCTATCCAACTGCTGAATCCTATTGCAAGCCAAATGAGCGTCATGCGCTCGTCTTTGCTGGGTTCTTTGCTACAGGTTTTGAAATTCAACTTGGACCGTAAGGCCAGCCGCGTCCGGGTCTTCGAGCTGGGCCGCGTGTTCCTGCGCGATGCCAATGCGGTGAATTCCGACACGACGGTGGCGGGCTTTCATCAGCCCATGCGCGTCGCCGGCATCAGCTATGGCGCTGCTGATCGTCTGCAATGGGGCCGCAGCGAGCAGGGCGCCGACTTCTTCGATATGAAGGGCGATGTGGAGGCGCTGTTGGCGCCGCTGCAGGCCCAGTTCGAACCTGCGGAGCATCCTGCTTTGCATCCCGGACGTTGTGCTCGGGTGCTGGTCAACGGACGGGCGATTGGCTTCATCGGCGAATTGCACCCGCAATGGCGCCAGGGCTACGAGCTGGCGCAAGCGCCGATCTTGTTTGAGTTGGATTTGGACGCCGTGCTGCAACGCCCTGTCCCGGCGTTCACGCCGGTGGCCAAGTTCCAGGCCGGTGGCTTGACGCAAGGTGAGAAGAGTGTGGCCCTGCGCCTGACTCTCAACAGCCCGGACGCCACGCTGACCGAGGCCCAGATCGATGCTTCGGTGCAGGCGGTGTTGGCCCAGCTGGTGATGCAATGCGGCGCGCGTCTGCGTGCTTGATGAAATCGGTTTGATGCCACACGACACACTGGAGAATGCCGTGGAAATTGCGGTAGAGAGCCTGGAGACCCCGACCCTGACCAAGGCGCAACTGGCCGATTTGCTGTTTGAGCAGATTGGTTTGAACAAGCGTGAGTCGAAAGACATGGTGGATGCCTTTTTTGACCTGGTCAATACCAGCCTGGTCGAGGGTACGGACGTCAAAATCTCTGGATTTGGCAACTTCCAAATTCGCACCAAGGCACCTCGGCCTGGCCGCAATCCCCGGACCGGCGAGGCGATTCCAATTGATGCACGCCGTGTTGTGACCTTCCACGCCAGCCACAAACTCAAAGAGCAAATTCAGG
>JAPLPK010000229.1 GCA_026400275.1 Burkholderiales bacterium
CATTCCGCATACATACATGCGCACATGGCCTGGTTCGATCGGCGAAAACTCTTCCGTGGCACGCGAAAGCGTGTTGTATATGCGCAAACTCATGGAATCTAGGGTTGGCGCAGGACGCATGGCGGTCCTGCGGGCTTTTCACTGGGTAACACTGGACAAGGGAGGCAGCTTGAAATCCGCGCCTGGGTGGGGGCGGGTCCGTTATTGCAAAACCCCTGGGCTACAATCTTCCGAGTATATAGCCCTCGTTTGGGCCTGTCTTTGCATGCTTTTCAAGAGGCCCTATGCTGCACCCAAAGTTCCGTTTTTCTACTGTGCTACGCGTGCTGGCTGCTGGCGCCCTGGTGGCGACTTCGGCGGCCTATGCGGATGACTACAGCGATGTGAACCAGCTGCTGCGCACCGGCAAGCTGACAGAGGCCCAGGCCAAGGTGGACCTGTACCTGGCAGTCAAGCCACGGGATCCGCAAATGCGCTTCTTGAAGTCATCTGTGCAAAGTGCTTCTGGGCACCCCGCTGAAGCAATAACCACCCTGACAGAGCTCACACAAGAGTTCCCCGAACTGCCCGAGCCCTATAACAACCTGGCCGTGCTGTATGCAGGACAGAACGATTTCGACAAGGCCCGCACGGCCCTGGAAATGGCGGTCCGCATCAACCCGAACTACGCCACCGCCCATGAAAACCTGGGCGACATCTACGCCAAGTTGGCGAGCCAGTCCTATAGCAAGTCGCTGCAGTTGAATGCAAACAATCCGCAAGCCTCCAAAAAAGTCGCTTTGCTGAAAGATGTGCTGACACCCGCTGCCGTCCCCAAAGTAAAGTAATTCTGCGTTCCCGGCCGCAGCCCCAGGAGGCTGCAGTCCCCTTTTTTGCATAGCATTCCTACACCATGGCTTTTTCTACTTCCAAGCGCGCCTGGCTGGCTGCCAGCGCCATCTGGGCTTGCGCCCTCGCCGCCCCCACTTTCGCGGCAGATGCACCCCGGGTCAAATTTGCCACGTCGGCCGGCGACTTCGTGGTCGAGGTCTACCCCGACAAAGCACCCAAGACCGTAGCAAACTTTCTGCAATACGTGCAAGACAAGCATTACGACGGCACCATCTTCCACCGTGTGATTGACGGCTTCATGGTCCAGGGCGGGGGCTTTACCCCCGATCTGCAGCAGAAGCCCACCCGTCCGCCGATTCCGCTGGAAGCCAATAACGGCCTGAAGAACGACCGCGGCACGATTGCCATGGCGCGTACCGGCAACCCCAATTCGGCCACCGCCCAGTTTTTCATCAATGTCAAAGACAATAGCAATCTGAACGCCCCCCAGCCAGACGGCTACGGCTATGCGGTGTTCGGCAAGGTGGTGTCGGGTATGGACGTGATCGACAAGATCCGCACCAGCGCCACCGCGAGCAAGGGGCCATTCCAGGACGTGCCCGTGACCACCATCAGCATCCGATCAGCGACCCCTCTCTAACTTTCCCGCCCGGGTTCAAGACAGCCCGGGACTACGAAAGCTCTTTCAACCTCCATAAGGAAAACCTGCCATGAGCAACCCCAAAGTCGAACTCCATATTGCCAACCGTGGCGTCATCACCCTTGAACTGGACCAGGAAAAGGCCCCTAAGTCGGTCGCCAATTTCCTGGCCTATGTGGCCAAGGGCCACTACAACAACACAGTGTTCCACCGCGTGATTCCTGGCTTCATGGTCCAAGGCGGCGGCTTCGAACCCGGTATGAAGCAAAAGGGTACGGACGCCCCGATCGACAACGAAGCCAATAACGGCCTGAAGAACGACAACTACACCGTTGCCATGGCCCGCACCAGCGACCCGCACTCGGCTACGGCCCAATTCTTCATCAACGTAGCCAACAACGGCTTCCTGAACCACACCGCCACATCCAGCTCCGGCTGGGGCTATGCCGTGTTCGGCAAGGTGGTGTCCGGCACCGAAGTCGTGGACGCCATCAAGGCCGTGAAGACCGGTAACCGCGGCGGCCACGGCGATGTGCCGATGGAAGACGTGGTCATCGAAAAAGCCGTCGCGCTGTAAGGACTGCATGGCGCCGACCTCCATCGCGCCAGCCTCGACCGTGCCCCCGGTGGCGGAGCTGCTAGCTCCTGCCCACTGGCGCACGGTCGATTGCATTTCAGACTTGCATTTGCAGGCCGCTGAGCCGGCCACATTTGCTGCGTGGCAGCGCTATATGGCCAGCACCACGGCCGACGCCGTCTTCATCCTGGGCGACTTGTTTGAAGTATGGGTAGGTGACGACGGTGTGGAAGCAGACCCGACAGGGTTTGATGCGACCTGCCTCCAGGTGCTGCAGGCGGCCGCCCAACAGCGCCCAATTTTCTTTATGCATGGCAACCGGGACTTTCTGTTTGGGCTGCGGGCTGCTAGCGCCGGCCAACTCACACTGCTGGACGACCCGACGGTTTTACAGTTCGCCGGGAACCGCTGGCTACTCAGCCATGGCGATGCCTTGTGCCTGGACGACGTAGATTACCTGCAGTTCCGAGCACTGGTGCGCAGTCCCGCTTGGCAAAGCAATTTCCTGGCACAGCCTCTGACGCAACGCCAGCACATCGCCCGCAACATCCGCAGCCAGAGTGAAAGCCGCAAACATAACGGCGCGGTCTACGCAGACGTGGATGGCCCGGCAGCCTGCCAGTGGCTTGCTGCCGC
>JAPLPK010000179.1 GCA_026400275.1 Burkholderiales bacterium
TGCTGCGCTTGCTCGCTGAAGTTGGCCAGCACCAGCACATGCGCCCCTGGCGCGCCGCGCATATAGCCCAGCACGCTGGGGTTGCCGGCGCGAAAGCCGGTGAGGTGGCCGCCGGCAAACACCTCTAGCGACTGGCGCACCTCCACCATGCGGCGCAGGCCCTGGTAGATCTGGCCGGGCACGCTGTTCTTTTTGGTCCGCTGCGCGTATAGGCTGGCGGCGCGGGCCGGGCGGTGCACCCAGCGGCTGTCGCTGGCCTTGGCCGGGTCGCTCAAATAGCTGGGGTCGTTGGGCGTGCCCACTTCATCGCCCAGGTAAATCAGCGGTATGCCGCCGGTGCTGAGTGCCACACTGTGCAGCAGCAGAATGCGCGCCGGGGCCAGCGGGTCGCCCTGCTCGATGCCGGCCAGTGAGGCGCAGGTGCCGCTGATGCGGCAGTCGCCGGTGGCGGGGTTGTCCTGGAACGGCACGCCACGGGCGAAGCTGCCCTCGAAGCGGTTCACATAAAAGCGGTTCAAAAACTGCCGGTGCGGAAAGCCCTGGATGCCCAGCTGGATGGCGTCCTCGTCGGCAAAGGTCCAGCCTATGTCGTCGTGGCTGCGCACATAGTTGACCCAGCTGGTGTCGGGGTCCAGGTTATGGCGCTGCTCCAGCGCCTGCTGCAGCAAATTCACCTCGCGCGTGGCCAGGCTGTTCCACAGCAAGGCCATCTGCAGCGGGTTGTAGGAAATCTGGCATTCCTGCTTTGAGATGTACTTGACCACGTCGTCCGGATGCACGATGGCCTCGCTCTTGAACAGCATGCTGGGCGCGGCGATTCGCACCAGCGCACTGAAGGCGCGGATCACCGTGTGTGCTTCCGGCAGGTTCTCGCACACCGTGCCGAGTCGCTTCCAGACGAAGGCCACCGCGTCCATGCGCAGGATCTCGGTGCCCAGGTTGGCAATCGCCAGCATCTCGCCGGCCATGGCGGTGAACACGGCCGGGTTGCTGTAGTTCAGGTCCCACTGGAAGCTGTTAAATGTGGTCCAGACCCAGCGGCCATCGGGCAGCTGCGAGAACGCGCCGGGGTGCTGGTCGGGGAATATCTCGCGCACGGTTTTGTCATACGCGTCAGGCAGGGTGCGGTCGGGGAACAGGTAGTAGAAATCGGCGTACTGCGGGTCGCCGGCCACGCAGGCGCGGGCCCAGTCGTGCTCGTCCGAGGTGTGGTTGAAGATGAAGTCCAGCACCAGGCTAATGCCCTCGGCGCGCAGCGCAGCGGCCAGTGCCTGCAGGTCGGCCATGCTACCCAGGGCAGGGTTCACCTCGCGGTAGCTGCTGACGGCGTAGCCACCGTCGCTGTTGCCGTCCGGGCATTTGAACAGCGGCATCAGGTGCAGGTAGGTCAGGCCCAGTTCCTTAAAGTACGGAATCTGCTTCAGCAGCCCCTTCAGATTGCCCGCGTACAGGTCCACGTAGCACACGCCGCCCAGCATCTTTTGCGACTGGAACCAGCGCGGATTCTTCTCGCGCTGCACGTCCAGCGCCTGCAGGTCGGCCGGACGCGCCAGCCAGGCGTCGAAGCTCTTGGCCAGCAGATCGACCAGGAAATCCAGAAAGTCCGCCCGCGCCCCATACAGCGGCGCCAGCTCGGCCACCAGGGTGGGAAAGTGCGCGTCTAGCCGCGTGGCGAAGGCCTTCCAGGACTTGCGTGCGGACTTGGCTTCGGGGCGAGCGGCCAGCTGGGCCGTGACGTGTTGCTGGGCGAGCTGGGTTTGGTGGGCGAGGGACAGCATGGGCGGGCGTATTCCGGTGGTCAGAACAAGTTTCAAAGCGCTTTGAATGTAGCAAAGATTGAAACCTGCTGGTGCCTCATGGCACACAGGGGAAACACCAGGGCAGACGCAGGCCTACACCATCTCTGTCTACACATAAAAACCGCCTCTAGCGCAGATAGTATCTGCACTAGTAGCTACTTTTTTAGTAGCAAACCAGTGGCGCTACACTGCGCCACCATGGACTCACCCACCTTGCCGCACAGCCATGCCGTGGAGTACGCCCAGCGCATGAACCGGGTGCTGGACCATATCGACCGGCACCTCGATACCCCGTTGGACCTGGCGGGCTTGGCCGACGTGGCGCACTTCTCGGCCTTCCATTTCCACCGCGTGTTTGCCGCGTGGATGGGCGAGACCCTGGGCGACTACCTGCGCCGACGCCGGCTGGAGGTGGGCGCGCTGCAACTGGCCCGCCTGCCGCAGGCGCCGGTGCTGCAAATAGCACTGGCGGTGGGCTTTGGCTCGGGCGAGGCGTTTGCGCGGGCCTTCAAGCTGCGCTTTGGCTGCACACCCAGCGCCTGGCGTGCAGCCACGCCGCAGCGCTGGGCAGACGAGCTGGCACATGTGCGCCGACAGCAAGACCGCAATCTGGATCAGGCCCAGAGCAATAGCGATCAGGCGGCCCGGGCTGGTTCCAGCAACCATCGAGGACTCAACCACTCGGAGCCATTTATGGAAGTCACCATCGCCACCTTGCCCCCTGTCCGCGTCGCCTACATGCGCCACATTGGCCCGTATGGCGCCAACATCAGCCGCTTCTGGGCCGAGCAGTTCATGCCCTGGCGCAGCGCCCAGGGGCTGGACGGCGCAGCCTGCTACGGCATAGGCCGCGACGACCCCCACATCACCCCGCCAGAACAGTGCCGCTACGACGCCTGCGTGCAGGTGCCAGACGACTTTGTGGCCCGCAGCCCGGTCAGCGCGGCGCAACTGCCTGGCGGGCGCTACGCCTTGGGCGCGTTTCGTGGCACGGGTGTGCAGATCGGCCTGGCGTGGAGTGAGATGCTGCGCGACTGGCTGCCCGCCAGCGGCATGCAAGGCGACGCACGGCCCTACTTCGAGCACTACCCGGTAGGCAGCTACTACGACCCCGCGACAGGCGTGTTCTCCTGCCAGATTTGCCTACCTGTGCGGCCCTTGTAGTTTTTAAAGAAAATAGGGCTCTGGCGCAGGTAAGGTCTGCACTAGCAGCTACATATTCAATAGCAAAAGCTTTCTGCGGATAGGCTCTGTCACCGGAGCTGGCATAACTGTGTGGATACTTTCCCCATAAGGTCCTACTTATCCCCAGCAGTTGCAGAGGCGCCCAACTTATCCCTGTAGCGGTAGCAGATGCCAAGCAAGGTCACGCACACCTGTTCACGCTGGCTAAGTACCCGGTAGCGCTGGAGAAAAGGGCCTTATCCACACAAAGGCGCTGTGCTTACTACTACTACTACTATCTTTTAAATAAAAGAATTAAGTAAGAAGACAGCACACAGCAAGGTTCTCTTTGACGACCCGGTGCGCTGCTGTTTTGATAGCGTTTTCTTTGAATCAATCCGGGATGCAGCGCACGCAATATCTGCGGTAGCAGCTACCTAAGGCGACGCTTATATGGGCGCCTCCCGGATTGCAAGAACTCGTGTGTGTGAAGGTTCAGGAGGCAGGGCGGCAGTCTTATATCCGGCCTGTTGCGCAGGCTGATACGAGGGTGTGCAGGATTTTGTGTAAACGGACAATCCAACGCAGGCGTATGCCTGCATGTCCGTAAACGCAATGACACCCAAGAAACACGAAGTACCTGAAGAGCTGTTGTCCAGCCTGCTGGCCAATTACAAGAAACCTGAA
>JAPLPK010000142.1 GCA_026400275.1 Burkholderiales bacterium
ATCATTGCGCGGGGTCACCCGGATTACCAGCCTGAGGCAATCGCTCTCGCGATTGACTAGATTGAAACTCTGATCAGAACAACTCCACTGTATGGGTCGATAGCAATGAAAACAATTGATCATTTTTCTATATATATGTAAGAATAAATAACATGATTTCCATCTCCTCGCTCTCACTCGGCGCCGTACGAGCCTTCGAAGCGGCGGCTCGGCACCAAAGCATGTCGCGCGCCGGAGACGAGCTATTTGTGACGCACGCGGCGGTGAGCCATCAGGTGCGCAATCTTGAGGAGTGGATAGGGGTGCCCTTGTTTCGCCGCCAAGGGCGCGGTGTGCAGCTGACTACCGCCGGTGAACAGCTTTTCGTACGCGTTTCACCGCTGTTGTCGGGTATCGCGGACGCCTGTAAAACCGTGAAGGCTGCGAGCAAAGGTGCCAGCCTCACAGTTGGCTGCATTCCGTCGGTCGCATCGCGCTGGCTCGTGCCCAACCTAGACAGGTTTTCCAGCGAGTTTCCCGATGTCGAGATTCGAGTGGCATACGCCCACGCGGATGAAAAGCTGGCGAGCTCCAACCTCGACGTTCTGATCACCTATGGCGAAGATCCGTCTAAGGAAGTGATCACCGAGCCCTTGTTTTCCAGGATCAACAAGCCGGTGTGCAGTCCCCACTTCATGACCAAGCACGGCCCCTTCAGGAGTCCCGAGCAACTTATTGCATCCGAACTGTTGCATGACGCGTCACGCGACGGCTGGCGAGAGTGGGCGGGCGCGGCGGGCCTGACGCTGAACAAGGAACTGGCGGGCACCACTTACCAGGACTTCAACCTACTTGCGACCGCGATCATCGCGGGTCACGGTATCGGTCTGTGCCCGGTCAACGTATTTTCAGAAGAGATACGGCGTGGCGACCTGATCGTCGCGTCTGACATCGCGACCAATGGCGACAAGGGCTATGTCGTAATGACCCGACGCAATAGACCCAAGACCGTTACCAACTTCGTGCACTGGTTCGTCGCCACGACGCAGGCGATCCAAGCCGGGGCCGCCGGCACTGGGAGCCAAGGCACCTTGACTCAGGCGGGCCACCGAAAGTCAGGCGCCAAATAGCCAACTGACTGATATAAGTTGCTGCTGGATTCAGGGGCAACTGGTAGGAAAGGTGGCGCTGCCACCACTCTTCGAAGAGCTAGAACGGTGGTGAAACTTTTCCGGTATCGCGACTGCTCTCCCCTGAAACCAGTTATCAGAAATGACTAGTTGCTAAGGCGGCCTGCGACTGGAATTGGAGGCGGATTCAATCGGTCAATGCAACACACTAAAAATGACCTGCTAACGCCCAAGCAGCCACGCACGCGGATGGCTAGCGTTTTTTGAACCACGCTTCCAACATACACGCGCTGCAACACATGCTTTGCATGCTTAAAGCGAAGGCTGCGGCCAATATGTTATGCGTATAAAACATGTCTTACATTCGTGCCATCGGAACTGTATTTCGTTATTTCGCAAGTAAAACTCATGAATACTGCTATGAATACGAAAGCATCTCAAACGTCTAAACATGTATATTGCGCACACCATGCGCAGAAAAATCCCCTCCCTCCAAGCCCTGGCCTGCCTGGATGCCGCCGCGCGGCATGAAAGTTACACCCGCGCCGCGCAAGAGCTGGCGCTGACGCAGGGCGCGGTGTCGCGGCAGATCACGGCGCTGGAGGAATTCCTGGGCATGGCGTTGTTCCGGCGCACCCGCCACGGCGTGGCGCTGACCGAGCGTGGTGCCGAATACGCCCAGCAGGTGGCAGCGCGGCTGCAGGGGCTGGAGCAGGACACGCTGCAGGCCATGTCGTCCCAGGGCAGCGCCGGCACCCTGCACCTGGCCGCCGTGCCCACCTTTGCCACGCGCTGGCTGATACCGCGCCTGCCGGCCTGGGCCGCGCTGCACCCGGACACCACGGTGCACATCGAAACCCGCACCCGCCCGTTCCTGTTTGCCGACACGCCGTTTGATGCGGCCCTGTACACCGGCACCGCCGAGCAGGTGGCCAACTGGGCTGGCACACGTGCCGTGCGCCTGCTGGGCGAAGACATGGTGCCGGTGTGCAGCCCCGGTTTTTTGGGCGGCCAGAGCAGCCTGGACCCCGAGGCCATGGCCCAGCGCCCGCTGCTGCAGCAAAGCACCCGGCCCGAAGGCTGGCGCCAGTGGTTTGACGCGCTGAACGTGGCCGCGCCGCTGGCCCTGCACGGGCCGCGCTACGAGTTGTTTTCCATGACGGCCGCCGCCGCTGCCCAGGGCCTGGGCCTGGCCCTGGTGCCGCGTCTGCTGGTGGAAGCCGAGCTGCAGCGCGGTGAACTGGTGATTGCCTGCGCGCAGACCCCGGCCAGCGACCAAACCAGTCAACGGGCCTACTACTGCGTGCTACCCGAGCGCACCGAAGACCGGCCGCTGGTCACCACCTTCTTGCACTGGCTGCAAGCATCGGCAACCGCCTAGCGCAATGCCTTTTCTACCTCACCCAGCAACGCCGGGTTGTCGGGCGTGACATCGCTGGGGAAGCTGGCCACCACCTTGCCGCTGCGGTCAATCAGGTATTTATGGAAGTTCCATCGCGGCGTCTTGCCGGTGGCCTTGTCCAGCGCGGCGTACAGGCCGTTGCGCGCCTTTCCGGTGACGACCGACTTGCCCAGCATGGGGAACTTCACGCCATAGGTGTTGTAGCAAAAGTCGGCAATCTCCTTGGCCGAACCGGGCTCCTGCCCGCCGAAGTCATTCGACGGAAAGCCCAGCACCACCAGGCCGCGCGGCTGGTATTTGGCGTACAGCGCCTCCAGGCCCTCGTACTGGCTGGTGAAGCCGCAGTAGCTGGCGGTGTTGACCACCAGCACCGCCTTGCCCGCGTACTGGCAAAGGTTCTGCGGCGCCTCGTCCTGCAGACGCGGAAACTGGTATTGCAGGATGGCCGGGCAGGCGGCCTGGCCGGTCGCGGCTGCAGGTGCGCCAGGCGTAGCCGCTTGCACGCCCTGCCCCAGCAGCACCAGCGCAGCCACGGAAATGAAGCGAGATAACAGTTGCATGGTTTGTCCTTGGGGGGTGTGTCAGGTAGAAGGCGTGACTACCGACTCTAGCCCAGTTGGCTTTCCGCGTGGTGCACGCGGTTTTACCCAGGAAATAGGCCGCTCGCGCAGGTACTGCAAGCGGCAGCAGCTATTAAAAACAGAGCACCACAAACCGGGATGCTTGCGCCATAATTTCGCGCAGCCGGCGGTGCCTTGGGCCGCCCCTTTACCCGGAAGGCGCATATGGACGAAGACCCCCGATCCAAAAGCTGGTGGCACACCCTGCCCGGTATCCTGACTGCGGCGGCGGGCGCCATCACTGCCATCACAGCGCTGGTGACGGCGCTGCACCAGGCCGGTTGGCTGGGCCGCACGCCAGCGCCAGCAACGCCCTCGCCCCCCAGCGCTGTGACGCCCTCTGCGCCTGCCAACACAAGCCCCACTACCGCGGTCGCGGCCACTCCGCCACCGCCGCCTGCGTCAGCCCTCAAGGTGGTGCTGCCCGAACGGGTGGAGATGGTGGCAGACACGCTGGCCTACCGGATTCTCAAAGCCCAACTGCTGCCGTACAACCCCGGCCAGCGCAGCCTGAAGTTCCAAATACGCGTCGCCAACAACAGCCGCTATGACGGCAACTTCTGGAGCGCCTCCTTCCGCCTGCTGGCCGACGGCAGCCTGCTGGCACCCGTGAACGAGCTCAACGAACTGGTGCGCGGCAATAGCACCATGGAAGGCTGGGTGGAGTTCACCGTGCCCGACAGCCTGGCCCAGGCGCAGCTGCAGATGGGCACCGTCGGCGTGGGCGTAGCGGGCATCCCCATCGTGCTGAAGGCGGAGCCCTAGCACCTGCGCACAAGCCCGGGTAGACCGTTGGCACAGGGTGCAAAGACTCTGGTTGCCATATGGCGAATCGGCCCCATCTGCACACCAAGCCCCGCCGACTGCTACGCTGGCCGTCTTTGTGCCGCCTGGGCACTTACTTCATTTTTTATAGCATCTAGCGCAGGTTATATATGCGCTGGAGGCTTTTTTCATCTGCAAAGCAAAAACATGATTCCCTTTTCCGTTCTGGACCTGGCACCGATTGCCGAAGGCAGCACTGCAGCCGATGCCTTTCGCCACGCAAGCGACCTGGCGCAGCACGCCGAAGCCTGGGGCTACCAGCGCTATTGGTTGGCCGAGCACCATGGCATGCGCGGTATTGCCAGCGCAGCCACCGCCGTGGTGATGGGCCATGTGGCGGCGGCCACGCGCACGATCCGTGTGGGTGCCGGCGGCATCATGCTGCCCAACCATTCACCGCTGGTGATTGCCGAGCAGTTCGGCACGCTGGAGTCGCTGTTTCCCGGGCGCATAGACCTGGGGCTGGGCCGTGCGCCCGGCTCCGACCAAGTGACATCCCGTGCGCTGCGGCGCGACCTGCAAACGGACGCGCAGCAGTTCCCCCGCGACGTATTGGAGCTGCAGCACTACTTTGCCCCGGTACAAGAGGGGCAGACGCTGCGCGCCGTACCTGGCGCCGGGCTGGAGGTGCCGCTGTGGATTCTGGGGTCGAGCACCTTTGGTGCGCAGCTGGCGGCCGAGCTGGGGCTGCCGTATGCGTTCGCCTCGCATTTCGCGCCGGGCGACATGATGTCCGCCATCGAGATTTACCGCGCGCGCTTCAAGCCGTCCAAGCAGCTGGCCAAGCCCTATGTGATGCTGGGCTTCAATGTGTTCGCGGCGGACACGGATGCGGCCGGGCAGTTCCTGTTCAGCTCGCTACAGCAAGCGTTTGTAAACCTGCGCAGCGGCCGCCCGTCCCAGCTGCCGCCGCCGGTGGATGGCTTCGCCGAGCGCCTGCATCCAGCCGACAAGGCGATGGTGGACAACTCGTTGTCTTGCTCTGCGGTGGGCTCGCCCGACACGGTGCGGCGGGCATTGCAGGCTTTCATTGAACGCACGGGAGCAGACGAACTGATGCTGACGTCGCAGATCTTCGACCACCAGGCGCGGCTGCGCTCGTACGAAATCACCGCTAGCTTGCGCGCGCAGCTGTAGTCCGTGTGGGCGCGTGGGTGTCCACCCAGAGGCTGGGTTCGGGCACGGACTGCGTCGGGTCAAAACGGCGCAGACAGTGCTTGCCGTCCTGCTTGCCCTGGTACATGCCGGCATCGGCCAGCTTGAGCAGAATTTTGGGGTCCACGCCGTCCAGCGGCGCCAAGGCGTAGCCTATGGTCAAGCCGACCTGGAAGTGGTGCAGCCCCAGGTCGAACGGCGCATGGAAGGCATCCAGCAGCTTTTGGCCCAGGTCTTGCGCCTGGCGGTCGGTGTGCAGGCCACGGGCCACAATGACAAACTCGTCGCCCCCCATGCGCGACACCAGGTCGCTGCTGCGCACCAGCAGCTGCAACCGGGCCGCCACGGCACTGAGCAGCACATCGCCCACATCGTGGCCGAACTGGTCGTTCACCGGCTTGAAGCCGTCCAGGTCCAACACATACACCGCCACCATGCTGTGCGGGCCGCATTGGGCCAGGGCCTGCTCCAGCGCCAGGCTCAGGCCCCGGCGGTTGGGCAGGTCGGTTAGCGGATCGGTGTGCGCCAGGGAATGCATTGCGTCGCGCTCCTGGGTGACGCGCGCCACCTTGGCGTGCGCGGCCTGGCTGCGCAAGGCCAGCAGGCGCATGAGCATCAGCAGGTCCAGCAGTGCCGATGGGTCCAGAAATTCACCCCGACCACGCCATACACCACGCCCACCATGGTCAGCGCTGCCAAGAAATACACCAGGGCGCCCAATACCAGGTAGATGCCCATCGCACTGCGCTGGCGCACCCGGTGCCAGGCCGGCTGCAAGGCAAGCAGCGACGGCAAGGCACCCAACAACCCGACCAGCGGACTGACCGCACGGGTGCTGAGCAGGTCCAGCGCATACACCAGCGCCACCAGCACGCAAGCGAGCGCGCCCGCACGCATCGCGCGGCTGAAATGGCGGTATGCCACTGGCCCGGCCAGCACATGCTCAAAAAATAGGAAGAAGCCGCAGGTAGACGCCAGCGCGGACAGTGCTGCCAGGTGCAGCTCCAGCCATAGATTGCCGGTCCACAGGTACTGCGCGCCCACGCCAAACTGCAGCAGCGAAAACACCAGGCCGCCCACCACGATCAGCGCGTACTTCAGAAACAGCGGGTCGCGCACGCCCACCCAATGGGTCAAGCTGTACAACAGCAGACACAGAGACAGGCCCAGCATCAGGCCCTGCAGCATCTGCTCGCGCAACGCGTGCTCCAAAAACGCCGACTGTGTATTCAGTGTGATGGGCAGCACCATGGCGCCACTGGTCTGCACGCGGATGTACAGGGTATAGGCCTGGCCCGGCTGCATGCGCAAAGACATGGTGGGCGAACGGGCTGCCCGCGGGCGCTCCAGGTTTTGGTGCAGATTGCCCAGCAGGGCTTGCTGCAGCAACTGCCCGTCGCGCACCAGATAGATGTCCAGGCGGTTCAACACCGGGTAGTCCAGCTCCAGGGCCCAATCCGTCCCAGCAGACGGCGCCAGGCGCACCGGTATGCGCAGCCACACGGGTTCAGAACGCATTCCCAATGTAGAGCGGGCGGTCTGCGGGGGGGCAAAATCGGCAGCAGCTGCCTGCGCCTGGGCGATATCCATACTGCCCGTGGCATCTGGCAACACCTGCACGGCCGGCCACAGATCCTGGCGCCAACTTTGCGCATCCAGCACCACCTCGGCCTGCGCCCATACGCCCAGGGGCAGCACCAAACCCACGTACAACAGCACCCGCCAGAGCTGGCGCAGCACAGATTGCGTGGAAAAGGGCAGATGCATTAGGTTTGTTACTTATTGTAAATTAATGTATCAACTATGCGCTCTGCAGTCTGTGCCTCTGACAGGCGCTACCGCAAGGGCTTCAGCAGGTCGCTCAGGCCGTTGTGGTCGATCTCGTGCATCAAGGCCAGCAGCCGGCCAATATCACCCGGGGGGAAGCCCTCACGCGCAAACCAGTTCAGGTAATTGCCGGGCAGATCAGCGATGGCTGTGCCCTTGTGCTTGCCAAACGGCATTTGCAAGCTAACCAAGCGCTGCAATTGTTCTGAGTCCATATCTCCAAATGTAACAATCCCCAAAAAGGCCCCAGTGCACGCCGAGTGCACGACGTACCCAATATTGAGGATGCCGCTTCGCAGCGAGCCACCGAGAGGCCTATATGTGGAAAACGGCAAGCGCCCCCACGAGCACACCCAGGCCACCGGTACCGAACATCGCGTATTCCAGCCATTTCTTCTTGGTCAGCAACGCAATGGCGGCCATGGCGATGGAGATTTGCAGCACCGTGGTGGCCTGGGCCCAGCGGTGGTGCAGGTGCATCTGCTCGTCGCTTTTTTCATCCCACTCGACGACTTCGGTTTCCAGCTTTTCGGCCACCGCCTTGATTCCGTCTTTTTCCTTCTCGTAGCGCTCCAGTTTGACCTGGTAGGCAGACTTCGCGGCCTCTGGCGATAGATTCATCGCCATTTCGGCCAGCGCCTGCTTGGTGCTCTTGGCCTGGTAGTAATTCCATTGGTTGGAGGCCTCTGCCTTTTTCAGCGCGGCATTGTTCTTGTACAGCCCCGCGTTGGCCTGCGTAGCCCCACCCATATAGGAGAAGATGGCCCCCACGGTTGCGATGATGGCGGTGAACATCGCAATCTGGTTCACCATGCCACCACTGCCATGCGCTCCTTGCGCAGCGTGCTCCAACTCGTGGTCATGCGGACCGTGGACGTGAAACCCTTCACTGGACATATCTGTTTTCCTGAGAATTTATAAAAGTTATACGAAACATCATGGGCAGATCTGGCCACACAGCGGGGACCGGATCGGCGCCCGAGGATACAAGAACGCCACACAGCCGCCCGTACACTTTGCCCATGCATCCAACGAATTCCGCCCTGGCCTGGGGCATCATCGGCTGCGGTGCAGTCACCGAGCTCAAAAGCGGCCCTGCGTTCAACAAGGTGGCGCATTCGCGCCTGGTAGCGGTGATGCGCCGCGACGCTGCCCTGGCTCAGTCCTACGCCGAGCGGCACGGCGTACCCAGCTGGACGACGGACGCCGACGCGCTGATCCACAACCCACAGGTCAACGCCGTCTACATCGCCACCCCGCCAGATAGCCACCACTTCTACGCGCTGAAGGTAGCCGCGGCTGGAAAAATCTGCTGCGTGGAAAAGCCCATGGCACTGAACCACCGCGAATGCCTGGAAATGTGCGCAGCCTTTGAAGCGGCGGGCGTACCGCTGTTCGTGTCTTACTACCGGCGTTCGCTGCCACGCTTTGCACAGGTTAAAGAGTGGCTGGATGAGGGCGCGATCGGCAACGTGCGCCATGTGCACTGGGCCTACACCCGCACGCCCAGCCCCACCGATCTGGGCCGTGCGCCCAACTGGCGTACCAACCCGCAGGTGGCCGGCGGTGGCTACTTTGCCGACCTGGCCTGCCACGGGCTGGACCTGTGCATGCACCTGCTGGGCGACATCGTGCACGCCCAGGGTTTCCATGCGCAACAGCAGGGTCTGTATGCAGCCGAGGACGCGGTCACCGGTGTCTGGCAGTTTGCCAGCGGTGCGCTGGGCTCGGGCTACTGGAATTTTGGCGCCGCCGAGCGCCTAGACGCAGTCACCATCCTGGGCAGCCAGGGGACGATAGAGTTTTCGGTGTTTGGCGACCAGCCATTACTGCTGCGCAACAGCCAAGGCAACCAGCGCTTGGAGATTGCCCACCCGGAGAACATCCAACTGTTCCACATCGAGAACATGCAAAAACACGTGGCCGGGCTGGCCACGCACCCCTCCACCGGGCACACCGCACAGCGCACGGCCTGGGTGATGGAGCAAATCAACCGCCCACGCGGTTGATCTCCGTGCCTAACCGCCCGCGCGCTTGACCGTATAGCCCTGCTTCTGTAGCAGCGCAATCACCGTGTCAACGTGGTCGCCCTGCACTTCGATCACACCGTCCTTCACGGTGCCGCCGCTACCGCAGGCGGCTTTTAGCTGCTTGCCCAGCGCGGTCAGGCCCGCCACGTCCAGCGGCACGCCTTTGACCAATGTCACGCCCTTGCCGGCCCGGCCCTTGGTTTCGCGCGACACGCGTACGATGCCATCGGTCTTGGGCAGCGGCTTCTGGCCGCAGATGCAGTCAGCCACCGGTTTGCGGCAGGTCGGGCACATACGCCCGGTTTCGGTGGAGTACACCAGGCCGCCGCTGGAGAGTTTGCTTTTCATACCCATTACTATCAAAAAAATAGCACCTAGCGCTGGTATTACCTGCGCTAGGTGCCGATTTGGCTTATACAACTGCAAGTCGCAGGCCTTGCCCCTCTTTCGAGGGATACCGCGGAACTGGCTTTGCCAGGCCGCTGGTATCGCCCCCTGCAAGGGGGTTGGCGTAGCGACACGCAGTGCGCGCAGCCTGGGGGTTAGCCTTTCTGGTAATTGGCGATGCCTTCGAGGATTTCCTTCTTGGCCGCGTCAATGCCTTCCCATCCCAGCACCTTGACCCACTTGCCCTTTTCCAGGTCCTTGTAGTGCTCAAAGAAGTGGCTGATGGCGTTCAGGCGCATCTTGTTCACGTCTTCCACACTCTTCCAGTGGGTGTACATAGGCAGAATTTTGTCGGTGGGCACGGCCAGCACCTTGCCGTCCACGCCGGCTTCGTCTTCCATCATCAAAATGCCCAGGGGGCGGCAGGGCACGACCACGCCGGGGTACAGCGGGTAAGGGGTGATCACCAGCACGTCCACCGGGTCGCCATCGCCGCTCAGAGTCTGGGGCACGTAGCCGTAGTTGGTGGGGTAGTGCATGGCCGTGGTCATGAAACGATCCACGAACAGCGCGCCGGATTCTTTGTCCACTTCGTACTTGATCGGGTCCGCGTTCATCGGGATTTCGATCACGACGTTAAAGGCGTCGGGGGCATTCTTGCCAGGGGTCACTTTATTCAGGGACATGGTGGTGTTGCAGTTAGGAGTTGAGAAATCGGATTCTGATTAACCCGTGATTTTGCCTCACGGCGGTGACGCCAGCCTGACGGCATGCCTGCACACAAAAAAGGCGACACAGCGCCAAGGTGCTGTGTCGCCCGCTTCGCGGTGTGCTAGCCGCTATCAGCTGGGTGTGCAGTACTGCGGCGTGGTGCTTGCCGGAATCGTGGGCAAGTCGGTGGTGTAGGTGCCCACCGAGCGCACGGTAACCACGCAGCTGGCGCTGACGTCGAACTCAAACAGGTTCCAGTAGTCAGTGTTCGACGACTCGCCCGTGGTGGGTGGCGTAATCAGCTGCAAGGTACGTCCTGGAATATTCACCTCGACCCGCGCGCCCGATGTAGCGATGGGGCCATCGGAATAGCCCGAGTAGTTGCGTACGCTGTACTTGTAGGTACCCACCATCAGCTTGGTGATGGTCACCACCTCGGGGCCGTAGCTGGAGGTATCGTCCACGTCCAGATTGGCGAAAGGCGCTGTGGCAAGAGCCCCCTTGGCCGAGTAATACACATGGTCACCCGCTGGGGTGATCAGGTGCGAATCCAGGTCGCTGGGCAAGGCGCCCCAGGTCAACTTCATGGTGATGCCAGCGCCGCTCTGGCCCAGGCTCAGGCAATCCGTCAAGGTGATGTCGTTCACACTGGCCGTGTTGCGCACGGTGTTAGTCAAATATCCGCCGGACACGCCCACGATAGTGGCCTCGCTGTTGCTGCGGATAGGCAGGCTGAAATTGCCGCTGGCATCGGTGTAGACCGAGCTGGTGCCGGAGTAGTCGATACCGTCGCTGCTGACCAGCGCATTCGCCACCACCGCGCCCGCCGCATTCTTCATGCAGCCATGGACGATGATGGTGTTGTAGGTCTGGTCGGCATTCCAGGTAGTGAAGTGGCTGACCGTGCCTTCGTAGTAGGCCGATGCGCCAGAACCCACCAAGGTCGCCGTGCCCTCTTGTACCCACAGGCCGGTGCTGGTGTTGAAGTAAAACAGCGGGATAGTCGATGGCACGGATGCATTGCGCGAAGCCAGTGGAATGCGGATGGTGGCGGTCTGGCCACTGCGCAGATTCAACGCGGCACCCGTGCTGTCTGTCAGCACCACATTGAGTGCGCCAAAGCTTTCAATCGGCACATTGCCGCTGCCCGTGGAGGTCAGGAAGTCGCCGGGCATCAGGGTCGTATCCACAGCCGGGTTGATGGGCGTGATGTTGACCGTGATATTGCCCGTAGGAAGGCTGCCATCGGCACGCTGCACGCCGTTGGCCGGCAAGCTAACCTGCGCGGTGCTGCTGGGCACCGTGACCGTGCCACCAGCCGTGACCGGAACGGTGCCGCTGGCACCGACCTTGACCAGCCGGGCCTGCACATCGGTACGGGCATCGGCCACCACATTGGCGATGCGCACGCCTTCGACATAGTCGCTCGATGCAAACACCACCGTCACGCGGCTGCTGGCCGTAAGACCGGTGAGGCTGAACGTGCCGTCAGCCGCCGTGGTGGTGGACAGGCTTCCAACCCGCACCGTCACGCCCGCAACGCCCAGTCCGGTCGCGTCGTCCAGCACCTTGCCTGCCACGCCGGTTGTCGAAACCGGAGTGCTGGAGGTGGAACCAGAACCGCCATCGCCATCACAGGCCACCAGGAAGACCGATGCCACCAGGCCTATGGCCAAGCCACGCCAATAAGTTTTTGAGAACCGCATAGAACACCCTTCATACATGGGAAATGACAGAACCTGTGGGCCGCAAGGCATGGATGCCTGGCTCCGCAAGTCCGCGCCAGCCCCCGGTCGAATGTGTCCAAGGGCCATGGTTGTGCACCCCCACATGCCCCGCGCAAAGATGCGTCGCGGAGCTGAATTTGGGTGCGCTGCGAATTTAGAGTGCCAGCCCTCCGTTTACATACTGGACACAAAGAGTTACCGCAGTGCAGCAACTGTTTTTCCTTTATATTGGTGACGTTGGCCAATCGTCTCCGCCTCTTTGGACGTCGGATGCGCGAGGAAGCAACGCAGCGGGGGTACCACCTTAGGTATGCCCTGCATCACTCTCTGCGGTCTGTGGCAGCACGGACTCGGGCGGTCTACGGCGTTGCTTTTCTTGCCAATAGCGGTGCTATTGGCTGCACAAAGCGCCTTGTATCCCATCCCGATCCGCACTACCACATCCTCGCCGGAGTTATGCAGGGCATCCCTGTCGTTGCACTCCCATCACGCGACAACGACAAAGAGGAGACATTCCCATGGCAGGTAACACAGCGCTGGTACTGGCGCTCATATGTGGATGCATTGCGGTGGCTTACGGCTTTTGGGCCCGCAGCTGGATCCTTTCCCAAGACGCAGGCAACGCGCGGATGCAAGAAATTGCCGCCGCCATCCAGACCGGCGCAGCCGCCTATCTGGCCCGGCAGTACCGCACCATCGCCATCGTCGGCGTGGTGCTGGCCATCCTCATCGGCATCTTTCTCGACCCCATTTCAGCCATCGGTTTCGTGGTGGGTGCGGCCCTGTCCGGCGCCTGCGGCTTCATCGGCATGAATGTGTCGGTACGCGCCAATGTGCGCACTGCACAGGCGGCCACCAAGGGCATTGGCCCGGCACTCACGGTGGCGTTTCGCGGCGGTGCCATCACCGGCATGCTGGTGGTGGGCCTGGGCCTGCTCGGCGTGACGGGTTTCTACTGGTTTCTGGTACCGGACGGCATGCCCACCGCAGCGCGGCTCAACCCGCTGATCGGCTTTGCCTTTGGCTCTTCGCTGATTTCGATCTTCGCTCGGCTGGGCGGTGGCATCTTCACCAAGGGCGCGGACGTGGGCGCCGATCTGGTCGGCAAGGTCGAGGCCGGCATTCCGGAGGACGACCCGCGCAACCCGGCGGTGATTGCCGACAACGTGGGCGACAACGTGGGCGACTGCGCGGGCATGGCTGCCGACCTGTTTGAGACCTATGCGGTCACGCTGATCGCCACCATGGTGCTGGGCGCCCTGCTCGCCACCAGTGGCGGTGCCAGCACGGTGGTGTATCCACTGGCGCTGGGCGCTGTGTCCATCGTGGCGTCCATCATTGGCTGCTTCTTCGTCGTCGCCTCACCGGGCATGAAGAACGTGATGCCCGCACTCTACAAAGGTCTGGCGGTAGCAGGCGTGCTGTCGCTGATCGCCTTCTACTTCGTCACCCAGGCGCTGGTGCCCGACAACGCGCTCGGCGGCACGGGTGCGGCCATGAAGCTCTATGGCGCCTGCGCAGTCGGCCTGGTTCTGACGGCCGCGCTGGTGTGGATCACCGAGTACTACACCGGCACGCAGTACGCGCCGGTGCAGCACATCGCCCAGGCATCGACCACGGGCCACGGCACCAACATCATTGCCGGCCTGGGTGTGTCCATGCGCTCCACCGCCTGGCCGGTGATTTTTGTCTGCATCGCCATCTGGACCGCCTTCCATCTGGCCGGCCTGTACGGCATTGCGATCGCGGCCACGTCGATGCTCAGCATGGCCGGCATCGTAGTGGCTCTGGACGCCTACGGCCCCATCACCGACAACGCCGGCGGCATTGCCGAAATGGCCGAGATGCCGAAAAGCGTGCGCGACGTGACCGACCCGCTGGACGCAGTGGGCAACACCACCAAGGCCGTCACCAAGGGCTATGCCATCGGCTCGGCCGGCCTGGCGGCGCTGGTGCTGTTTGCCGACTACACCCACAAACTCGATGCCTATGGCAGCAAGATCACCTTCGACCTCAGCAACCCGATGGTCATCATCGGCCTGTTCATCGGCGGGCTGATTCCCTACCTGTTCGGCGCCATGGCCATGGAGGCCGTGGGCCGCGCCGCCGGCAGCGTGGTGGTCGAAGTGCGCCGCCAGTTCCGCGAGATCAAGGGCATCATGGAAGGCACGGCCAAGCCCGACTACGGCACGGCGGTAGACATGCTGACCACCGCAGCCATCAAGGAAATGATGATCCCCAGTCTGCTGCCGGTGGTGGTGCCAATTCTGGTCGGCCTGCTGCTCGGCCCGGCGGCGCTGGGTGGCCTGCTGATGGGCACCATCGTCACCGGCCTGTTTGTGGCGATTTCGATGTGTACCGGCGGCGGCGCCTGGGACAACGCCAAGAAGTACATCGAAGACGGCCACCACGGCGGCAAGGGATCGGAGACGCACAAAGCCGCCGTCACCGGCGACACCGTGGGCGACCCCTACAAGGACACGGCCGGCCCGGCGGTCAACCCGCTGATCAAGATCATCAACATCGTGGCGCTGCTGATAGTGCCGCTGGTGATGCAGATCCACGGCGGAAAGATGGCTGCTGCTACGGCGCCAGCTAGGGTGGCTCCCGTTGCCGTCACTGCAGTTGCAATTGCGGCTGCGGCTGCGACCGCGGTACCCACCAGCCCTGTGACGCAATAGCATTGACGGGCTCAAGCCACGCGGGTCGGGCCCTTTTCACTGAGAACGTGTTCTTAGAACGTTAGGCTCGCTCCAACTCCATCTGCTCCCGCGCATACCGCGCCGGCGGCAATCCGACATGGCGGGTGAATGCGACATTGAACGTACTTGCCGAGCTGTAACCTACGCGTTCCGCCACTTCGGCAACACCACCCAGCTTGCGCCGTAACAAGTTCTTGGCCATGGCCATGCGCCAGGCAAGCAGGTACTCCATGGGTGCAACACCCACGGTGCGGCTGAAGCGCTCGAAAAACGCCGAGCGGGACAGCGCAGCCTCTTTCGCCAGCTGCACAACCGTCCAGGGCTTGGCCGGGCTTTCATGCATACGCCGTATCGCAACAGCAAGACGCACGTCTGCAAGACCTCGCACAAGTCCAGGCGACGCAGCAGTCCCCGCCGTGGAGCGGAGAGCCTCGATGAAAAGCACCTCCAGCAGGCGCGCCAGGATGACATCCCGCGCGGGGCGCAGCTGACGCGACTCTTCTCCCACGAGCTGCACGAGGGTAGATAGCCTCTTTTCACCACGCACGTGCACCAGCTGCGGCAGCAGCGACACCAGCAAGGCCGCGTCCGGTGAACCCAACACACAGTGGCCCACCAGGAATCTAACGTCCGGCGGACCACTTTGGGTTCCGTGCCTTATTTCGCCCCGCAACAGGCACGTCTCGGAAGGTGGCGAACGATCGGCGCGATCGGGTGCTACAGGCGCCACATCAGACATCGTGAAGCCCTGTGCCGAGGGAATCAAGACAAAGTCACCCTCCTGCAACACCATCGGCTCGTGTCCATCGACCGCGAGGCAACTGCTTCCTTCGAGGATGACGCAGAAAAAGGGTTGCCCGTACTCGGTGCGTCGTACGCTCCAATGGCCAGCGCCGCTGACTATTTTTGAGAATGGAGCGCCGGGCCGAAGCAGCGTGACAACCTCCGCCAGTGGATCGACCATCGCCGGACTCCTGCAAAAGAAAAATGGATTTCCAATTGTAGTCAGTCCGGCACCGGCGGCCTAAAGTCTGGGTACTGCAAACCACTCCAGGGACTCCCATGAAAACCATTCTGATCACCGGCTGCTCGTCCGGCTTCGGCCTCGCCACTGCCCAGCACTTCCTTGACCGCGACTGGAAGGTCATAGCCACCATGCGCACGCCGCACGAAGAGGTTCTGCCCCGCTCCGAACACCTGCGCGTGCTGGCACTTGATGTCACGGATGACGCAAGTATTCGCCAGCTGGTAGAGGCCGCAGGGCCTATCGATGCCCTGGTCAACAACGCCGGTATCGGCGTAATGGGTGCGCTCGAGGGCACGGATATGCAAACCGCCCGTGAGATCTTCGAGGTCAACACTTTCGGCACGATGGCAGTGACCCAGGCCTTGTTGCCTCAGTTCAGGCAACGCAAGGCAGGGGTCATAGTGAACATCTCGTCCAGCACCACCTTGAAGCCGCTCCCTTTGCTCACGGTGTACACCGCGAGCAAGGCAGCGGTCAACGCATTTACCGAGTCGCTTGCGCTGGAACTCCAACCCTTCAATGTGCGGGTGAGCCTGGTTTTACCTGGAAGATCCCCGGAAACACCATTCAGCAAAAACGCACAGCCCCGGATGCAGGGTGGCATCCCTGAGTCGTACTCAAGCTTCGCGCAGGGCGTCTTTGCGGGCATGGGACAGCCATCTGCCGTCACGCGGGCACTGGACGTAGCAGAGGCGGTGTGGCGTGCGGTCAACGATCCATCAAGCCCGCTGCACATTCCCGCTGGCGCGGACGCCGTGGCGCTGGCCGAATCCCGCTGAGGCCTGTGGTCGCAATGGCTCACCGCCATGTAAAAAGCCGCAGCACCTGTGCAGGCACTGCGGCTTTTAAGCGAGAAAGGCGCTGGGGGATTAAGGCTGTGCGGCCACTTCCACGCGGCGGGCTTCGGCGTTGCTGCCGGAGCCGGTCAGCACTTCAGGCTTGACCAGTTCGATCTTGTCCTGGGCCACGCCCAGGCCCACCAGCAGCTCACGCACGGCAAAGGCGCGCAGCTTGGCCAGCTCTTCGTTCTTGGCCTGGTCGCCGGTGGCGTCATGGAAGCCGCTGATACGCAGGCTCTTGCCCTCGCCGGCCAGCTTGACCACATCGGCCAGCGCCACGTCGGCGCCCTGGGCCACGTCGGCCTTGGCGGTGGCGAAGTAGAACTTGACCACACCGTTCTCGACCTTCACGCTAGCACCATCTACGTCCAGCACCTCTTGCACTGCGGGCGCAGCCTTGGGCTTGGCGCTGTGGGTCTTGTAGATGCCCATGCCAATCGCAAATGCCACGGCGGCAGCCACGACGGCAAAAAGAATTACGAATGCAGCGCTCTGGCTATCGTCTTTGTCCGAAGAAAACATGGTGAAGGCTCCAAAAAATGTGGCGCGATTGTAGAGGGCTGGCGTGACGCAAGCCGGCTGACCTAGCTTGGTGGAGCCTGTTGGATGAAATCCTTTGTGCTGGGAGGCGCACCATGCTGGGCCTGTATCAACTGCCGCAGCTCGCGCACTTCACTGTGCAGCGCGGCGATTTCCCGCATTAGATCGCGCTCAATCTGGCGCTCCTCGGTCTCCACAAACATGGCAGCCACCGAGGCTGTCACCAGGGACAAAATCGCCAGCCCCAGCAACACCACGATGACCGCGAAGAACCGGGACGCATGGGTGCTCGGCACCATATCGCCGTAGCCCACCGTGGCGGCCGTGGTGAAGGCCAGCCAAAGGCCGTCGCCAAAGGTGTGCACGCGCGGCTCCAGCAGCCAAAAACCCACGCCGCCAAAGCCCATGATGATCAAACCCAAGGCCAGGGAATACAGCAGCCCACGGCGGGTGATGATGAAGTGGCGTTTTCTGATGTGTCGCATGGAACCACTGTAGCCCCCGCAGGCGGCCCCGTTCAAGCCTCCAGGTCCAGCACGGCGCGCGCCAGTGCGTCCACACCGGCCTGTGTGAGGTCGTCCGTCTGCAGCGTCTGGCGAGACGCCCATGAGCTGAAATTATTGCTTTGCGAGCGGCTGTAGTGTGGGTCGTAATGCAGCGCCATCAACTCCGCGAACAGCGCGGCCAGATTACCCTCCAGCGCCCAGGCCTGCCAGCGGCCGATCACCTGCTTGCCGTGCAGGTCTTTGAGCAGCCCCAGCTTGTCGGCCAACTGCTGGGGGGCGTCGCCCAGGTAGGCGTAGTCGCGCAGCAGATAGTCCAGCCGGGCGGCGGGGGTGGCGCTGATCTCTATGCAGGGGCTGGCGCGCAGGCGCAGCACCAGGGGGGTGGGCAGGGTCAGGCGGCCAATCTTGCGGCCCTCACCCTCCACATACAGCGGGCGGCTGGGGTCCAGCTTTTCAAGGATGTGGGCGATGCCGGTTTCAAACGCAGTTTGCGAGGGCTGGGCCTGGCCGGGCACAGCCCCCAGGATGGAGCCCTTATGCACAGCGCAGGCCTCTAGATCCAGCACCTGGTGACCCATCGCCGCCAGGGACTGCAGCACGCGGGTCTTGGCGCTGCCGGTGGCACCCACCAGCACCCGCAAGGGCAGCGTGGGGCACTGCTGCTCCAGCGCATCAATCACAAAGCGCCGCCAGGACTTGTAGCCACCGGCCAGTTGCTGGGCGTCCCAGCCCACCATGCGCAGCCAGGTCACCATGGAGCCGCTGCGCATGCCGCCGCGCCAGCAATAGACCAGCGGCTTCCAGTTGGCAGGCTGGTCGGCAAAGCGCTCGCGCAAGTGTTTGGCCAGGTTCTCCGCCACCATGGCCCCACCCACCCGACGCGCCTCGAAAGCGCCCTGCTGTTTGTACAGCGTGCCAACGATGACGCGCTGCGCGTCGTCCAGCACCGGGCAGTTGATGGCGCCCGGAATATGGTCGATGGCGAACTCGGCGGGCGAGCGCGCGTCAATCAGCGCATGGAAGCCATGCCGATCCACGACCCTGGTGGGGGCTCTCACACTGCGCCCCCCACTGGCACAATCGCTAACCTTATGACCCAGACATCAGAACCCATTGCATTGACCCAGTTTTCGCACGGTGGCGGCTGCGGGTGCAAGATTGCTCCCGGCTTGTTGGCGGAGATTTTGGCACGCGCACCCCAGGGTCTGGTGCCGCCAGAGCTGATGGTGGGCATGGAAACCAGCGACGACGCTGCCGTCTACCGCCTGAACGACAACCAGGCGCTGGTGGCCACCACCGACTTCTTCACCCCCATCGTCGATGACCCGTATGACTTTGGCCGCATCGCTGCCACCAATGCCTTGTCCGACATCTACGCCATGGGCGGCACCCCCATCATGGCGCTGGCCTTGGTGGGCATGCCCATCGCCAAGCTGCCGCCAGAGGTGATTGGCCGGGTACTGGCCGGTGGCGCGGCGGTGTGCCGCGAGGCGGGCATACCCATCGCAGGCGGCCACTCCATCGACGTGCTGGAGCCCATCTACGGCCTTGTCGGCCTGGGCCTGGTGCACCCGGACAAGGTACGCCGCAATGCGGACGCCCGCCCCGGCGATGTGCTGGTGCTGGGCAAGCCGCTGGGCGTGGGCATTTTGTCGGCCGCCCTCAAAAAAGGCCTGCTGGATGCAGCGGGCTATGCGCAAATGGTCCACCACACCACCCAATTGAACAAGGTCGGCATCGCCCTGGCGCAGATCGACGGCGTGCACGCCATGACCGATGTCACCGGCTTTGGTCTGGCCGGCCACCTGCTGGAAATCTGCCGGGGCTCCGGCCTTTCGGCCCAGGTGGATGCCGCCGCCCTGCCGCTGATCGACAGCGCCGTCCGCTTCGCCCAACAAGGCATTGCCACCGGCGCTTCGGCCCGCAACTGGGAGGGCTACGGCGACCGGGTGCAGTACCAAGGCAGTGACTGGCTGAAGGCCCTGGTGACCGACCCGCAAACCAGTGGCGGCCTGCTGGTCAGCTGCAGTCCGGCGGCCGCTCCGGCGGTATTGGCCGCGTTCCACCAAGCCGGGTTTGCGCAAGCCGCGCAGATCGGCAGCATGCAGGCCCCGGCTCACGGAAAAGCCGTACAACTGGCGTTTTAACGTGGCCCACCGCACCATTCCCCTGCTGGACCTGCGCTTGCATGCCGCGAGCCGTGCCACGCAGCAGGACGGCCCGCTGCTGGACCAACTGGCCCGCCCGCTGCACGACCTGCGCATCAGCGTGACCGACCGCTGCAACTTCCGCTGCAGCTACTGCATGCCCAAGGAAGTGTTTGACAAAGACTACCCCTACCTGCCGCACAGCGCGCTGCTGAGCTTCGAGGAAATCACCCGCCTGGCGCAGATCTTCGTGGCCCAGGGCGTGCGCAAGATCCGGCTGACTGGCGGCGAACCGCTGCTGCGAAAGAACATCGAGGTACTGGTAGCCCAGCTGGCAGCGTTGCGCACGCCTGACGGCCAGCCGCTGGACCTGACGCTGACCACCAACGGCGCCCTGCTGGCACGCAAGGCCCAGGCCTTGAAAGATGCCGGCCTGCAGCGCCTGACCGTCAGCCTGGACGGCCTGGACGACGCGGTGTTCCGCCGCATGAACGATGTGGACTTCCCGGTGCGCACGGTGCTGGAAGGGCTGGAGGCGGCACACAAGGTCGGCCTGGGAGTGAAAGGCGGCCTGAAGATCAATATGGTGGTGCAGCGCGGCACCAACGAGCATGAAATACTGCCCATGGCCCGCCACTTCAAGGGCAGCGGCATGGTGCTGCGCTTTATCGAATACATGGACGTGGGCGCCACCAATGGCTGGCGCATGGACCAGGTCGTGCCCTCGGCCGAAGTCATACAAACCCTGCAATCCGAATGGCCGCTGCGGGTGCTGGCGCCCAGCGCGCCCGGCGAAACCGCGCAACGCTGGGCCTATGCAGATGGCAGTGGAGAGGTGGGCGTCATCAGCAGCGTGACCCAGGCCTTCTGCCGGGATTGCAACCGCGCCCGCCTGTCCACCGACGGTCGCGTCTACCTTTGCCTGTTCTCCAGCCAGGGCCACGACCTGCGTGACCTGCTGCGCAGCGGCGCCGACGATACCCAGCTCAGTAATGCCTTGCGCGGTATTTGGCAAGGCCGCAGCGACCGTTATTCCGAGCTGCGCTCGGGCCTGGCCGCCGATACTGGCCCGGCGGCACGGCGGGTGGAAATGAGTTACATCGGTGGCTGAGCTGGCGCTGCAGGACATCACCGGACTGGTGCTCGCAGGCGGCCAGGGTGCGCGCATGGGCGGCCTGGACAAGGGCCTGCAAGCCTTCAAAGGCAAAACGCTGGCACAGCACGCGCTGGCCCGGCTGCGGCCGCAAGTCGGCAGCCTGATGCTCAGCGCCAACCGCCATCTGGCCGACTACGCGGCCTTTGGCGTCCCGGTGTGGACCGACGCCGGGTCCGAATCGGAAGACGACTATGCCGGCCCCCTGGCCGGCATGCTGGCCGGCCTGGCCCACTGCAGCACCGCCTACCTGGCCTGCGTGCCCTGCGACGCCCCACTCTTCCCCGCCGACCTGGTGGCCCGCCTGGGCACTGCACTGCTTGCGGACCAGGCCGATATGGCCGTGGCAGCGTCCATCGATACCTCGGGCAGCCTGCGCAGCCAGCCTGTGTTCTGCCTGCTGCGCAGCGACATGCACGCCAGCCTGGCGCAGTACCTACAGCAGGGCGGCCGCAAAGTGGCCGTCTGGCTGGCCCAGCACCGTACGACCACGGTGGCATTCGAAGACGCCCAGGCTTTCTCCAACGCGAATACCTTGGCCGAACTACGCGGTCTGGAACGATGAAGACTACCGACGCCATTGCGGCCAGCACCCCTGGCTACAACCCGCTGAACCTGCCCGTAGCGGCGGCCCAAGCCTTTCTGTCGGCCCTGGCAACGCCGGTGACTGAGACAGAAACCGTAGACATCCTTCAGGCGCTGGGCCGGGTGCTGGCGGTAGACGTGGTGTCCCCCGTCAGCGTGCCGCCGCACGACAACTCGGCCATGGACGGCTATGCCTTCGACGGCGCCCAACTGCAGGACGGGCAGAAGCTGTCACTGCAGGTGGTTGGCCAAGTGCTCGCGGGCCATACATGGTCCACCCCCATCGCCCCTGGCCAGTGCCTCAAGATCATGACCGGTGCCCCCATGCCACCCGGCCTGGACAGCGTGGTGCCGCATGAACGCGTGCAACTGCAGGGTGATTGCATCCATTTCGACCCCAGCCAGCTGCGGCGCGGCGCCAACCGCCGCCTGGCCGGCGAAGACGTGCAGCAAGGCCAGGCCGCCATGCGCCAGGGCGACCGCCTGGCCCCTGCGGCCCTGGGTCTGCTGGCCAGCCTGGGCCTGACCCGGGTCACGGTGTACCGCCGGCTGCGGGTGGCCTACTTCTCCACCGGCGATGAAATCCTCAGCCCGGGCGAGGCGCCTCGGGCCGGCGCGGTATTCGACAGCAACCGCTACACCCTGTTTGGCCTGCTGACGCGGCTGGGCGTGGAGATACTGGACCTGGGCGTGGTGCGCGACGACCCGGCCAGGCTGCACACCGCCTTGGCCCAGGCAGCCCGGCAAGCCGATGCCATTCTGACCAGCGGCGGCGTCAGCACCGGCGATGCCGACCACACGCGCAACATGATGGCCGCACTGGGCGACGTGGTGTTCTGGCAGTTGGCGATGCGCCCGGGCCGGCCGATGGCGGTCGGCCGCATCCACGCCAGCGCCCGGCAAGATTTACAAGAAAAAAGTGGCTCCAGCGCATATAAAACCTGCGCTAGCAGCTATGAAAAACGCAGCAAATCCGACGCTCTGCTATTAGGCCTTCCCGGCAACCCGGTGGCCGTGGCGGTAGCATTTACGGTGCTGGTACGCCCGGTGCTGCTGCAGCTGATGGGCTGCAACCCCACACACGCAGCCCCACAGCCGCTGTTGCGGGCCCGCAGCATGCAGGCCATACGCAAACGCCCGGGTCGTAGCGAATATCCGCGCGGAACGCTGTGCCGTACCGAAGACGGCCAGTGCGGCGTGCGCCTGGTGGGCAACCAGGGCTCGGGCGTCCTCAGCTCCATGGTGCTGGCCGACGTTCTAGTGGTCCTGCCCGAGGCGCAGGGCGATGTGGCCGAGGGCGACGCCGTGGACGTGATGCTGCTGGAAGGCTAAGCGCAGGCCCTAAGCTCCCGGCCGGTTTTTCAGCCAATCCAGTATCTGCGGCAAAGGCATGGGCCGGGCGAACCAGTAGCCCTGCATCCAGTGGCAGCCCAGGGCTATCAGTGCATCGCGCTGCTGCTCGGTTTCTATGCCTTCGGCGATCACCCCCACGCCCAGCTCACCGGCCAGCGCCATGATGACCTTGGCGATATGCGCATCGCCACGCCCCAGCAGGGTGACGAAGGAGCGGTCCAGCTTGAGTGTGGAAAACGGCAGGCTTTGCAGGCGGTGCAGCGACGAGTAGCCGGTGCCGAAGTCGTCCAGGTGCAAGTGAAAACCCGCCTCGGCCAGCAGCTGCAGCTGGCGCTCGGCCAATTCAGCGTCCTTGGCCACGGCCGACTCGGTCAGCTCGAAATGTACGCAGGAACGCGGTATGCCCTGGCGGTCCAGTAGCTCGCACATGTCTTCCACCAGGGTGGTCACCATCAGCTGCTTGGCCGACAAATTGATGTTCACCACCGTGTACGGGTTCTGCGCCAGCAGGGCTGGCAAGGCGGCAGCAACCTTGTTGGCAATCGCCATGCCCAGGGCCACGATCAAACCGCATTCTTCGGCGATTGGGATGAACTTATCCGGCGGGCAGAAGCCACCGTCCAGCGGCCAGCGGGCCAGGGCCTCCATCATGGGCGCAGCGCCGGTGCGCGCGTCCACGATGGGCTGGAACCACACCTCCAGCTCATCCAGGCGCAGGCATTCGCGCAGCCGCTGCTCCAGCAGCATGCGTTCCTGCACATTGCCGAGCATCGATTCACTATAAAAGCTGTAGCGGCCCTTGCCCGCCCGCTTTGCGTCGTACATGGCCAGGTCGGCATTGCGCAGCAGGTCATCCTTGTTCGTCGAAGGGCCGTGGGCGTAGCAAATGCCCATGGAGCAGCTGACGGTCAGGTAGGAGCCCTGGTATTGCCGGGTCTGGGCGATCGTCTCCTGCACCCGCTCGGCAAAGTGCCGCACGCCCAGCTCGTCGTCCCGGGCCACATACAGCAAAGCGAACTCATCCCCCCCGAGGCGCACCACCACGTCGCTGGTACGCGTCAGCTTTTCCAGCGAGCGGGCAATGCTGGTCAGCAAAAAATCACCGGCCGCATGGCCCAGGGAATCGTTGATGAGCTTGAAGTCGTCCAGGTCAATCAGCAACACTGCCAGGGTCAGACCCGGCTGACGTTGCTGCAAAGCCAGCAGTTGGTCCAGCTGTTCATGCAGCATGCGGCGGTTGCCCAGTTCGGTAAGGGCATCGGTGCGCACATCGCGCTCCAGGCCGGAACGCGCCTTGCCCAGTGCCGCCATCATGGTGTTCAGCGACAAGGCTAGCTCGTCCAGCTCGTCATGGCCCTGTACCGGCCATTGCTGCATCAGAGCCAGGTCGGTGCTGCGCTGGCTACGCGCCAGCTGGGCAAACCTGCCAAGGCGTTTGAGCACTAAGCGATCCAGCAAAAGTACCACCGCCAGGGCGCCCAGCACGACCAGCACCAGCGCGTTGGCCAGCAGTAGCAGCTGGCTGGTTTCCTTCTGGGTCTGCATTGTGGGCAGGGTATCCACCACCAGCTGCAGCTGGCTGGGCCCTGCCGTGTCTTTCAGGATGGCGCTGCTGTCATTGCTGACCTGCACCCCGTCCGCCAAAGCGCCCGAAGGACGCAGCACAAAATGGCTGCCGGTTAGCTTCATCAGACGTGTCAGCCGCTCGCCCTGCCATTCGCGGGCCATCAGCATCCAGCCCACAACCGGGGAACCCGTCTGGCGCATGCGTATCGGGCTGAAAACCAGCAACACCGGCTGGCCCTTCAACCAGCGCTTGAATTCACCGCCCTTTTCACGCACCTCAGGAGGCAGCGCAAAAATAGCCGCCATCGCGCCTGCCAACACCGGGTCGTTACCCGCCAGAGGCTCCACCCGACCGCGCCGTATGTCCACACTGGAATGCAGATGGCCAGCCAAAGTCAAGAACGCGACATAGTCCACGTCCAGGTTGCGCAGCGACTCCACCGTGTAGCTTTGTGTCAGATAGCCGAGATTGAAGTCTTGCATGTGCTGGGCCGACTCGTCCCACACGCCGTAGTCCAGTGCCGTGCGTAAAAGCGCGGTCACCTCCTGTTGCAGCCCCAGGTCCACGCGCAAAAACTGGTCATGCGCCGCGCGCTGGTCAAACGATGCCTGGCTACGGTCCAGCAGCGATGAGCTGACCCAAAAGCTGGCCACACCGACCACGCAAAACAGCAGCGCCAGCAAGCCCAAAATGCGTGCGCGCAAGCTGCTCATCTTTGCCTGAAAGGGTTATGTCGCTGCATCACAAATTCCGCATCAGAATGACAAACATGCCGAATATGAAATACAAATTATTACATTTCGCATGTTGTTACCCCAACCCATCACAGCGCCGCGCTACGACTGGGCTTGGCCGCCACGGGCGGACGGGTATGGCGCAGCGTCATGCCCAGCAAAAGCACCAGGTAAAACGCAAAGGCCAGGCGGGGCACATCCAACAAGCTATCGAACAGGCCCACGACCACAAACCCGACTAGGCCGCCAGCAATGCCGGGAGCCAGCGGGTGGTCCTTGGCCCGCCCCAGGGTGACACGCCACAGCGCCGCCAGGCCCATGGCAACAAACAGCGCCAAGCCCACACCGCCCTGGTCAAACAGCTCGTTCATAAACACGTTCTTGATGTGCCAGGGCAAGTGGTTGCGGTCGCTGGAAAAGAACCAGCGCTGCAGGTCTTGCGAAAAATCTCCGTTGTCCAGAAGCTGACGACCGTCCGCGCTCTTGAGCTGGATGTTGTCTACGTCCACCAGCCCCAACACGCTGTCGGTAGCAACCGAGAACGACACAATCCGCGGCGCAAACCAGGCGCCACTGGACAGCTCGCCGCCCTTGATCGGCACCTCGAAGCTTTGCCAGTCGGTGGTCTTGGGCTCGACATACACGCCGCCCAGCAGGCAGCCAGCGCTGTACAGCAGGTGCTTCTCGCACACCTCCAGGTGCACATTCACCGGTTTGGTAACGCGTACCGACAGGCTGACTGTGACCGGCCCCTTGGGCGGCAAAATGCGCTGCGAAACGCGCAGTATCTCGCCCCAACCCATGTATTGCTGCTTGCCGCCGGCCAGCACCAAATAGTTATTGCCAGCCTGGCTGGACAGGCGGTAGTCGCCAGGGTGCTCTATCGAGGAACGGGCAAAAAAGTAGCTGGACGGATAACGGCCCAGGCCCTTGCCCAGCACCGGGTCCAGCGGCGCATCCAACATCTGCCAGCCTTCGCTCCAGTGCGCCAAACGGGTATCCAGATCGCTGCTGCTGGTTGAGAAACGGTCCCCCATGTAGGCACCGCCACCAAAGATACCCACGATGCCCCCCACCAACAGCATGGCGGCCCCCGTCGTGGCATGCCAGCGCAGGCGATCGGGCCACAGGCTGACAGGCGCCGCACCTGCCGCAAATGCCAGCAACACTAGCACCAGCAACACCGGCAATGTGGCCTCCAGCCCCCCGCCATAGCCCCAATGCTCAGCCACCAGACCCATGCCCATCAACAGCCCCAGATAGCTGGCAAACGCCAATTGCGCCGCCAACCCCGCAGGTTGCCTATGACCCGCTGGCGCGGCGCTACGACCGCTGGCTAGCAGCAGGCCAGCCGTCAACAAGGCACTGACCGCATAGACCAGGTACGCCCCCTTGTCCAGCGCCAATGCAATGCCCCACCAGGCTGCACACAGCAAACCACCGGCCACCAGGCCGACGATCCAATCCGCCTGCGTGAAACGTCGCAGCTGGCTAGCCAGGGGCATCAGCAAGCCCATGGCGCCCAGCAAACAGGCCAGTCCACGGTAGCCGCTGGACGGAAAGGTCCACCACACGCCCAGGCTGAATATGACCAACAAGGCAAGCGCCGACAACAGCCTCGCAGGTGCCGGCTTTGCAACCGATGCACCCGCCTGCGCCACCCTGCGCCGGTTGGCCAACAGATACAAAGCCCCCGTCACGCCGACCGCTATGGGCAGGGCCAGGTAGACCCCGCGCGAGAAAGTAGTCAGGCAGGCGTAGGCCCCCATGCCCAGACACAGCGCAAAAGCACTCCAGCGGCGCAGCGAGCGGGCCACCAGCAGTTCACGCACCACGAATGGCAGCGTCAGGGCCAGAAAGCCGTCCAAAGCCGCGCCGCCCACATGCATCTCCCAAAACAGGGCGGTAGTCCGGTAATCGGAAGAAAAATTGAACAGATCCACAAAGGCGGAGCGCTCCCACATCGTCGCCCAGGACGCGGCGGCCAGGCCCAGAGCCAAGCCCGCTGCCAGCCAGCGGCTGGCCTGCTCGCCCCGGCGCACCACAGCGGCCCGCCACAGCGGAAACACCAGCAAGGCCAAAAAGAAGCTTTTCGCCAGACGCAGGCTATTCATGGACTCGTGGTAGCCCTGGTACCAGCCAAAACTGAAGCCACCGGCGTTGTCAAAACCCCGGACCATGGATACCAGAATGGAAATGCCGAACAGCAGGACCAGCAGCCATGCGCCCCCAGACGCGTGCTGGCCGCTGCCCCGCCTGTGCTCTGCCGTCAATGGGTATAGAGTGCGCCGGGCGTACCCCCCTGCGGCCGCCGCCAGCACCAGCATGTCCAGCTCTTCAAAGGTCAGCCAGCCCGTCCAGGGTGCAAAGCCAATCAATGGCAGCAAACCCGGTATCGCCAGTAGCCAGGTATCGGGCCAGCGGTAGAAAACCGCGCAGGCCAACGCAAACAGTGCAAGCGCCACAGAAGGCAACACTGGGTAGTGCAGGGCCAGTGCCAGGCCGGCACCACCACTGGCCAGGGCCAGCAGCGCATAACGTGCGCGAAAGCGCAGAGTGCGAGGCTCTGCGCTCGCGCCGGCCAAAAGCTGCTGTTGGGAGTCCATCCTGGTCCGCCGCCGTCCGTGTTGAAGTGGGGTGATGGTATCGTACGCAAGTCCTATCCGATCGGATACGCCAGCCCGTGCCACTGCGCATCTGGCGCTGCTGACGCCCCTGTTTATGGCCCTATGAGCTCCAACCTACCCCGACGACGCTTCTCTCTACTCCGGCTCATCCGCAGCCGCCCGCGCCTGTTTTCCTCGGCGTTGGTGGGCATACTGGTCGTCCTGGTCCTGGCCTATTCGCCGGACTTTAAAACCGCTACCCGCTTGATACTGGGCTGGAACACCTTTGCTCTTATCTACCTGGCACTGGCAGGACGCATGATCTTCTATTCCGACCACGACAAGATGCGTAGCCGCGCGCTGCAACAGGACGAAGGTCGCGGCACGATACTGGCCCTGGTGGTATTGGCCGCGCTGGCTACACTTGGCGCCATCATTGCCCAACTGGGGGTGGTGAAAGACTTGCAGGGTTGGCTGCGCTATACCCATATCGGCCTGGCTGCCCTGACCATCGCTACATCCTGGGCCTTTACCCACGTGATGTTTGCCCTGCACTATGCCCATGACTTCTATGCGGCGCAGGTGCGCTGCAAGCCCGTAGGCCTGTCGTTCCCCGGCACGGACAAGCCGGACTATGGCGATTTTCTGTATTTCGCCTGCATCATCGGCACTTCAGGCCAGACAGCTGACGTCAGCTTTACCACCTCGGCCATGCGGCGTACCGGCCTGCTGCACTGCGTGCTGGCCTTCTTCTTCAATACCACCCTGGTGGCACTGACCATCAATATTGCATCCGGGCTTCTGTGAATACACACTCCACCACGTCTCTATCCCGCCGGCTGAATAACCCGGCCCTGGTCCTGCTGTTGCTCGCTCTGTGGCTGTTGGCTACTCTGGGCGTGCGCCCCCTGCTGCTGCCCGACGAAGGACGCTACGGCAATGTGGCGCGTGAGATGCTGCTGGGCGACGGCCTGGTGCCCACGCTGAACGGCCTGCCCTTCTTCCACAAGCCGCCGCTGATGTACTGGCTGGATATGACCGCTTTCCAGGTATTTGGGGTCAGCGCCTTCGCCGCGCGTTTTGGCGCCTTCGTAGGCGCCTGGTTCATGGGTGCATCTCTGTTCCTGGCGCTGCGCCGCTGGGTCGGCCTGCGGCTTGCACTCATTGCACTGGGCATACTGGCCACCTGCCCATTCTTCTATGTAGGCAGCCAATATGCCAATCTGGACATGCTGGTTGCCGGCATGCTGACGGTGGCCGTGCTGTGCTTTGTACGCGCGCTGGAGCTGCCCAAGATAGACCTGGCCTGGCTGGTCGCTGGCTGGCTGGCCTGCGCGCTGGCGATGCTGGCCAAGGGCCTGATCGGCTTCGTGCTGCCCGCGCTGGTGCTGGGCCCCTGGCTGCTGGCGCAGGGACGTTGGCGGCAGATCATCGGCATGCTGCACCCGCTGGGCTTGCTGGCGTTCGGCCTGGTGGCTGCGCCTTGGTTTCTGTGGATGCAGCAACGCTTCCCAGGGTTTTACGACTACTTCTTCATAGAGCAGCATTTCCGCCGCTTCGCCCAGGCCACGTTCAACAACGTACACCCGTTCTGGTTCTATATCGCCGTGCTGCCGCTGCTAACACTGCCGTGGAGCTTGTACTTGCGCAGCCAGTTGCAACCCAGTCCTGACGCACAAGCCCAGCCACTCAAGGGGCTGACCAGCCTGATGGTGTGGTGGGTGCTGGCCATCGTCGGATTCTTCTCGCTGCCCAGCAGCAAGCTGGTGGGCTACATCCTGCCTGCGCTGGCACCCTGGTGCGCGCTGCTGGCCGTGACAGTTGCGCGTGGCCGCGCCTGGCGTTGGCTGATACCCACCAGCGCAGCACTGTGCGTGGCTGTGGTGCTGGGCCTGGCCTGCAAGGCGCCGGGCTCGCACCGGGACGTTGCCGAAGAATTGGCCCGCGTGCAGCAGGCCGACGACCATGTGGTGTTCATCAACGAAGCGTTTTACGACGTGCCGTTCTATGCCCATTTGCGCCAACCCGCCATCGTGCTGAGCACCTGGAGCGATGCGGATATTTCCCAGCACGACAACTGGCGCAAAGAGTTTGCCGACGCCGCCCGCTTCGACACGGCCCAGGCCGCCAAAGTGCTGTGGACGCCGGATCGCCTGGCCACGCTACGCTGCAGCCCCGGCACAACCTGGTTGGTCGCCGAGAAAAACTACAGTCTGCCGGCAGAGCTGGGCACTGCCAGCCCGGTCTTCACTGGTGCCAATGCGCAGCTGCTGCGGCTGGAAAAAACCGGCTGCCCTTAAATCGTCCCCAACACCACGTCCGCGCTGCGCAGATCCTGCGCAAAAGCATCGCTGCGCAAGTACGCCCATTCGCGCAGCCTTGCCGGAGCAATCGGGTCCACCACAGTGTGCGGTGGGCCTTCCACGCCAGGGTGGCAAAACAGCAAGCCACCCTCGGCAGGCAGGGCCGCCAGCCAGGCGCGCATACGCCGGGCGTAGTCGGGATCAATGAAGTCGTAAGCCCCGGTCAAACAAGGGTTGTGGCGTATGCCCTGGCGGGCCAGCGCGCTTTGCAGCGCACGGCCACCGGTTGCCTGGATCAGCCAACGTTTCAGCCCTTCGCCCGGCCCCAGTAGGCGGCCAGTGGCGCGCACAGCCGGCATGGGCGATAGCGACGTGACCAGCGCCAGCAGCTCCTGCCTCACACCGGGCAAATGGTGTACGTGCTGGTGGCCATCTACGAAATGCGGAGCAGCGCCAGTTGCATCGGCAAACGCCTGCCACTGCGCCCGCAACTCCAGGGCAATCGCAGCCATCGGCAGTTGCCGCAGGTGCGCAGCCAGAATCAGCTTCGGCAAAGCCAGGAAGCGCGGCCAATGGCGGCGCAGCTCAGGGCTCAGGGGTTGGCCCTCCGTCAGGTTGAAATGCAGTCCGCGCTGCACGGCGGCTGGCATGGCCGCCAGCAATGGCAAAGAAGCTTGCCAACCCGGCGCCTGGGGCATGCAAGACACCAGATTGATGCGGCCGGCCTGGGCCAGCTGCGCAATCCCTTCCGAAATACCTGGCGTCAGACCAAAATCATCGGCGCAGATGGCCAAAACACGCGTCACCCGGCCTGCCCTTCATCCGCACCTTCGGTAAACGTGCTGCGCCCTTGCTCAGACGCCACGATGTAGATGGGCCGGTGTTTCACCTCGTCAAAAATCCGCCCCACGTATTCGCCCAGTATGCCGATGGACAGCAGCTGCACGCCGCTGAAAAACATCATGCTGGTCGCCAAGGTCGCCCAGCCGGGCACGGCCTCGGAATCGATAAAGTGCTCCATCACGATCCAGCAGCCAAACAACAAGGCGCCCAACGCGATCAAAGAGCCCAACGCACTCCATAAGCGCAGCGGAAAATTGGTAAAGGTGGTGACACCGGTAAATGCCAGCCGGGCCAGTCGCTTGAGCGAGAAGCTGCTCTGCCCGGAAGCCCGTTCGTGCGGCGTGTAGGGCAGTATCTGCGTGCGAAAACCCACCCAGGCAAACAGGCCCTTCATGAAGCGGTTGCGCTCAGGCAAGGATTTCAGGGCATCGACCACGCGGCGGTCCATCAGCCGGAAATCCCCGGCGTCCACAGGTATGTGCACCGAAGAATTGGTGTTGATCAGCCGGTAGAACAACCAGGTCCCGAGGCGCTTGGCCACGGTTTCGTCAGCGCGCGACGAACGTGCAGCACACACCATGTCAACGCCTTCGCGCCAGGCATGCAGCATGGGGCCCAGCATGTCTACCGGGTGCTGCAAATCGGCATCCATGCAGACCACTACATCGCCCTGGGCGTGTTCAATACCGGCGGTAAGTGCACATTCCTTGCCGAAATTGCGGCTCAGGCGCAGATACCGCACGCCGGATGCACTGACCCAGGGCAACATGGCCAAGGGCGTGGCGTCCCGGCTGCCATCGTCCACCACCAGCACCTCCCATTCGTCTGTCAACTGGCGCAATGCGTGCGTTAGCCCGGTCAGCATGGCCGGCAGGTTGGACGCCTCGTTATAGGCGGGCACCACCACGCTCATGCGCGGGCGCAAGGAACGGGTTGAAGAAGATGCCTGTACTACAGCCGGTTCGTTATTCATAAAAACTATATTATTCAAGCCCTCGGAGCCCCTGTCCGATTCGCGAGGCCCAAGTGTAGGTGTTCGCCGTAACGCTGCCGTGAACGCGCGTATTGGTGTTTCCTCTCCACTTAAAAGAACAAGCAACTGCTATATTGCACTGCAACAATACTTTCCCCCTGCTGAAACCACCATGCTCTACCAAATCTACGAAACCCAGCGCGCGTTGATGGAGCCGTTTGCAGATTTTGCGCAAGCAGCTTCCAAGCTTTACAGCACCCCTATGTCCCCCCTGGGGAAAACCAGCCTGTCGCAGCGCGTGTCTGCCGGCTATGACCTGCTCTACCGCCTGGGCAAGGACTATGAGAAGCCCACATTCGGCTTGCAAACCATCGAGGTAGATGGCACCAATATCGCCATCCACGAGCGTGTGGAAATCGACAAGCCCTTCTGCGAACTGCGCCGTTTCAAGCGCTTCACTGACGACATACACACCCTGACCCAGCTCAAGGGCCAGCCCGCCGTGCTGATCGTGGCCCCGCTGTCGGGCCATTACGCTACGCTGCTGCGCGACACTGTCAAAACCATGCTGAAAGACCACAAGGTCTACATCACCGACTGGAAGAATGCCCGCCTGGTGCCCTTGTCCGAAGGTGAGTTTCACCTGGACGACTACGTGAACTATGTGCAGGAGTTCATTCGCCACCTGCAAGGTATTTACGGCAACTGCCATGTCATGAGCGTATGCCAGCCCACCGTGCCGGTGCTGGCAGCCGTGTCGCTGATGGCCTCGCGCGGCGACCTCACCCCTCTGACCATGACCATGATGGGCGGCCCCATCGACGCCCGCAAGTCGCCCACGGCGGTGAACAACCTGGCCATGAACAAGAGCTACGAGTGGTTCGAAAGCAATGTGATCTACAAGGTGCCGTCCAGCTTCCCCGGCGCAGGCCGCAGGGTCTACCCGGGTTTCCTGCAGCACACCGGCTTCGTAGCCATGAACCCGAACCACCACGCCAAGAGCCATTACGACTACTTCCAGGACCTGATCAAGGGCGACGATGTGGGCGCCGAGGTGCACCGCAAGTTCTACGACGAATACAACGCCGTGCTGGACATGGACGCGAATTACTACCTGGAAACCATCTCCACCGTTTTCCAGGACTTCAAGCTGGTCAACGGCACCTGGAACGTGCGCGGCGTAGACGGCAAGATCGAACTGGTGAAACCGCAAGACATCAGCCAGACAGCCCTGCTCACCGTGGAAGGCGAATTGGACGACATCTCTGGCTCCGGCCAAACCCGTGCTGCCCACGATCTGTGCACGGGTATCCCCACCAGCCAACAGCAGCACTACGAAGTCCAGGGCGCAGGCCACTACGGCATCTTCAGTGGCCGCCGCTGGCGCGAAATGGTCTACCCCGAGGTCAAGGCGTTCATCAAGGCGCACAGCCAGGTTGCCGCCGCCTCGACACCCAGCACCACCACACCTGCGACGCCCGCTGCACTGGCCAGCCCAGCTCCAGTAGCAACTGTGGCTGAGAAGCCGGAAGCCCCCGCACCTGTGGCCCGCAAGGCGACGGCACGCAAACCTGCAGCCCAGAAAGCCTGATTCAGCGCAAGGTCCAGGTGCCAGTGCTTTCACCCCCCTCGGCACGCATGCTGCAGGCCGAGCAGATCAACGCTGCGCTTCCCCAGACCCAGTGCACGCGTTGCGGCTACCCGGACTGTGCATCCTATGCACAGGCCATAGCCGCTCTGGAAGCCCCCATAAACCAATGCCCACCCGGCGGAGCCGAGGGCATTGCGCGGCTGGCACGCATTACCGGGCAGGTGGTCGTACCGCTGAACCCCACCTTTGGGGTGGAAACCAGCCGCGCTGTCGCCGTGGTCGATGAAAGCTGGTGCATAGGCTGTACGCTGTGCATAGCCGCCTGCCCCACAGACGCCATTCTGGGCAGCAACAAACGCATGCACACCGTCATCGAGGCGCATTGCACCGGCTGCGAACTGTGCCTGCCCGTCTGCCCTGTGGACTGCATCCAGCTGGTGAACGCCAGTGGCGAGCACACCGGCTGGAACGCCTGGTCAGCCGCCGAGGCACTTCACGCCCAGGCTCGCTATTTAATCCATAGCAGCAGGCGCAATCAGGATATGCGCCAGGCCGAGAAAACATCTGAAAAAACTAGCCAAGTAGCCGCCCCCGCCACACCAGCTGACGCGCTCCCGGCTGCAGACTCCAAGCAGGCCACCATCGCCGCCGCTCTGGCGCGTGCGCGTGCCCGGCGCCAGCCCAGCGGCAGCTGACCGCACCATCCACAAAGGGGAGCATGCCCCGGGGCCGATAGCAACTAAAAGCCTACAACGCGGGAGTCGGCCTTGTTATAGTCAATTGGCGTTACAAAATGCCACATCGATCAGCCGTGCCCAGGAGCCTGTACATGCAAAACTCTCTGCGAAACATCCGAATCTTGGCCTGCACCCTGGGTGCTTTCTGGACGTTCTCGGTGATGGCCCTGGACAAACCGGAGGGGCGCGTCATCCTGACCATCAGCGGCACCATCACGCAGGCCAATGTGGGCGCCAATGCGGAGTTCGACATGAAGATGCTGGAGAAACTGCCGCAAAAAACCTTCACCGTGCAAACCCCCTGGTATGCCACGCCGGTCAGCTTCACCGGCCCCTTGCTGCGCGATGTATTAGCCGCTGCGGGTGCGAAGGGCAACAAGATCGTGGCTACGGCACTGAACGACTACAAGACCGACATCCCCTTTGACGATGCCGTCAAGTTCGACACCATCGTCGCCCGCTTGATGAATGACAAGCCTATGCCGGTGCGCGAAAAAGGCCCGCTGTTCATCGTCTACCCGTTTGACACCAAGCCCGAGCTGCGCACTGAAATCTATTACAACCGCTCTGCCTGGCAGCTCAGCGGATTGAAGGTCCAATAAAGCCTTCGCGGTCACTGGGTATGTCCAGCAGCCCCCAAGCCAAGCCCAGGCCCGCCACCGCCAGAACCGGCATAGACCGGCCCGCTCTTTCACACGCTCTGCAGTAAAGCGTACGTGCCAGCCATGCACGTACCAAACGACGAGGAGATCCTATGAGCCATCCATCCGATGCGCCAGACAGACTGACAGTACTGGTGGTAGACGACACGCCAGACAATCTGTCATTGATGAGCAACCTGCTGCGCAGCGTGTACCGGGTCAAACTGGCACCGAATGGCGAGCGCGCGCTGAAAATTGCCCAGGCGGATGACAAACCCGACCTGATCCTGCTCGACATCATGATGCCCGACATGGACGGCTACGAGGTCCTCCGCCAACTGCAGGCACAAGCAGCAACCGCGAATATCCCGGTCATCTTCCTCACCGCGATGAGCGCCACGGAAGACGAGAAGATTGGCCTCGACCTGGGGGCCGTGGACTACATCACCAAGCCCATCAGCCCGGCCACCGTCATGTCCCGGGTACGCAACCACCTGGAGCTCAAACGGGCCCGCGACTTTCTGCAGAACCAAAGCCGCTACCTGGAGCTGGAGGTGCAAAAACGCACCCGCGAAGTTGCCGCCATCCAGGACATTACCGTGCGTGCCATCGCCCTGCTGGCCGAAACCCGCGACAACGAGACCGGCAACCATTTGCGGCGTACCCAGAAATACGTGAAAGCGCTAGCGCAGCAATTGCAGACCCACCCGCGCTTCAGCGACGAACTGACCGATGCGGCCATCGAGTCGCTGTACAAGTCTGCGCCGCTGCACGACATCGGCAAAGTCGGCATACCCGACCGCATTTTGCTCAAGGAAAGCAAGCTGGACTACAACGAGTTCGAGATCATGAAGACCCACACCACGCTGGGCCACGCAGCGCTGGTCAAGGCCGAAGAAGGCGCCGACTACGCCACGGCATTCCTGCGCTACGCCAAGGAAATCACCCTCTGCCACCAGGAGAAATGGGATGGTTCGGGCTACCCGCAAGGCCTGCGGGGCGACGCCATACCCATCTCCGCGCGGCTGATGGCACTGGCAGATGTGTACGACGCGCTGATCTCCAAACGCGTCTACAAGCCGGGCTTCAGCCATGCCGAGGCCAGCGGCATCATCCACCGGGGCAGTGGCTCCCATTTCGACCCGGATATCGTGACGGCCTTCGGCGCCATCGAGGCGCAATTCCAGAAAATTGCCATCGATTTCGCCGACGATGACGGCATGGCGTCGGCCGAGGTGTACCGCATGGCCCAGGAATTCGCGGCCGAATCCAGCAGAAAAGTTTAGGCCGGCACCTGCGCCCAGCGCGCGAATGCCCCCACCACTTCGGGCGGCGCCTGCACCAGTTCAATCAGTACGCCCTCGCCCGACACCGGGAACGCCTCGTTCGACTTGGGGTGCACAAAGCAGATGTCAAAGCCCGCAGCCCCTTTGCGGATGCCGCCTGGCGCAAAACGCACGCCCTGGGCCGTCAACCACTCCACGGCCAGCGGCAAGTCGTCCACCCACAGCCCCACATGGTTCAGCGGCGTGGTGTGCACCGCTGGCTTTTTGTCGATGTCCAGCGGCTGCATCAGGTCCACCTCGACCTTGAACGGGCCGCTGCCGAGGGCGCAAATGTCTTCGTCTACGTTCTCGCCCTCGCTGACGAAGTTACCGGTGACCTCCAGGCCCAGCAAGTCCACCCACAGGGTGCGCAAACGCTGCTTGTCGGGGCCGCCAATGGCGATTTGCTGAATGCCCAGGACTTTGAATGGCCTGTCCTGAGCCTGTCGAAGGAGCCTGTCCTGAGCCTGTCGAAGGAGCCTGTCCTGAGCCTGTCGAAGGAGCCTGTCCTGAGCCTGTCGAAGGAGCCTGTCCTGAGCCTGTCGAAGGGGGAGATTCATAGGTTTAGGTCGCCAGCATGCCGCTGGTGGGCAGACCCAGCTTGGCCAGCAGTTGGCGGTCGGCTTCCACATCCGGGTTGCCGGTGACCAGCAGCTTGTCGCCGTAGAAGATCGAATTCGCACCGGCCAGGAAGCACATGGCCTGCACGGCCTCGCCCATCTGCTGGCGGCCGGCAGAAAGACGCACGCGGGTGGTCGGCATGGTGATGCGGGCCACGGCGATCACGCGCACAAACTCCAGCGGGTCCAGCGGGGGGGCATCGGCCAGCGGCGTGCCCTCCACGCGCACCAGGTTGTTTACCGGCACCGATTCGGGATACGACGGCTCCAGATTCGCCAACTGGGCCACCAGGCCGGCGCGCTGGGCGCGGGTCTCGCCCATGCCGACGATGCCGCCGCTGCAGACCTTCACGCCGGCACCGCGCACGCGGTCCAGCGTGTCCAGGCGGTCCTGGTAGACGCGGGTGTCGATGATGTCGCCGTAGAAGTCGGGCGAGGTGTCCAGGTTGTGGTTGTAGTAGTCCAGGCCGGCGTCGCGCAGCTGGGTGGCGTGGCCGTCTTCCAGCATGCCCAGGGTGGCGCAGGTTTCCATGCCCAGAGCCTTCACGGCTTTCACCAGCTCGGCCACATTGTCCACATCGCGGTCCTTCGGGCTGCGCCAGGCAGCTCCCATGCAGAAGCGCGTGGCACCGGCCTCCTGGGCCGCCTTGGCGGCTGCCACCACCACGTCCACGCCCAGCATCTTGGTGGCGGGGGTGCCGGTGTCGTAGTGCACCGACTGCGGGCAGTAGCCGCAGTCTTCCGGGCAACCACCGGTCTTGATGGACAGCAGGGTCGACAGCTGCACGTCACCGGCGGGGAAGTTCTCGCGGTGCACGGTTTGGGCGCGGTGCATCAGCTCCAGGAAAGGCAGCTCGAACAGCGCCTCGACTTCGGCCAGGGGCCAGCGCTCTTCGGAATTCGCCACGGGTTTCGGAGCCGCACGGTGCAAAGTGATCGGCTGTTCAAGGGTCGCAGTATTCATAGGTGTTGCTTATTCAAATCGGACAATGGGCTGGTCTACAGACAGGGATTCTCCCTTAGCTGCCAGGACCTCTTCCACCACGCCATCGGCGGCGGCAAACAGCACATTTTCCATCTTCATGGCTTCGATCACGGCGACGCGCTCGCCGGCCTGCACTTTTTGGCCCGGCTGCACCGCCACATCCACCAGCAAACCCGGCATAGGCGAGAGCACAAACCGGCTCATATCCGGCGGCGCCTTGTAAGGCATCAGGGCGTGCAGAGCTGCGGCGCGCGGCGACAGCACCAGGGCATCCAGCTGGCGGCCGTCGTGCGCGATGCGCAGGGCCAGCGGGTTGCGCAAGGTGCCGCGTTCGACCTGTGCCGTGAAGGGCTGGCCGTTGCAGGTGCCGTGGATGCGCGGTGATCCCAGGCGAGCATTACTACAAAATTTATAGCTGCTTGCGCCGATAGATACTGCGCTAGAGCCAGTTTTTCCTTCAAAGTCCTGCACACGCACCTGGGTGTGCACCGCCTGCCCGCCGGCGCCCAGGGCCACCACGGTAAAGTCCTCGCCCACCTCCACCTCGTGCCCGACCACCTGGCCGTGGATGCCGCTGGCGCGGTCGCGGTAGCGGCGGTGCACAAAGGCGGCCAGGGCCAGCAGAAAGTCGGGGTCTGCATGCGGCACGTCCTCGGCACGGAAGCCACTGGCGTATTGCTCGGCGATGAAACCGGTGTTGAAGTCGCCGGCCACAAACTTCGGGTGGGCTAGCAGCGCCGCCTGGAACGGGATATTGCTGCTCACGCCGCGAATCACAAAGCCATTCAGCGCCTCGCGCATCTTGGCAATCGCGTCCAGCCGGTCCGTGCCGTGCACGATCAGCTTGGCGATCATGGAGTCGTAGTACATCGGGATCTCGCCGCCGTCCTGCACACCAGTGTCCACACGCACACCGTACAAATCCTGCGTGTTCGCCTGGAACATGGTTTCCTTGGGCGGCTGAAAGCGCACCAGGCGCCCGGTGCTGGGCAGGAAGTTGCGGAACGGGTCTTCGGCGTTGATGCGGCACTCTATTGCCCAGCCATTGCGCTGCACGTCGGCTTGCACCAGCGGCAGCTTCTCGCCCGCCGCCACGCGGATCATCAGCTCCACCAGGTCCAGGCCGGTGATGCATTCGGTCACCGGGTGCTCCACCTGCAGGCGGGTGTTCATCTCCAGAAAGTAAAAGCTCTGGTCCTTGCCGACCACGAACTCCACCGTACCCGCGCTCTGGTACTGCACGGCCTTGGCCAGGGCCACGGCCTGCTCGCCCATGGCTTTGCGCGTGGCGTCGCTGATAAACGGGCTGGGCGCCTCCTCAATCACCTTCTGGTGCCGGCGCTGGATGGAGCATTCGCGCTCGTTCAGGTAGACCACATTGCCGTGGCTGTCGCCCAGCAGCTGGATCTCGATGTGGCGGGGTTCTTCGACAAACTTCTCGATGAAGACGCGGTCGTCGCCAAAGCTGTTGCGCGCCTCATTGCGGCAGCTGGTGAAGCCCTCCAGCGCCTCCTTGTCGTTATAGGCCACGCGCAGGCCCTTGCCGCCGCCGCCGGCGCTGGCCTTGATCATCACCGGGTAGCCTATGCCCTGGGCGATTTGCACCGCGCGCTCGGCCGTTTCTATGGCGTCATTCACGCCTGGGATGCAGTTCACACCTGCGGCAGCAGCTAGCTTTTTGGAAGCAATCTTGTCGCCCATGGCCGCTATCGAATGGTGCTTGGGGCCGATGAAGACAATGCCCTCTTCCTCCACCCGCTTGGCAAACTCGGCGTTCTCGCTCAGGAAGCCATAGCCCGGGTGCACCGCCTGCGCGCCGGTGGCCTTGCAGGCGGCGATGATCTTGTCGGCCTGCAGATAGCTCTCGCGGCTGGGTGCTGCGCCTATGTGCACGGCCTCGTCGGCCAGATCCACGTGGCGGGCGTCCTTGTCGGCGTCGGAATACACGGCCACGGTTTGGATGCCCATCTTGCGGGCGGTGGTGATGACGCGGCAGGCGATTTCACCGCGGTTGGCGATCAGGATTTTTTTGAACATGGAATAGTCCTAAGTTTTATTCTTCAGCAAGGCTTTGCGTTCGGCGGTGAAATCCCACCAGGGCTGGCGCGGGCCACCTTGCATGAATTTCTTGGCCGCCATGAAGGTGTCCAGCACGCAGGGGTCATGGCGCTGGCCCATGGGGCCGCGCAAGGCCTCATACACCTGCAGCGGGTCCATGGCGGCCACATCGGCTGGTGTCTGAACCCCTAGACCACGCAGATCCTGCGCAATCGATGCGCCGATATTGGGGATGTCGGTCAGCACGCGGGCTTGGGCCGCAGTCTCGGCTTTGGGCATGGCTTTCTGACCGGCTTTACAGCGGAATATTGCCGTGCTTGCGCCACGGGTTTTCGATCTTCTTGCTGGCCAGCATGACCAGGCTGCGACAGATGCGCTTGCGGGTCTCGTGCGGCAGGATCACGTCGTCGATATAGCCACGTGCGCCGGCCACAAAGGGGTTGGCGAAGCGGGCCTTGTACTCGGCCTCCTTGGCGGCCAGTTTGGCCGGGTCGCCCTTGTCCTCGCGGAAGATGATTTCCACCGCGCCCTTGGCACCCATCACCGCGATCTCGGCGTGCGGCCAGGCAAAGTTGACGTCGCCGCGCAGGTGCTTGGAGGCCATCACGTCATACGCGCCGCCGTAGGCTTTGCGGGTGATGACGGTGACCTTGGGCACGGTGCACTCGGCGTAGGCATACAGCAGCTTGGCGCCGTGCTTGATGATGCCGCCGAACTCCTGGCTGGTGCCGGGCATGAAGCCAGGCACGTCCACGAAGGTGATCACCGGGATGTTGAAAGCGTCGCAGAAACGGATGAAGCGCGCTGCCTTGATGCTGCTCTTGATGTCCAGGCAACC
>JAPLPK010000245.1 GCA_026400275.1 Burkholderiales bacterium
GACAGGCTGCTACCGGATTTGATGGCTGTGTAGCGGGGCCTAGAGTAGCAATAGGTGTTGCGGTCGGAGTCCAACTGGGCGACTACAGCAAGGCCACTCCACGGTCGCGGGGACCTTGCTGTCATGACAAGATTTAAACGCCAGCGCTCAGAAGTTGCTCACCATTGAGATCGGTAATTTCGACTGCGCTGCAATCAATCTCAATCGTACTCGACCACTAGTTCATTGGCCACAGTCCAGACACCGGGCGCATTCCAGGCGATACGACTTGCTTCATTTTTTTGGTACCAGGAGTCAACCGATCCAGTGAGTGTCGCTTTGTGGCCGGTGACCTTGACTTGGATGCCCTGGTCGGAGACGGACCAGTTTCGACTAAGCGCACTTTCGATGTCCGCCTTCTCAACGGCATCGTCCGTGCTGGACTTGATCTTGATGTTGTTCGAAACGCCTGAAACACCTTCCAGACTCTTCACCGCTTTAGCCGCAGCATCACTCTGGAATTTCCATGATAGTTCACCTTCTAGAGTGACCCAACCTTTTTCGACCTTTGCTTTGACCTTGCCGGAAGGGACTTCCCAGTTCCACTTATATGCGTTAACAATTTCAGCGGCAATGTCATTGTCATCCTTCTTTGCCCAATTGCTGGGGTACTTTATTTCGATCTTCTCGACGACGGCAGTCACGCCGACAACCCGTTTCACGGCGTCTTCTGCTTCGGACTTCTTGGCATAGCCGTCGACGGTTCCGGTTAGCGTAACGATGCCATCCCTGGCCGAGACGCCGATCTGGGATGCACTCAATGTGGGCTCCCATTTGAGCTCTGCCATTACGTCCTGCTGCAGTTGTGTATCGGTCTTCATCTTTGATTCCTTATGTTGGTTGATGTTGCGGTTAAGTGGCACCTACGTTTCTTCGCCTTCGCGATTCGATATTTAAGAGCCACACATCATCTTGTGCTTCTAAAAGGCTGAGGTCTGTGCGCTGCCGCACGACTGTGCGGATACGGTGCAAAAGGACCAGGAGGCTGCGTGCGGTGGCCCACAGACTACGGCTGTGGGCTCGCGCAAACTTGTGGCAGCTCGCGACGACCTATTCATCCATCTGAAGGAGAAATCACATCATGTCCAGAATCATTGGCATTGACCTCGGCACCACCAACTCCTGCGTGGCAATCATGGAGGGCAACATTGCGCGTGTCATCGAGAACTCGGAGGGTGCACGCACCACGCCGTCGATCGTCGCGTATCAAGAAGGCGGTGAAGTCCTGGTTGGCGCATCCGCCAAGCGCCAGGCCGTCACCAACGCGAAGAACACGATCTACGCGGTCAAGCGGCTCATCGGCCGAAAGTTCGACGAGAAGGAGGTTCAAAAGGACATCGACTTGATGCCCTACACCATCTCTAAGGCCGACAACGGTGACGCCTGGGTTGATGTGCGAGGCAACAAGCTGGCTCCCCAGCAGGTAAGTGCCGAAATCCTGCGCAAGATGAAGAAGACGGCTGAGGATTACCTGGGCGAGCCTGTGACTGAGGCTGTAATCACGGTGCCCGCATACTTCAACGACTCACAGCGTCAAGCTACCAAGGACGCCGGCCGTATCGCCGGCTTGGATGTGAAGCGCATCATCAATGAACCTACTGCAGCAGCCCTGGCCTTCGGTCTGGACAAGCACGAAAATGGTGACCGAAAAATCGCCGTCTATGACCTGGGTGGCGGTACTTTTGATGTGTCGATCATCGAGATATCGAGCGTCGATAGCGAAAAACAGTTCGAAGTGTTGTCGACCAATGGCGACACCTTTCTGGGCGGCGAAGACTTCGATCAGCGCATCATTGATTTCCTCGTCACCGAATTCAAGAAGGAACAAGGCGTCGATCTGACAAAAGATGTGCTCGCATTGCAGCGACTGAAGGATGCTGCTGAAAAGGCAAAGATCGAGCTTTCAAATAGCGCTGCGACAGACATCAACCTGCCATACGTGACGGCCGATGTCTCGGGCCCGAAGCACTTGAACATAAAACTGACCCGGGCTAAGCTCGAAAGCCTGGTCGAGCAACTGATCGAGCGCACCATTGCTCCATGCCGCTTGGCTATCAAGGATGCCGGCATCAGCGTAACTGACATTAACGACGTGATCCTGGTCGGTGGTATGACCCGTATGCCCAAGGTTCAGGACAAGGTGAAAGAGTTTTTCGGCCAGGAACTGCGCAGGGACGTTAATCCCGATGAAGCCGTCGCCGTAGGCGCGGCGATACAGGGTCAGGTGCTGTCGGGTGATCGCAAGGACGTGTTACTGCTCGACGTAACTCCGCTGTCACTGGGCATCGAGACCATGGGCGGTGTAATGAGCAAGATGATTGCCAAAAACACCACAATCCCAACGAAGTTCGCTCAGACATTCTCAACGGCAGACGACAACCAGCCAGCCGTGACCATTAAGATATTCCAGGGCGAGCGCGAGATTACTGCGGGCAACAAGGCCTTGGGCGAGTTCAACCTGGAAGGCATCCCGCCTGCAGCGCGCGGCACGCCTGAGATTGAAGTGTCGTTTGACATCGATGCTAACGGCATCCTACACGTCGGCGCCAAGGACAAAAGCACGGGTAAAGCAAACAAGATCACCATCAAGGCTAATTCCGGCCTGTCCGAAGTAGAGATCCAGAAGATGGTGAAGGACGCCGAATTGAATGCAGTAGAAGACAAGAAGAAGGTTGAACTTGCGCAGGCGCGCAACCAGGCCGAAGCGATGCTCCACAGCGTGAAGAAGACTCTCGCCGAGAACGATGCCCGTCTTGAAGCCTCCGAAAGGAAAAGCATCGAAGGTGCGATCAATAAGCTGGAAGAAGCCCTTGAAGGCGAAGACAAGTCCGCGATTGAGGGAAATACGCAATCCTTGATTACGGCGAGTCAGAAGCTCCGTGAGAGCATACATGCCCAAGCGCAGGCCGAGCAGGCTGCGGCCGCATCAGCTACGAAGGGTGCGGTAAACGCAGAAGCTGCTAAGCACGCCATGGCCGATGACGGAGTGGTCGATGCAGAGGTTAAGGAAGTTAAAAGGGCATAAACGAGTTGGGCGGATGGTGGCTACGCGGTGCCAGACGGGACATGGCATTGGTTCGGTGGCGCAGGCCTATTGGCAATGCGCCGTAGCGAAACCACTCGCTCGTCGTTGAGATGCCTGTCGAACCGGCTCTGTTACTTTTTGCGGGGTGACCAAGGGGAGGTGTGTTGCCCTGGCTGCATCTGGCTGACGCCACCTCAGTGATCAAGTCCCGCCCGGCCTTGTCGAGATGATCCATGGAGCACGGGTAGATCGTCCAGATCGGGAAGATCGGCACTAACTGCCGTTGCGTTTTGCACCAGGACAATCGTTTCGCTGCCGTCCAGACGCTTCATCACCTCGATCGGACGCGGCGGCAGAGACACCGGCCAGTGAGGAAAAGCTGCACTGACCTGCGCGCCATCGTGGATCGCGTCGACGACGTCTGCCACGGGAACCATTGTCGGGGCGGTCACTTTCTGGTTCACGTCAGAGCTGATCTCCGCCCATGAGACGTCGCCCACGTGGCCCTCCTTGTCCCAACGAATAGCGGAAATGTGAAATACCCGTTGGCTCTCGTTGGGCTCGGGGCGGGCGCCCTGGTAGGTCATCAGCGTGCTACCTTGTGATCTTTTTGCCCTGTGTTGCTGTGTCGTCCCAGCACCTCCAGCGGTTCTACCTTTTCCTGCTTCTGTTTGGCGGTCAAGGCGCGCGAAGGACGCGCCGGGAGTGGGCCGACTGGTTTAGTCTTGCTGTCGTGCTTCATGAGTGCTCCATTCGAATGGTGTGTTTTACCTGGAATGCGTGGTAATGCGCGCGTGGCCCCTTCATACCGGGATGGCGGCCTTGGATTGTTCGAGCAGGGCGCGGGCCTGAGCTTGCTGCTCAACGCTACCGTGCACCACCAGTAGGAACTTGTCGACCTTCAGCGCTGCTTCGTACTTGATGACCTGGTCCTTCGGCACTCCAATCTGCGTCAACGCAGCGCCGAGTGCGGAGAGGCCGCCGACCACTACGGCTCCCTCCAATGCAGAAACCAGGGTAGCCACCAACGGGCCCGCCATACCTAGAACCCCGAGACCCGGTAAGACAAAAACAGCGGGTGCGAGCAGCAAACCCCAGATGGCACCCCAGAAAGCGCCAGTGCCGCCCCAGGCCTTAATGCGGTCGCCCGCCGTGTAAAAGCCCATGGGTTGCTCTTCGCTGTGGTAACCCTTGCCCACCAGCGAAAGATGGTTCATTTCGAAACCGGATTGGGCTAGCTTGCGAATCGCTTCTTCGGCTTCGGTTCGAGTATCAAAAACGTATAAGGAGGAATCTGAGCTTTTCATGATGAGCTTTCGTGTTGCGTGGATGGGCTTTTCCCGAGCCAAACTTGGCCGTTTACCTTTTCGGGGGATCGGCGCCTTATGGGCTGGGCAACTGAGCATGCCCCCACCGGTCTAGTGCGGTCTGTACGGCAGCGCACGTCGGCACGGCATGCATCGCTCGGTTAACTGTCTGCGGAATTCGGCTCGCAGAGCCATATGCCGTGAAAGCGACCGTCACAATCATCAGTCCCGCCTAAGCATGGCTCTTTACAAATAGCAGCCTTGTAGCCAGGAGGATATGGGCCACAGCGTTTGACTTTGACTGAGCCGGCCTATCGATAGGCGTAGACGGCTTTATGACGACCCCGGGCTGACGCGAAACGGCCTAACCACTGGTGCCGAAGCTGGCTTGATTGCTTTGCGCAGCCCAGGTGCTGGCGACCAGGAGGGCCGTCCGCTAGCCCGGGAGTCGATGATCACCAGGTAGCGGCCGGGCCACGGCAGCTTTGCACCCTGATGCTGGATGACCCACAACGGGTTGCCGTTGACGATCGCGGCCGTGTAGTCCGAATCCAATACGCCCAGCCTGTCCAGGAAAAGATTCAGTGTGGCGGGAATCCGGATACAGCCCTCCGAGTCCGCCTGGCCGAGGCGCTGCTCCAGCACATCAGGGTCGGTGGCATGCATCTGGAGCCGCATCTGGCTCACGCCGCCTTTGCCCCAACCGCGTTCGCCGATCTGCCAGCCGAAATCGAAGACCCGTCTTCCACGCAGGCCGTAGCCGCGAATATGGTTCTTATTGAAGCTGCCTTCGGCACGGAAGTCGGGATTGTCCAACGAATGTGCGAAGACCCCGAGGGGCGTATAGAAATGTTCAAACCGGCCAGGCTTGCCGGTCGATACCGACGTGGCGCCGATCCAGTGTAGGCTACCACCGCGCAGCCGCACGACCACGAATACAGCCTGGACTTGCGGGTTGCGATCCACAACGACAAAAGCCTGTGTAGGTAAGTCTTTCAGGCTGGCCGCAACCAGCGACTGCTGCAGGCGGTTGGCATAAAGCGCCTGGTCAGCAGTGGGTACGGAGAGAAGATGATCGACTTCCTTCATGAAGATCCGTGTTACCGCGTCGAGTTCTGCTTGGGTGGGTTCCACCGGTTCTGCCCGAACCGGGGCCTGCAGAGTGAAGGCGCAGCAGGCAAGTAGGACAAGCTCTCTTAACCAACGTTGCCATGACGGGCGCTGACGTCGCTCGAACGCGTGCACATCAAGCACTTGGCGGTATCTCCACCCCAAAGATCACATTCAGACGCTTTCCCGGCTGTACCGGCCATCTGTGGGTGGCGTGCTGTGTGATCAGGCTGGCAGATGTAGCCTGCCCGAGCCTTGTCATGGAGGCCTGCGCCCATTCGCCGCTCAGGGTGATCCAGCTTCTCTCAACTAGAACTCGGATCGCGCCGTTTGGCACCGATGCAATCCAACTGATGGCAGTCTCGGCCGAAGGGGCAATGTCGGCATCGGCGCGCGTCCCAAGCGCGGGAAGCCTCACATCCATCTTGGTCGTCCATTTTTACGCATAACTTTCCACCAGGCAGGCAAGGGTCACCACACATCTTCTAGTTCGAAGCCGATTTGCGCGGCGTGGGCTGAAGGCTTGCATTCGGGCTCATCCAGAACGTCCTGCCCGAGTCGTATATAGGTTTTCATCGATTGGTATCCATTGGAAAAGATGCCCTATCGTCTGCGCACCGGTGGGCGAAGGTCTGTGCGCCAGACCACATAAATCTCAGAGCCGAATCCGCTGCATTCCATTCTTCAGCCTATGTTGGTATAGCCGAACCTGGTTGCATGACGGCGATCATTCAGGGTGGCATCTAAACCTGACTAGAGTGGCAATTGCCGATTGACCATTGAAATTTCCAGAAAATGACAACTCGGCGCTATGTCTGTAGGTGAACACCGCGTATTGCACGCCTCATTCAGCGATTGTTTGCGCAGGTGCACGCCGCGAATTGGTCCATCTATCAACAGACGTACAAATGGTCGATGGGTAGGAGCTAATATTCAAAGCACTTGAGCGCAGAGCCACATCAGCGTTGCACCCACGAATAGTTATGGAGCATCTGAATGGCTATCTCACCTAACCCCATCGACAATAGACTACTGGCCGCGTTGCCGAATGCCGAGAGAGAACGTTGGTTCCCCCAACTTGAATTGGTAAAAATGCCTTTGGGTCAAGTGATATGCGAATCTGGCCGAACCTTGAGTCATGTGTACTTCCCCATAGACGCTATCGTGTCTCTCCTATACGTAATGGAGAATGGCGCCTCTGCTGAGATTGCCGTAGTCGGCTGCGAAGGGCTTGTAGGCGTGTCATTATTTATGGGCGGTGAGTCGACGCCCAGTCGTGCGGTCGTGCAAAGTGCGGGGATGGGCTACCGATTGAAGTCTCAGCTCATGAAAAACGAGTTCAACCGCACCGGGCCGGCGATGCACCTGCTGTTGCGATATACACAAGCCCTTATTACGCAGATGGCGCAAACTGCAGTGTGCAATCGCCACCATTCATTAGACCAGCAACTGTGCCGTTGGCTTTTACTGAGTCTGGATCGACTTCAAGGCAGTGAGCTCGTGATGACTCAAGAACTTATCGCCAACATGCTCGGTGTTCGCCGAGAGGGCGTTACGCAAGGTGCCATGAAATTGCAGAATGCGGGCTTGATTCGTTATGTCCGCGGTCATATCACCGTAGTTGATCGGGACGGCTTGGAGCAGCGATCATGTGAGTGCTACGCCGTGGTCAAGAAGGAGTACGACCGACTACTGCCACATAAACTTGCCACATAGAGTCGACTGAGGTCCGGCGCAGCTGCCCAGGACCATAGCGGTTTGGCTTCGCAGATCGTGCGCGGGCGGCGGGGTACGGTAGCGCACAGACAACATCGCATAGCGTCACTACGCCGTGTTACGTGACCAAAGTATTCAAAAAAGCTCCGGAAGCTCGCCACGAAGTGACCTGCTTGTAGTGGGCGGTAAGCTCCCGCCGACCCGCAGCTGGTGGACAGAATCCAAGACCCGGCACTTATCCGATGAGAAGACATGAGCGAATTTAGCCATGATTGTCTTCAGGGTGGCGGTTCGTGCACGGTGGCTCAGCCAGTCTGCTGAAGTGAGCCACACCCACCAAGTCGTTGGGTTACACCTATACGGATGCAAACAACGCGTCCTGGGCGTTACGGAGCAACTCGCTGACCGGTTTGATGTGACCGCCATACGAACCGCAGCAAGGCATCTTTCGCTGATTTTCTATGCCAATGGCTGCACGGAGGAGGGCATCTTCGCCGTAGAAAGTTGGTGGTACCTATGGCGATACAGCCAACTGCATGGTTGGGCGGTGCCATTTGGATTGCGCATAACTGGCCGTCGTGGCCAGCCGCCAGCTCGAAAGAACATTTTGCCTAACGTACAGAATCACTTGATTGAGCTTCTTCCACGCAAAGGTCGCCTTAATTTATTGATGAGAATGCATGCACTGAGCAGTCGGCGTTAGCGCCAGCAGGTCGAAGTGTCTGGCTAACATGCTTCTTTACTGCTGCTTTTATATTTTGCGCTGTTCGGCTGGATAACATTCACCGGCGTACTTTCTGAATTTAACCTTCAGGTTCGGGTCTTTCGAAATATCCGGACTTCATGCCCACTGCCGCTGCAGTTGGCTGTCGTGACTTATTGGTAGGTGACTGAGATCCTATCAACCACCGACCTGACTCCCGCAGTGCACCATGCGGCTTCTTCGGCAAATTCGCGTTCGGACCAGCTTCCCGCCATACCAGTCAAGGTGGCCTCCGTGCCCAACATGGTGACTGAAATCGAGTTTGCGCTGTCGACCGCGCGACGCTTCAATGCAGCTTCGATCGCGACTTTGACCGCGTGGGGGTCACTAGCTGGCACGGATTTCAGGACAATCTGGTCGCTGAGACCTGTGACGCCCAGTAGATGCCGTACAGCCTGCGCGGCAGCCAGGCGCTGGTACGACCAATCTACCGTTCCGGAAAGTGTCAACCAGCCATTTTCAACCATGACCGAGATCGATTTCTTAGGAATATTCGTAGCCCAGTCTAAGATGTTTCTGGCTGCTGCTGCTATATCTGCATCTGTATGCTGACGTAGGCCAGGCAGTTCGACATTGACGTCTACAGCCAGGCCTCTCACGCCATGCACCCGCTGCACAGCGCGTTCGGCATGCCATTTCTCCGAGAAGCTTTCGACGCGGCCGGCAAGGGTGACAATGCCGTCGCGAACCTCCACACCCACGTTTGTTGCATTAACGCTTGGTTCCCATTTGAGTTCATCAAGGACATCGTGTTTGAGTTGACTATCAGATTTCATGATTGGCCTCCTGTATATATGACGACTGTAGGTGTGTGATGGCGAACGCTCTGTGCGCCAGGCCTCTTTGCTTGAAATCTAATGACTTGGTTGTAATACGATGGGTAGGGCAGGGTGGGCGCAATCGTCTTGACGACGGGAGCCTGGAACATTAGATTCCAGGCAGGCGATAAATTGAGTTCTGGTTCTAATGCGATGTGGATATGTATGGCCGCGTGTGGTCACGTCGCTGCGCAACAAACTTGGAGCAGGCCAGACCAGTGTGAATGCCGACGGCTTCCAACCTGTACTATTCAAACTGTCATTCCTTGGCCGCAGATCGACGCTGCCAGCGAAGTCATGGAGCACACACGCGCCCTAGGATGCGCATGGCGGCATCTGCATGCGCACCAGATGGGATTGGATGTGGAATGGAGTTGCTTATTCGTGAGCCAATTGAATAATGAGCTTACCGAAGTTCTTGCCTTGAAATAGTCCAATGAAGGCTTCCGGTGCGTTCTCCAAACCGAAGACGATATCTTCTCGAACCTTGATTTTTTCCTCCCTTACCCATTCGCCCATCGCGCCAGAAAACTCACTCCAACGTGGCCCGTAATCGTCGAATGCAATGAACCCCTGCATCTTTATGCGCTTACGCAGTAAGGTTCCTACGAGCAGGCCCAATCGATCTGGACCTGGCGGCATCTCCGTGGCGTTATAGGTGGCGACCAACCCGCACACCGGGATGCGGGCTTTCGGGTTAAGCAGAGGCAATACGGCATCGAACACCAGGCCGCCGACATTCTCGAAGTACACATCAATGCCTTTCGGACATGAGGCCGCCAAGTGGCCGGCTAAGTCGTCTGCGCGGTGATCGACGCAGTAGTCGAAACCCAGGACGTCTATCACATAGCGGCACTTTTCTTTACCACCCGCAATGCCCACGACATAGCAGCCTTTAAGTTTGGCGACCTGGCCGACTACCGAACCCACTGGCCCGCTTGCGGCGGCAACAACGACGGTCTCCCCAGCCTCAGGACGGCCGATATCCAGTAACCCCATGTACGCAGTAAAACCTGGCATTCCCAGCACGCCCAGGGCACGAGAGGGGTGTGATTCCTCGGGATAGAGCAATCTAAGACCTTTGCCATCGGACAATGCATAGTCCTGCCAACCCATGTATCCCGATACCAGGTCACCCACATTGAAGTCGCTGCCATGGGATTCCTCGACCCGCGATACTGTGCCACCCACCATGACGTCACCGATAGCTACGGGTGCGGCGTATGAAGGACCATCACTCATCCGGCTGCGCATATAGGGGTCCAGTGACAAATACAGCGTGCGTAACAGAACCTGATGGTCCACCGCGTGCGGCACAGGACTGCGTTCTATTCGGAAGTCCTCTGCATTCGGCGCGCCGATTGGTCGGGCGCTTAAAACGACGCGTCGATTGACAGTGGTGCTTTGTGACATAGGTCAGCCTCCTTTTTTTAAATCAATTTACCTTCACCGCCGCAAGTACCCCGGCGGGTTGTATCGGTTTTAGGTGTGAACGCGCGCCGCTATTGCGCAGGATCGCCAGCGGTTATGGCCTTACGTTGGTTCGCGGGATAGACTTGGATTGCCCTTGTTAGGTCTACCGTGGCACTTGTGTATGGCAGTACCTGTATTCAGGCCAACGGCTTGAACCACGACATCCTTCCGTAAATAAATGCGGGAAGCCACCGGTTTCAGTATCGAACTTAGGTCAAATGACATCCGCAGTCTGTACGGTATGCAACACTCTGATGCGTGCATGTGGCCCCGGTCAGCGTGCTGCCAGCCTATGTCGCGGATCGGACGATGCCTCGCCACAAGCATCGAGATCTGCTCTTCGGCAGTAGTAGGAGCCAGATCGCCAACAGAGCCGTGCAGCACCGCGCAACCTACGTGCGTGCGCAGCAATCAATCCGACTGCCTTCGTGGTTGTAATTGCTTAATACGATGTATATTATGTTAATAAATTGAGTTGCTGGATCGTCTCGTAAGACGATCTGGCCTCAACTGCGATGCACCAGCAATGTTTCATACACAAAATTTTGGAGCACGACTTGCTTGGCTGCGTCAATATCGTGGAAGTTGATGCCGTGGGAATACACGGTCTGGAATGTGGCCCCGTCTGCAGTACTACCGGCCGATTGCTGCAGACTGCGGATTGAAGCTGTCGTTGTGATGGTGACTAGTTGGTCTACCGTTTGGTCAGTCAGTGAAAACTCAATAGATACCATGTCTCCCATAGTGCCTAAGGGCTTGCTGGTGGAGATCAAGGCACCTGAAAGGCTGATGTCAGACAGCGTGGCTGTTGTAACGTCTTCTGCATCTACCGGGCTTTTTACGCGCACGGGTAAATTTGCTTTGACACGAACGGCTTTGCGTAAACCTACTTTTTGGATCGCGACGGGAAACGCAAGCAACATGAAGGCGCGAGGCGTTTGCACCAAAGCCTCGATTCTGCTTTCAAAGGTAAAAACGGATACGCCCGTAAACACCCGTATGACCACCGTCATACTTTGTTGCAAGCCAACCATGGCACGGCTGTCTTGTGGAATCGTGAGCAACAGATATTCGCCGGCAACATAGCCGATCAGCGTCGAGTAGTGCGCCACGGAGTTGTCGCTATGGTTCAAAAGAATCTGGAGTCGTACGCCGACTTGTAGATTCATGTCTTCAAATTCAATGGTGTTCTTCTTGGTCATATGTACTGCTTGGCCGGCCACCCAGCGATGAAGTATGGCGCTATATCCATGCCGCAAATTTTAGTCCCGCAGGCTTGGTTGCTCGTTGGCACCGCAAACCCACCGTGCAGTTTAAAAAAAAGAGAAATGCGATTGCGACAGCGAGAAGCGCACCGTGGGCGTACTGAAATCATTAAAAGGTACGCCGAGTGCAATTTCGCCGGATGCATGCAACACGCAGTCATTGCGACGCAAAGGTACATCGTTATCGCTACCGGCAAACCGAACCCAAGTGCCAAAGCTGCTCATATCGGTCAGGAAGAATGCCCCGTTACGCCATTCAATCCTGGCGTGCAGGCGGGATACGCGGGGGTCCTCGATGAAGAATTCGGCAGTCTCCGCCCGCCCCAGGTGCACAGGCATGGCTGCGGACGAAAAGCTGCTGCTGTGGTCCAAATAAGACAGATGGATTTGCCCAGCGGAGCGCTCGACGGGGTGCTCGGTTTGCAGCAACGTGGCCTGCATGGTCAAAAATTCTGACACCGCGCCGTCCTGCCATTCGAGCCGGTACAACGGCAAGGGTTCTGCCCTGCCCCTTATGCTCACCGGCCCCAGGCGCAAAAAGCGCAGACCAGCGTCGTCACCCAACTCATCGACCAAGGCTTCGGTCACCCAGACCTGATTGGCGCCCGAAAGATCACTCAACCGTGAGGCAACATTGACAGCGTCGCCATAGCAATCCCCCTCCACCTCCACCACCTCGCCATAGGCTATGCCGGCCTTGATTTCCATGCGAATCACTGCCGGCCATTTCAGCAGTCGAAGTTGGTGGCCACGCTGGATGTCGATCACTGCGCGCACCGCGTTTTCTGCCCCCACAAAGACGGCCAACACGCCATCGCCTAACTTTTTCACCACGCGGCCCTGGTAGGCCGCGCAGACATCACTGATCCACTGCGTCAGCCGCGTCACCGTCTGGGCCGCTTTGGCATTGCCCAGAGCTTCATAGAAAGCAGTACTTCCGGTGAGGTCGACAAATACGACGGTAGCCTGAACGCCCATAGTGGTAGCGGTGTAGTAGTTGCGAAAAGAAAATCCGATAGCTACGTGAAATTATGCGTGCAAAGCGTTGTTCCGCAGCCTAGATCTACAGTATTCGAGGGCAATGGTGGGAGAGCACACGGCCCAAGTATGTATCAAGCCGGCAAATGATGACTGGCTTCATAAACGCTGCGCGCGGGCATTAGGTCTTGGTATAAACGCAGGGTCCTATCTCTTGTGTAATACCCGCTTGTCTGCCCATGGCCGCCCCTAAAAACTCCGTACTGTTCAGCCTGTTCAGCTTTCTCCGCCCGGAGTCTGGCCGGGTGGATGGACGGCAGGAGCAGCAGTTGGAGTTGATTCGCTCGACGATGCTGTCTTGCCTGACCCCAGAAGCGTCAGAACCCTCTTACTTGGAACGCAAGATACGCAACGCCAAGGATGTGCAGGTCTTGTGGTACCTGCGTGCGGACCTGATGGCCACCTTGGCCAGCCAGAGTGGAGAAATAGATGCGCGCGCCAAAATGGAGCATGTTACTCGGCTGTTCCAGGGCTCGTTACCCAGAAGCCTGAAAGCTCGCCCCAGCTCCCTGGGCACTTGAACGACTTTCAGTGGTGATGGCTGTGGTCGTGACTGGGATCCGTGCATCCAGAGGGTAAATGACCCCATACGATCAGTGCTTCGCGCCCTTCCACGGCCAGTTCCACCTTGGCACCGACCGGCAGCAAGACCTTGGTGGGGACATGTCCAAAGGGGAGCTGCGTCAGTACTGGAACTTTCAGCTGGCTGCGCAGCCAGGACAGCACGGTTGCCATTCGGAAGTTGCCATCATGCGGCACCTTGGTAAAACTGGTGAACTGCCCGAGCACCACCGCACTTTGGCGCGCCAGCACACCGCTATACAGCAACTGGGTCAGCATGCGCTCGATGCGGTAAGGGTGCTCTCCCACGTCCTCTAGAAACAGCACGCCGCCTTGGATGTCCGGGAAATACGGCGTACCGATCTGCGACACGAGGACCGAAAGATTGCCGCCCCACAACGTGGCATCTTTGATATAAAAACTGCCGCTAGCGCAATCAGCATAAGCACCGACAGCTACTGAATCAATAGCGAGTTGGGCATCTTCGCGACCCAGTCGCCAGCCGGCGCCCTCGCCCTGCCCTTCGACCAAGTCGTCAAAACAGGCTTCCATGATGTCGTCCGGCAGCTCCGCCGTGCCGAAGTCTTCGCCCAGTGCCGGCCCGGCCCAGGTGATGGCACCGGTTTGGGCCAGCACCGCATTTTGCAAAGCCGTGAAATCGCTGAAACCGACAAACTGCGTGCCGTGGTGGATGGCATGGGCCACGGCCGTGTAGTCAATCTGGCCCAGCAAGCGCGTCAGCCCGTAGCCGCCGCGTGAAATCAGTGCCACGTCGGCACCGCTAGCGGCCGCACGGTGGATGGCGGCAACGCGGGTGGCATCGTCGCCGGCGAAGCGCATATGGCTCTTGAGGGCATCGGTGTCGATTTCAACCGTATGGCCCAGGGTTTTGAGGCGGGCTACGCCGCGCTTGAAAGCAGCCTTGTCGCGCACTGCGCCAGAGGGAGAATAAATATAGATATGTTTGGTCACGCGCAGGAGTATCCCATTGGCCAATCAGGCTAAGTTAAATAGATAGCAGCCTGTTGCGCCGCTTGCGAGCCCGGCGGGCAAGCCAGTTGCCGCATTTTTTCATGCGATATGCCGGTTGCAGCAGCAGCGCCCTGCTCTGCTGCCCTGCGGGCCCATGCACGCGGAGCTGCACGGTGCCCCAGGTCTGGAAACGGTGCATTGTCTGCCTCGTGTGCGGAGGCAGGCTGCAACACCAACAAGCCGTGAAAAACCTCGGGCATCGCTGTCAGCAAGGCTTGGCCTAAGGGATCTGCCGCCTGCACGACTAGCACCACGTGGTGCAGCGCCAGGTGCTGCATCCATTCCCGCAGGATGCGACCATGCCAGTCCAGACTGTGCTGAGCCTCTTTCTTGGGCTTGTCGCTGCGGCCAAACCCAACCAGGTCGGGCACCAGCACCCGATGCCCTGCGGACAGTAATGGTGCCAGCATCTGCCGGTACTGGTAGCCCCACCCGGTCTTACTGTGCAGGCAAACATAGGTTAGGCCCGCAGCCTGAGGCCCCTCATCCACATACGCCATGCGCAAGCCTGCAAGCGCTGGCAGGTCGTTGATGTAGTGCGTAGTCCATGAAAAATCGCCCAGATCGGTAAACCGACCTTCTGGCGTGCGCAAAGCATCCTCACGAAGCACATGGCGCGCCTGTCGTTGCGCAGCACGCCGGTGCTGGAAAAAGTCTTGCAGCAGTTGGGCGCATTCTTCTGCCATCACACCGCCTTGCACCTGGGTCTGATGGTTCAACTGAGGGTGGGCAAATACGTTCAATACCGATCCTGCGGCGCCGGTCTTCGGGTCGGCCGCACCAAACACCACGCGTTGCAGCCGTGCGTGCAGCATGGCTCCGCTGCACATGGTGCAGGGCTCCAGCGTGACGAACATTTCGCAGCCGTCCAGCCGGTAATTGCCCAGCACCTGGGCTGCCGCACGCAGGGCGACGATTTCGGCATGGGCAGTAGGGTCATGGCCATCCACGGGCGCATTACGGCCGCTGGCAATCACCTTTCCATCTTTCACGACCACGGCGCCGACGGGCACCTCGCCTGCAGCGGCGGCAAGATCTGCTTCAGCCAAGGCCAGCTGCATTGCATCGGCGTCGTTCAAGACCATATTTGCTATGAATTAAGTAGCGGCTGCCGCAGATAAAACCTGCGCCAACTGCCAAAAACATCAAGGGTTTTCATCGGGCACGGCGCGTGGCTGCTGCAAGGCAGCATCCACGGCTTGTTTGACTTGCTGAGGCATGTTCTGCGCAGAGACGGCCGCCTGAGGCGTTTGCACCGCAGGCGCCAGCTGTTTCTTGGCCAGCAGGCCAAGAAACAGCACTACCAGCAGCAAACCCAGGAGGCTAAAAATGGCGCGCATGCTTCAGGCCCGGTGTATCCGGCTTATTCCCACTCAATTGTCAACCCGAACGAAAACTTGAATGTCTTCGTTTCGCGTTGCACTGTTTGAGACAGTCAGAGTGAATAGTCCAAGGTCGTCCATACCGTCAGCTTTACCGTCATGGTTTTTTTGATTAGGGCTTAGTCCAGATTAATCCAGCTACGCCCGCTATGTATGTAGCTTACTTCACTTCAGACTGCTCCAGTCCTTGGCAAGCTCGTAAACGTCCGGCATCCAGCTTTCCACGTTGGAGAAAGTGATGACCATCCGGTTGTTGGCGGGATTGGTATTCCAGCCAATGCGTTGACCACCCCAGCCAGAAGCCCATGCCGTATTGGGTACGATGCTGTTTTCTGTCCAAGTGAAGTAGCCGTAGCCACCAAACAGCTTGCCCATTTTGCGGGTGCTGGGGTTACTTCCGTTGGAAATCTGAGTGCTGGTTGCAGCACGCACGTAGTCACCGAAACACCCTACCTCTTTTGAACTGCGCTTAACCCACACGGCGAACCGCATCCAGTCCTCTAAACGCATTCTCAAACCACTGTCGGCCAGTCCGTTTTGTTGGCGGTCTTGAACATACAGTCCCGGTTTGGCGGCACCCATTGGGTTCAAGATTTGTTCCTGAATCCATTGGCTCCACACTGTACCCGTGGCGCGGCTGACCATGATGCCCAGCACGTAGGGGTCTGTACTCTTATAGGTGGACACTTCACCCGGTTTGTAATCTGAGAACACGCCCTTGGCGGCTTTGGCAATACGATCCTCCGTCACCAAGTTAACCAGATTCAGATTGCCACGACCCCACTCTTTGAACTGGTCAGGTGTCCAGACTGAACTATCAGGGTTGGGATCAGCCGCACCGGATGCCATGCGCAGCAGATCGCGCACAGTGGCATTGCCCAATGCCTTGCCATTGAGTTCCGGCATAACTTCGCTGGCTTTTGTTTCCAGCTTGAGCTTTCCGGCGCAGATCGCCTGACCAACGGCCATAGCCGTAACTGTCTTGCCCATGGAAAAGCCAAAGAAGACTGAATCAGCGTCCGCTGGCGCTTTTGTCTCTGAGTACAGTACCGTGTCACCATCCATCAAAACAAACGCTTTGGCTGGCCGATTTGCCACCAATGCGCGTGCTCGGTCAATGATGGGTTGCTCTGCCGCTGTTAGCGTGCGCTTCTGAAGCTGAACAGGCGTGGGACTTGGCTTAGTTTCGTACCACCACGGATTGCCTTTTTTGACCAACAGCCATTCGTCAGGCGCAGCGGCATTGCCGTCAGCATAGGGGTTGCTGGATTGAGCCAGCGCAAAGGTGGTGTGCGCAATAGTGCCAGTACATGCTAGGACAGATACAGTCCAAATACGATTGATGATGTGCTTCACAATTTGCCGCCTTTGTTTTGAAACCATTGAAGTAAAGGCGCTGGCAATTCGCGCATGTTTGCCACCCCAAATGCATTGAACGTCTTGCCATCGGTGAAAAGCACCGCGTAATACTTGCCTGTGGCCGTGTTGACGGCGAACATGGCTTCATTGGTGCCACCGTCGTGGGGTGCGTTTCCACTGCCAACGATCAGATTGCCGTCCTCAGCATGAAGCTCTCCGGCGACTTCCATATTGGTCTGGAATACCGGGTACTTGTCTCCAAGCAGGCCCTTGAATTGGCCGCTGACGGTTAATGACAGGCATATGCCCCACCAGTGAAACCATCAATTCGCCTTTGTCTTCGGTGCGTTGAGCCGTGTACGTCACTTGGCCCTTGATGGCCGTGCCTTCCATGCTGACACCTTGAGCGTCGTAGATGGAGCGCAACTGGTTTTTCAATTCGGGAACGTTAGGTACCGCATCTGCCGGAACCGTGGCTATCAACTGCGCCTCGCAGGTTCGCTTGCCGACCGTATCGTCTGCACTGGCTGTTCTGATGGATTCCACCGAAATCTTCGTGTCTTTGGCGGTGTACTGAACCCGTTGCTTACGCTCATCGCTCATGGCCGAAAGCTCTTTATCGAAGCTTTGCTGGTAGATCGTCTTCACCAGATCGACCGCTGCCGGGTCAGTACACGAGGGTGATTTGTTTCCACATCCAGTCAGGGCAAGCAGCACGGACATGCTGACGCCCACGTTTGTTAACGCTCCCATAAGGGTCTCCATTCTGTTTTTAGGTCAATGCAGTGTTTACTCTGCACAGTAAGATTCTGACATGACAATGCAGCATTAACTCCGTCGCTATATATCCTTCAATGACGCATCTTCGCGTCAATGAATTCCATATCTGATAAAGCCAAACCCAAAAAGAAAGTTGCGTCTGAAAGACACCCACTTTCCGTGGCGTTTGGTGAGTACCTGAAAGGAGTTCGGATAGAGAACAACAAGTCCCAGCAGGAGCTGGCGTTTGATGCCGCGATTGATCGCACTTATGTGTCGCTGCTTGAGCGGGGTCTTGCCAGTCCAACGCTGCTGTTGCTGATGGCGCTGTCCAAGCCACTTGGGCTGCCAACTTCGGAGTTGGTTGCCGGGTTTGAGGTGCATCTATCCAAGCAGCGAACGCGCAAGCAACCCGTTAAGCGCCGTGCCAATGAAGCTTCGCTTGAAGTAATTGGCGAACGTAAGCAGGGGTCGCGCCGTTCCCCACTGCGCTAACTGGTGTCGGTTCGACGTATCCGAACTGCGGCCAATAGCCTTACATCTTCGGCATTCCATTCCATCGACTCATAGAGCCACGTCACGGGCTTGCGCTTTCCAGCATCCGAAGGCTTGACCAGATTTGACTTGGCACTGCGACCGCCAGCACCAGACACGGGCAACCGCATCCGCGCATTGAACGCTTGAAAGCCGGGTTCTGACGCGCTGGGATCGAGCAGCAAAATCGTGTCCGGTCTGTGAATCTTGTCGATCACAGCGCCCTCTATGCCAATGCCCAAACTCCAATGCTTGGTCTTTTGGTGCTTGACCGAGGCGAACGCCAGTGCCACCAGTTCGCCCCGCATCAACCACTCCACCGCGTGACCATCGGCGTTGTCTTCCCCGCCGAACTTGGAGGTCAGTTGCAGTGGAAGGTGCAAGCCGTTGAACAGTTCCACCCATTCCGCCGCATGAACACCCGTGAAATACGTGTGCTTGAACGCGCTGAATATTTCTGCCGCAAGGCCGAACTTGCGCCGCCCCATTTCATGCAGGGCACTTGGTTCCGCTCTGGTCGCCTTGACGGTCAGTGCGTGCCCGGTTTGCAAATCTGGATAGACGCGCTGAAACCGATAGGCTACTTTTACTTCTTTGGGTCGAGGGCTGCTTGCCATCAGTAGTCCTCCGGCAGCAGCAGCGTTGTGTATTCACGTTTTCCATCGTCGTTCGTGCCATCTGTGATGACCCAGACAGTGGGTAAATCTGCTCGCTTTTGCTTCGGCGTGGCCTTGAGCTTTTCAGCGTCAACAAGCCTGTAAACGCTCATGATTCGGGAGCCGTCAGCGATTGCAAGTTCGTTCAAAGCTGCGTCGTCCCGGCACGTGTCGCCCCAGTCACCATGCATATGGCGTGCAAGCAGGCTGGCGGCACTGCGACCTGTTGCTTGAAGCAGCGCCAGCGCGCCCGGTGTGGCAACAACTTGCCCGAGTGCAAAACGTGCTGAATTGGTGATGATCGTGACTGGCGTTTGTGAACGCGCATCGTCAGTTGTGGTGTCGTTGGTGGTCATGGTCTTCTCCTTTTTGTGAAACGTATGGACGTGCGTTGTTCTCCGAAGTCAGTTGTCGGATACCAATGCACGCGGTTAGAAAATCAGTGCTGCACGTAGCCGGGAATTGGCGGTGTCAGCGGTGCTTGCTTAATGGCTACGGCACTGCGGCGTAAAGCGCCTGCATGACGGCCAATTGCGTGATGACTTGCTCATGCCGACTACGCTCCATGCAGCAGCGTTGAATGGCCTTTTGAATGGTCACGAAATCAATGTTTCCGGCCAGCGGTTCAAACTGTCCGGCGGGCAGTCGGTAGCCGATCAGCCACCACACCAGTTCTTCGATGTGTGCCGCCGTGAGTGGCTGGTTGTTGGCCGTTGCCACGCAAGCTTCAGCCATTGCAGGCTTGAACCACCTGTAAAACTGCTCGTTCGGGACACCAGCATCAGGCAGCATCGACCAGTACAAGGACAGTTCTGGCAGGCGTTGCAGCATTCCGGCGCGGCTGTAGTGGACGACTTCCAGCACATCGGTCAAGTTCTCAGTGCCTTGAAAGAAGCTGTCCAACGTCAGCGGATACCGCCACGGGTGCGAATCAATGAGCCGCATTCCACGCAGGCGACAGGGTGCAGCAAAGCACTTCGCAACTTCGGATTCAGGCTCATCCAGCAGCAGTGAAAGTGCGGCATAGGCTTGGAGTTCATTGCAGAACTGAATCTCGCTCATAACGCCCTCAATGACGGGGTGCATCTGGCAATTCACCACATAGGTCCAAAGCAGTACCTTCTGCTCCGCTTGGCCGAGGTGGAATACTTCGGTTAGCCAGTCCAGATTGCGCACCACTGCACACGCCTGATTTGGGATCGCCAGTTCCAGCAAGTCCATTCGGTAGCGAAACGCCGCAGGGACTATTACCGGGGTGACACGTTGTTCAGGCGGTAGCAAGAACTTGGGCACGTTCTGTTTGTCAGGTGCTTCAATGTGCTCGCCAAAATGTTCCGCAAAGTAGTCCCTGATCTGGATGGCAGGCCATGGAAAGTTTTCACTGGTCGTGATGCTGCTCAGGTTCATACCTATGGTCTTCATCAGGACAGCGGCCATGCACTTGGCATAGGCTTCATTTGCAGGATGGGGCGGCACGCCATAAGGAGCAACCGTCGGGTCTGCATTTGGTTCAGCATCTTTATCGACGCCGCCTGTTTGTTTTGGGCTCATGTCGGTTTCCAGACCCGGTCCAGCCGCCTGCGCGGTCAGCCAGGTCAACAGGTTCATCGGGTACAGACAAGCGAAAGTAGCCCGATGCTTGGAGGCGATCAGGCACACAGTTCAGGCTCGTATGCGGGGTGGAATTCTTTGCTGCCCGGTGAAGCTAGGCAGCGTCCCTAAAACAGAACGTTTTTGGGATGGGTTTGGCAGGCTGTCTAGGCTTGCTCAATTAACCATCGGCGACTCTGAAACACAGTGAAAACCGCTATTTCTGGAAGTTGTTAACCGATAGATGTATTTTACCATCTTTATGCGTTTTTGAGTATATAAAAGTGACAAATTATGCCAATTTACCGCTTAAAAGTGGTCGTTTTGGCCCCTCAAATGCCACTTTGAGCCCCTCAACTGAGCCAAAAAACCGCGTTCTGGTGGTTATCCAGCAAAACAGCAAATGCGCTGGAATTGCTTAAAAAATAAGCAACTCCCTGTTATTTTCAGAAATTTGCCGAAAAATCGGTTTGCGCGTAAACTTTGTACAAATTTTCGCTCACTTTTTGATGGTCAAATCGGTATGAATTTTTCGACGGATGAGCTTATTCCGTTCTCGGATGCACGCTCGGGGTTGTCCCGCGTCATTGAGGACGTGATGGGTGGCTGCGAGTTAGTTGTAACAAAACATGGGAAGATGACCGTTGCACTTGTCGCGGCTTCTCAGTTTTACCAGTACCGCGAAATGGAACGTGAGTTAAATGAGTATTTGGCGGCGCTAGAACACGATAAAAGTGGCAGCGACACCAAGCTGGCACTGGCAGCGTTGAAGAAGCGTGTGACGGTGAAAAGGGAGGACTTCGAACGTTGTGCCAACAAGGTATTGGACATTCAATCTGAACCAGTTGACCCGCGCCAGAAGTAACGTGCGCCATTTACGTGGCTGCATCAACGAATTAGAAAAATAAGCTTAATGGATCACTCAACACACAACAAAATCGTTTCGTTCATCTGGTCAATCGCTGACGACTGCCTGCGTGATGTCTTTGTTCGCGGCAAGTACCGCGATGTCATCCTGCCGATGTTCGTGCTTCGGCGCCTGGACTGCCTGCTGGAGCCTTCAAAAGACACGGTGCTGGAAGAAGTGCGCTTCCAACGTGAAGACGCCGATATGGCTGACCTTGATCCCCACGGGCTGCGCGAAGCGTCCGGCTACGTCTTCTACAACACGTCCAAGTTCACGCTCAAATCCTTGTTGGGCAATCCGTCGCAGCTCGAAGCCAACCTCAAGAACTACCTTGATGGCTTTTCGGACAACGTTAAAGAGATCGTCGATAAGTTCGACCTGCGTAACCAGATTCGCAAAATGGCGCAGTCGGACGTGCTGCATGACGTGATCGAAAAATTTGTTTCTGAGGAAATCAACCTCAGCCCGGATGACCGGAAAGGGCCAGACGGCCGTACACAGCCAGGTTTGTCAAACCTTGGCATGGGCTACGTCTTCGAGGAACTGATCCGCAAGTTCAACGAAGAGAACAACGAAGAGGCCGGGGAGCATTTCACGCCGCGTGAGGTTATCAACCTCATGACCAATCTGGTGTTCATCCCGGTGAAGGATCAGCTACCCAACCCGCTGACGATCTACGACCCGGCGTGCGGGAGCGGCGGCATGCTGACCGAGTCGCAAGACTTCGTGACCGATGCCGAAGGTGAGATTAAGGCCAAGGTGGGCGTGTTCCTGTACGGCAAAGAGATCAACCCCGAGACTTACGCCATCTGCAAATCCGACATGATGATCAAGGGCAATGACCCCGAGAACATCAAATTTGGCTCGACGTTGGCCACCAACGACTTCTCGGGCACTCGCTTTGACTTCATGTTGAGCAACCCGCCTTACGGCAAGTCTTGGAAGGGCGACCAGAAAGGAATCATTGAGGGCAAAGAAGTCCTTGACCATCGCTTTCAAGTCAATCTTTCGGACTACACCGGCGAGTCGTTCGACTTCTATCCCGCCATTCCACGCTCATCAGACGGCCAGTTACTCTTCCTGATGGAGATGGTGGACAAGATGAAACGGCGCTCAGACCTGAGCGACAAGAACGCCACGCGTTTTTCGGGTTCGCGCATCGCATCCGTCCACAACGGTTCGGCCTTGTTCACTGGCGATGCAGGCAGCGGCGAAAGCAACATCCGCCGCCACATCATTGAGAGCGACTACCTCGAAGCCATCATCCAGTTGCCGAACAACTTGTTCTACAACACTGGTATCACCACCTATGTGTGGCTGCTGTCCAACCACAAAACGGAAAAGCGGCAAGGGAAGGTGCAGTTGATCGACGCCTCCAACTTGTACCAGAAGCTGCGCAAAAACCTTGGCGAAAAGAACTGCGAATTCACGGGCGAGCACATCCAGCAGATCACCCAGCTTTACCTGAGCCTAGCCGATGATGGCGTTTCAAAGGTCTTCGACAACCGGGACTTTGGCTATTACAAGGTTACGGTAGAACGCCCCTTGCGTCTGGCGGCGCAGTTCAGCCCTGAACGCATTGGCACCCTGCGCTTCACACCGGGCATGCAGGAAATTATGGAATGGGTTTATGGCAAGTACGGCGATGAGGTCTATACCGACCTCAAGTCTCACGCCGAGGCCATTGAAAACCATCTTGAGCGCGAAGAAATAACACTCTCGCCCAAGAACCGCAAAGAACTACTGGCACAGACCACATGGCAGGCCCAACGCGACATCATGCTGGCCGCACAGCAGATTGCCGCCAAGGTGGGATCAGACGAACACCTCGATTTCAACTTGTTTGAAACCATGGTGGATGAGGCTTGCGCTGCTTTGAAGTTGAAGCTTTCCACGCCCGAGCGAAAACAGGTTTTGAACGCCGTGAGCTGGCGCGACCCACGGGCTGCCAAAGTTATCAAGAAGCAGCACAAACTTAGCGGCTCCAAACTTAAAGACCTGCTCTCGGAACTGCAGACCACCGCCGAGCGGCTGGGTGACTATGGCTATTGGCCCAGCACCAGAACCGGCGAATACATCGAATACGAGCCTGACAGCGAGTTGCGTGACACCGAGAACGTGCCCTTAGCCAAGAGCAAGACGCCCACGGCATCCAGCGTCATCCACGAATACTTCATCCGAGAGGTGCGCCCACATGTTGACGAGGCGTGGATTGCGCTCGATAAGACCGTGATCGGCTACGAGGTCAGCTTCAACAAGTACTTCTATCAGCACAAGCCTTTGCGCAGTCTCGAAGAAGTGACAGCAGAAATTTTGGCACTGGAAGCTGAAACCGATGGTCTGTTGAAACAACTGGTCAGCTTCGTATCGGGAACCAAGTGATGCAAGAAATCCAAGGCAAGACCCGCACGGTGCGCGAACTGCTGTCCGGTGCCAAGTACGGTATCGACTACTACCAGCGCGAATACAAGTGGCAGACCAAGCAGATGGTTGAGCTTGTGTCTGACCTGACCGGCGCATTTCTGGAGGACTATCAAGAAGCCCACCAACGCGCCGACGTTGCCAATTACGGCCATTACTTTCTTGGCTCTATTGTCATCAGCCAGCGCAAGAACGAGCAGCAGATCAGCGAACGCCTGATCGTTGACGGCCAGCAACGCATGACCAGCCTGACTTTGCTCTTGCTCTTCTTGCACAGCCAGCAAAAAGACCGAGACGATGCAGAACCCGTTGAAGAACTGATCTTCTCCAAGAAGTTCGGCACCAAGTCCTTCAATCTGAATGTGCCGGAGCGCAATGACTGCATGGAGGCCTTGTTTGATGGCAAGGGCTATGACACTGCCGACCAGTCCGAATCGGTTCACAACCTGATTGGTCGCTTCAACGATATTGGCGATGCTTTCCCGCAAGATATATCCGGCACCAAGGCACTGCCTTACTTTGTCGATTGGTTACTTGAGAAAGTGCATCTGGTGGAAATCACGGCATACGCCGACGCCGATGCGTACACCATCTTCGAGACCATGAATGACCGTGGCCTCTCCTTGAGCAACACCGACATGCTCAAGGGCTACCTGCTGGCGAGCATCACCGATGCGACCAAGCGGGCCGAGGCCAACAAGGAAATCAAGCAATGGCTGCTGACCTTTGCCAAGCGGGACAACGACCGCGACACCAAGGAAACCGAGGCAGATTTCTTCAAGGCGTGGCTACGCGCAAAGTACGCTGGCGACATCCGCGAGCGGAAGAAAGGTGCAAAGCCAGAAGACTTTGACCTGATCGGCACGGAATACCATCGCTGGGTGCGTACCAATCACGAGTTGGTGGGGTTGAACGTCAGCGAAGACTTCAACCGCTGGGTTAAGCAAGACCTGCGCTTCTTTGCCCGTGTGTATCTCGAACTGTTGGAGGCCTGCGAGGGTTTGAAGCCGGGGCTTGAGTCTGTTCGCTTCAATGCGGACCACGGTTTTACCCAGCAGTTTCAAGTGCTGCTAGCACCGCTGCTGCCCACGGATGACGAGGCCACAGTCAAGACCAAGTTGCGTCTTACCGCTGACTATCTGGACTGCTGGCTGAATCGCCGCTTGTGGAATTTCAAGTCGATTGACTACTCCACCTTGCAGTACGCCACGTTCCTGCTGACCAAGGAACTGCGCAACCTGTCATTGGAGGCATTGCGCGAGAAGCTGCTTGCACGTCTGACCAGCGACGAAAAGGAATTTCCGCTGGAAGAGCAGCCGTCGCTGATTAACTGGAATGCCAAGAGCCTGCATCGTCAGTTGGCTCGCTTTACCCATTGGGTTGAAGAACAGAGCGGCCAGCCAGGGCGTTATCTTGAATACATCGTGCGCTCAGGCAAGAACGCTTACGAGATCGAACATCTGTGGGCCAACCACTTCGAGCGCCATGCAGACGAATTTGCCCACGCGCAAGAATTCGCCAGCTACCGCAACCGCATCGGTGGCCTTGTTTTACTGCCCAAGAAGATCAATGCGAGCCTGAACGACAAGACCTTTGCCGACAAGGTGGCGCACTACCAGAAGGAAAACCTGCTGGCTCGCTCGCTGCACAGCGCCTGCTACCAGCACAACCCCGGCTTCCTGCAGCTGATGGCACGCAACGGCCTGCCATTCAAGTCATTCGATGAATTCAAGAAGGCCAGCTTTGACGAGCGCTATGCCGCCTACCAAGGCATAGCTAAACAGTTGTGGTCATTGAGCCGTTTGCAGGAGGCAACTGATGCAACGGCATGAAAGCTATAAGCCGTCCGGAGTGAAGTGGCTTGGCGACGTTCCTTCTCACTGGGATATACGTCCTGGATTTACGTGCTTTGACGAAAACAAAGACCGGAACAAAAAGCTCATCGAAAAGACCGTCCTCTCTCTGAGTTACGGGCGCATCGTGGTCAAGTCAGAAGACAGGATGACGGGACTGGTTCCTGAGTCATTCGACACGTATCAGCTTATCAAGCCAGGTGATATTGTCATTCGCACCACCGACCTACAGAACGACAAGACGAGCTTGCGTGTCGGGCTGGCAAAAGATAAAGGAATGATTACGTCGGCATATCTTGGTCTTCGCTGCAAGCCTGATCTAAACCCGGAGTACGTTTTCCGATTGCTTGAAAGCTACGATGCCCTTAAGGTGTTCTACGGTATGGGATCGGGCTTGCGGCAAAATATCGGCTTCTGGGATTTCAAGCGACTACCTGTTCCAGTTCCCACTTGTGAAGAACAAAACCGCATAGTCAAATTTCTCAATCACAAAACCACCGAAATCGACGCAGCGATCTCCCAAAAGGAACATTTAGTTGAATTACTGGAGAAACAGCAGTTCAATCTTGTAAATCGAGCTGTAACTCTAGGGATAGATGCTGACGCGCCCTTGAAGCCAAGCGAAGCGAATTGGCTTGAGCCGTATCCGGCACATTGGAAACTGATGCGAATTAAGTACGTCTTAAGGGCCATCGTTGACACCGAGCACAAAACTCCACCGATGTACGAGGCTGGGCCAGTACTTGTGGTGAGAACCAGCAACGTGAAAAGTGGCCAACTGACGTTCACCAATGCGAAGTTCACCGATGACAAGACTTTCGTGCGCTGGACTCGTCGCGCAACGCCGGTTGCAGGCGATATTCTTTTTACCCGGGAAGCTCCGGCTGGCGAGGCTTGCGTGCTTCCAGATGACTTGAAGGCAGTTATCGGGCAACGAATGGTTCTGTTTAAAGTTGATCCTGCCCGCCTAGACCCTCACTTTGCAGTTCATTCGATTTACTCTGGCGCTGCCAAGACTTTTATCGAGCTACTGAGCGTTGGGTCCACTGTTGCCCATTTCAACATGTCCGACATTGGGAACATTCCACTACTGCTTCCGCCATTGGCAGAGCAACAGGCAATCCGTCGTAGGATTCAAGAAATACAAAATGAGTTCAAGCCTGTTATCGAGTCCGCAAAAGCTGGCTTGCTTCAATTGCGTGAACTAAAGAAAACACTAATCGCGTCTGTTACTTTTGGGCAGATTGCCATTTAGAGGTGGGAGTGAGGATGGAAAGTCAAACCAACGAAGCCGAACTTGAGTTGCACAGTGATTTAGCCTTCACGAAGGATAACTTTCGTATTGGCGAACCGCTTGTGGGGGGAGCTCTGATGAGGGAACTGTGGGTGTCCTCAAGTACTTTCGCCGTCGTGCAATACAACCGCCATCTCAATTCAGGGCAGCGAATGAGGCTATCGAATGTTTTCTGAAGTTATTAAGTTGCTGGGCTTGATACCCAGACGAGATGAGGCTCTACTAGTACAAGAGATTGACAAAGCATTGCTGGCATATACAGCAGAAAACAAGATTCCGTATCTCAGTTATGCGCCGGAGTCAAATCAACAGAATTTCGCCAGACTTAACAAGTACTGCGGTGATCTGGTTACTAGCTTTGGAGCAATTTCCGCGCTCATACTAGAAGTCAAAGTGAGGAAAAGAACCGGTACTTTGTCTGCCTATGATGAGGAACAGCACGAGGGGTTAAATTATCTTTTCTCTAAAAATGTTCCCGTCTACTTTGCGTTCAATATGTCGGCGCTCACGGACTACAAGAGAAACGCCTCCCACAATTTGAATATTACCGCCGCTGTCGCGCCGCCGAACCTTGAAGAAGTATTGAGCGATAAGGTCGCAGCAAGTTCTTTGAAGTCACTTGTTGATGACCTAATCAAAGAACCTCCTTCAGGACCAAATATTTCTTGCGTGCTTGCAGCGATCCTTAATGAGCATGAAGCCGACTTGAATAGTGGCATTGCCCATTTGAGCACCGAGAAACTTCTGATTGCGTATGACCACCAAAACAACAGTCTGTCGCTTTTGACGAAAACCGAGATTGTTGCGGTTTTAAGAAACGTATATGACCAAGAATTTGCTGCCAAGAACAAATCAACCGATGAGTTAAGAAAGGCTATCGCCCAGATGCAAAAGCATCTCAGCAAGGTGGTTGAACGGCATCGGTCCATGTCAATGGGAATGTAATCATGGTCAGTCAAACCAATGAAGCTGCGCTTGAATCACACATCGAAAACGCACTGGCGAAGGACGGCTATCGCGTTGGCGATCCGGCTGACTTTGACCGGGAGTTCGCTGTTGACAGCAAGCTCTTTTGGGAATTTCTCGAAGCGACCCAGCGCAAGGAATTGGCGAAGCTGAAAGACCGGCCTAACTGGCAGCGGCTGGTGCTGGAGCGGCTGAACAAGAAGATCAAGAAGGACAGCGTACTGGCTGTGCTGAAGAAGGGACTGGACATTGATGATGCCCACTTCGATCTGCTCTACCGCCTGCCATACAACGACCTCAACCCCGAGGTGGTAGCCAACTTCGAGGCCAACCGCTTCAGCGTGAC
>JAPLPK010000007.1 GCA_026400275.1 Burkholderiales bacterium
CCCTGGGCGTCGCCATTAACGCCGACTCGCTGGCCAGCTGGTTCGTGCCCGGCGTGGCGGCCTGCGTCGCGCGCTACCGTCTGCTGCTGGACCTGCAGGTTTACGACCAGGACCACACGCACGAGGCCCTGAAAAACGGCGACGTGGTGGGCTGCGTCAGCACCCTGGCCCAGCCCATGCGCGGCTGCGTGGCCGAGCCGCTGGGCGTCATGCGCTACCGCTGTGTCGGCGCGCCAGCATTGGTGGCGCAGTGCCGCACCAAGGCCGGCGCCGTGTCGGTACACCGCATGCTGGCCACGCCCGCCATCATCTTCAACCGCACGGACGGCCTGCAAGATGCGTTTTTGCAGCAGCACTTTGCCTTGTCCGCGCCGCAATACCCCCGGCACTTCGTGCCTGCCGTCGATGCATATGAGGCCGCGCTGGAACATGGCATGGGCTGGGGCATGGTGCCCGACCAGTTCCTGGCCCGCCGCGAGGGCCGCTTGCCGCTGGAAGAGGTGCTACCCGGCAGCGCCGTGGAGGTAGCCCTGTACTGGCACCACTGGGAGCGCGAGCCGCTGTCCGCGCAGCGTTTGACGCAAGGGGTGCGGGAGGCGGCGGGTGGGTTGGTGGGGGGCAACGTTGAAATTCAGCCGCCGCGGAGGCGGTCGGCTGCAACGCTGGGTTAGGCCTCGTCTTCGTGCTCGGCACGGTAAGCAGACTCAAGATACTGATTGAACCGACGCCTCAAGAACGGCGCGGCCGCCAAAAGAAGTGAGCCGAAGGTGAGTAGAGCCCAAGCAAGGTACCGACCAAGATCAGTGAGATTTGACGGAGAGACCGTAAGCAAGAGAATCGCAAACGAGAATGCTGACACAACCAACAGCAGGTAACTGACGTATACAGCAACTCTAGTTTGCCGCAGTGCAACCTTCAGTTCTTCGGGCGTTTTGGGTGGGCTCAACACTGCGCGTACGCGAAGTACTTGTTTGGCAATTGGGAGCAGCAGGGTTGCTGCAAGGAGTGCGAGTGCCCCATTTCTTATAAATCCAACAGCGAAGATTGCCATCAGCCTGTCTGCCAACGTTAGGACAACCCACGCGAAAATGAAATCCACCAATAGCAGTAGCGGTGCGAGAAATCGGGGATCCGCGAGAACCTGAATGGTGACGTCTTGGGAACGCTCGACGTTGATCCGAATGTTGCCCTCTTGATTTCCAGACTGGCTCCCTTCACTGCCTTGCTTCTGCCTCAGCGCGTTGGCTTCCAATTCGAGCTTGTCAATTTCTGCGCGGGTCTTCTTGTACGTTAGGAAAACGATCGGTAGCCCAAAGAGAGCCGCCATCGCTGTTATGACCGCGCCAATTGCGGTGCCGTAGGACCCGACTTCCGAGATTACCGTTGGCGCCGACGCGGCGACGGCAGCCGCAGGTTGAGCGACTACAGGTGTTCCGCACGCAAAGGCTAGGACTGTAAGCGCTACGGCTATGGCGATTTTCATGTGGTGCTGCAAGAGAGGGTACCTATGAGGCCTAACGTAGAAGTGAGTGGCCTGCGCTGCTTTTCGCGCAGGTACGCTTGACTGCCGGGTTATGCGTATTGCCTCGTACGCTCAAGAAGAATGTCGATGTTTTTGATTGGTTCATCAAAGTCCTTGGCGGCCAGAGTTTCTAGTTTGTGAACAGCGGTGTTTCGGAAATCCTTTGTTTCCATCCATAGCTGTTTTGTGGGTTTATCAGCCCGATAGAAAAGAACTGCCCCTGGTCTTTTGTCCGGCAGGTTTAGCTTCTTTGCTCGTTCAATAAGCTCCTTTTCGAAGACGCCCCATTTACCAAGAAATACGCCCAGCCGATTTTGAATTGGACTTTCGGCGTATAGGGTTAGCTCTGTTTCAAAAAGATTTTGAAACAGCGTTTTTGCAAGTGACAGGTAGGTTTGCACTCTCGCCACCTCGACTGTAATGCCATTTCCAGAGTGATAAAGCTGATTCCTTATACGGTGATACCACTCTATTTCGTCAAGACTGACACCCGTTAATCTTTCGCCAGCGAACTCTTCCAGTAAATCAAGCAGCGAGGGAAACGAGTTGCTTGCTTCTTCAAGTTGCTTTCTCGATGGTCCTTTTGTACCCAATTTCCGCCGTGGAAGACTAAGAAACGTTTTGACCATTAATTCCACAGCGTTGTCGATACTGATCATTGCTATTCGACGATCGAAGTCTCCATCGTGAGCAATGTGCTCCACCGCGTGTTGCAGCAGTTCTTTTGGGCCTTCAGACCAAGGGCCGTCCACGGCTATCTCCTATGCATAACGTGATGGACACCGTAAACCCTGAGGTTTAAAACGGCTGCTGAGGTTTAAAACATCCATCGAAATCTCCTGAAAGTGGCTTGCAGACTGGCTTTTCGTGAGGTGGGTTTGTTTTTATACAGGTATAAAAGTTTTGACAAACACCGCACGCTGAGCAATGAAACACTATAGCCCGGCGCATCCGATCGGTTTCCGATGTCGCAGGCGTCGTTCCCTCAAAAAATGGAGCTATCAAGTGCTCTATTTTTTATAGCTGTTTACGCTGGTTAAATATGCGCTGGAGGCTGTTTTTATTTGAAGATCTATGTGCGGTTTGGGGTAGTGCAGATGGCAGTTGCCGTCTATGCAATCCTCGGCCGGGAGTTCGCCCCGGCGGGCGAGTAACTTGTTCTTTTGCGCAAAAGAAAAGTCACCAAAAGAAAGGCGCCCCCACTGTCTGCGCCCCAGCGCTATCGCACTGGGGAACCTGCGGTGCGCGCTTTGGTCGGGGTCTGGCTAAACTCGCCTGCGGCTCAAACAACGCCAGCCCTGATCCGCCCAAAGCTGTGCTCCTCGGCGCATACAGAGGGGGACCCCGGGGATCGGTGATCCGCCCAAAGCTGTGCTCCTCGGCGCATACAGAGGGGGACCCCGGGGATCGGTGGCGCTGTGCGCCACATCGCGCCTAGGGCGCGAATTGACCCTCACCTCAGCCCTCTCCCCGGCGGGGAGAGGGGGCTATACCGGCGCCAAAATCGCGCGTGTCTCCGCTTTACTCCCTCGCCCCTGTGGGGAGAGGGTCGGGGTGAGGGTCTCGCGTGCGACGCGATGCCCGGCGCAGCCGGGCTGGCTGTTTGGCTGTCCGCTCCCCCGCCGTGTGGCGTCGGCGAGTAGCGCAGGGCCGGGCGCACTTCCCGGCCGGGGATGCTGGCAGCACCCAGCAAATCCAAAGGTTCAAGCCAAATCGCCCGCTAGCGCTGGAACTACCTGCGCAACCAGCTACCAATTTAAGAGCAATCGTCCATCCATTCCTGACTCCATAACTGAACGCGGGTGGTCCAGTAGCTGGTACGGCACGGGTTGATCTGGGGGCAATTGCTTTACAAACCACCTTATCCTTGCCCCACTACAGCGACGCAGCGGAGACGGGTATGAACAAGATGGCGGCCAGCATGGTATTGGTTTGCGCGTCCAACTTTGGGCATGGCCATGACCTGACGGCGCTGCCGCTGGGCGATGGCAAGCTGTCGCAGGCGCCCAAGGTGGGCTGGATCTGGGCCTGCCATGTCGATCCGCAGGCGGGCGGCGCGCAGCGTGATGGGCCTTGGATCAACGCGGCCCAGGGCACCTATGACGCGACGGCCAAGGTTGTGGTGCCGGGGCAGGTGGGCTGGCCTTCGCAGTTCAGCCTGGCGGTGCGGCAGGACCAGCGGGTGTTCAGCAGCAACGACCTGCCCAACCACACCACGGGCACCTTCCCGGTGCCTGGCGATAGCGAGGCCTACCGCTACGACCGCAATCCCAACCGGATCGGCCCGCAGACCATCCAGGTGGCTTTGCCGCTGTGGCCCGCGCTGGCGGGGCAGGCCAGTTGCGCGCCCGGGGCGCTCGGTTTTCTGTTGACGGGGGCGGTGCTGTTCAATGCGCTGGACGCACCGGGGCGTGACGCCGTGGCCCATGAAACCCAGGACGCCTGCCAGGGCCACCCGCAGGAAAGCGGCGTGTACCACTACCACAGCCTCAGCAGTTGCCTGCCCGACAAGCGCGAGAGCGGCGGACATTCCGCGCTGGTGGGCTATCTGCTGGACGGCTTTGGGCTGTACGGCCCGTATGGTGAAAACGGCCAGGCCTTGGCCAGCCAGGACCTGGACGAATGCCATGGCCACATCCACACCATCGCGTGGGAAGGCAAGCAAGTCGCCATGTACCACTACCACGCCACGCCGGACTTCCCCTACACCGCCGGCTGTCTGCGTGGCAAGTACAGCAACGCCGATGTGATGGCGCTCAGCGGCCCGCGTCTTCAGCGCGGGCAGGGTGGGCCCGTAGGTGGCGCGCCGCGCCCCATGGGCGGCCCGCCAGACCTGGGGCGTGCGGCGGCCAGGCTGGGTATTTCGGTCCAGAAACTGCACGACGCTCTGGGTGCGCCGCCGCCGGACCTGGGGGCGGCAGCGGGCCGGCTGGGTATCCGTGTGGATGCGCTGCGCTCGGCCCTGGATGCTGCACCTTAAGCAGGGACACTCTATGCCGTTCTCATTTTCTTTCAACAGCCTCTCGCTCAGAACCAAGCTCATTTGCTATCTGCTGGTGACCAGCCAGGTGTCCATCGCCATCGTGGGCGTGCTGTCGCACCAGCGTTTGATGCAGAAGTTCGACTCCCTGGTGATGGGCGAGTCCAGCCGCAACTTCCAGGCCGATGTGCAGCAGTATTTCCGCACCTACGGAACCTGGGCCGAGGGCTTGCAGCAAGAGTCCTTCCGCGCGTTTGCAGAGCGTCGGCGCGCCACCATGGCGCCGGATGCCGGGGGCGTGCTGCGCCCACCGCCGAACGAGCAGCTCGGCCCCGTGACCGAGTCTGGCGGGCGCCCCCCGCCGCCGGAAGACCTGCGTCGCCCGCCGTTCCGCTTCTATTTGTTTGATACGAACTTTCGGTCTTTGTTTGACCTCTCGCCCTACCACCCGGGCGATAGCATCCGGGACGAGGACAAAGGGCGTATGCAACCCATCCTGCTGGACGGCAAGGTGGTGGCGTATTCCTCGCCGCAGGGTGAAGTCAATTACTCTGCGCTGGACCTGGGCTACTTGGCCGCCATGCGCGAATCCCTGCTGGTGGGCACAGCGGCGGGCATGCTGTTAACCCTGTTGATAGGCGTGGTGCTGGGCAACCGCCTGAGCCACGCCCTGCGCAAGCTGACCCGCGCTGTGCACGCCATGGGCCAGGGCGATTTGCGCCAGCGTGTGCCGGTGGAGACGCAGGACGAAGCCGGCGTGCTGGCCCAGGCTTTCAACCGCATGAGCGATGAAATCGCCCAGCAGTACGAAGACCTGCGCAAGTCCCACGCCCAGATTGAGGCCATGGCAGCGCAGATGCGCGAGCTCAGCCTGCGCGATGTTTTGACCGGGCTGCACAACCGCCGCCATTTTGATGAGCAATGCGCGCAGTTCTTTGCTGCCGCACAGCGCTACCAGCGCCCGTTCAGCGTCATGCTGGGAGACATTGACCACTTCAAGAGCGTCAACGACAAGTTTTCCCACGCGACTGGGGACGAGGTGCTGCGCCGCATAGGGCAGATTCTGCAGACCACCATGCGTGCGTCTGATCTGGTGGCGCGCTATGGCGGAGAGGAGTTCGTGGTGGCATTCCCTGAAACGGACCTGCAGCACGCGCGTGAAGCGTGTGAAGTGCTGCGCCGCCGGGTCGAGACCTATCCCTGGCACGAGGTGCACCCCGATCTGCGCATCACCATCAGCGTGGGCTTGAGCAGTGACACAACGGTGGCCAGCTTCCATACCATGCTGGAGGCGGCCGACGCACAGCTCTACCGTGCCAAGCGCGAGGGCCGCAACCAGGTCTGTAGCGATGCGGCGATGCCAGCTGCAGGCTGACTACAAAAATCCCCGCACCACCTGCGCCAGCCGTGCAAAGCTGGGCCCAATATCTTCCTCCGGCACCGCGCCGTAGCCCAGCAGCAGGCCTTTGTTCGCGGCGGGTTGTTGCAGGTGGTAGAGCGATAGCGGCCGGGTGCTGATGCCGGCGCGCTGGGCGGCATCGGCCACGGCGGCGTCGTCCACATGCGGGGGCAGGCCCAGCACCAGGTGCAGGCCGGCATCGCCGCCGATGACGGGCAGCTGGCCGCCAAACTCCTGGCCGATGGCGTGGATCAGTGCGTCGTGCCGGCTGCTGTACACGCCGCGCATGCGCCGGATGTGGGTGGCGTAGTGTCCTTCGGACAAGAACTGCGCCAGCACCGCCTGTTGCATGGTTTGCCCCTCGCGGAACAGCTCGTTGAGCGCACGCGCGAAGCCGTCCACCAGGTCGGGTGGCAGTACCAGGTAAGCGATGCGCAGGGCAGGGAACAGGGTTTTGGAAAACGTGCCCAGGTAGACCACGCGGCCGTGCACGTCCAGGCCCTGCAGCGCCGGCAGCGGGCGCGTGCCGTAGCGGAATTCGCTGTCGTAGTCGTCCTCTACCACCCACACGCCGTGCACCGCCGCGTAGTCCAGCAGCTGCTGGCGCCGGCCGTGGCCCATCAGCGCACCCAGTGGGTATTGGTGGGAAGGCGTGACGAACATCAGGCGCGGCGGCTGGCGCAGCTGCTCGGGTGACGGCGCCATGCCTTCGGCATCCAGCGCCACGGGCTGCAGATCCAGCCCATGGGCGCGCAGCACGCTGCGGGCGCCCCAGTAGCCGGGGTCTTCCATCCACACTTTGTCGCCTGGGTCGCTGAGCAGCTGGGCCACCAGGTGCAGCGACTGTTGCGTGCCGCTGGTGATCACCACCTGCTCCGGGCTGCAGACCACGCCGCGCGTGCCCTGCAGGTAGTCGGACACGGCCTGGCGCAGGCCGGCGTCCCCCGGGCCGGTGGCGTAGGTTAGCTGGTCGGGCGTGTGCTTGCGGGCCAGCCGGGCTTGCAGCCGGCTCCATACCTGGGTGGGGAACATGCGCACCTCGGGCACGCCGGGGGTGAAGGCGCCCCACTGCAACCGCGCGGCCCGGGCCTCGCTGACCAGCTGGCTGCCGCGCTTCGATAGCAGGGCACTGCGCGCGCGGGCGGGTGCGGCGCTGCGGTCTACCAGGCGCGGGCCTATGGCTGCCACATAGGTGCCACGGCCCACGCCGGCCTGCACATAGCCCTCCAGCGCCAGCTGTTCGTACACATGGACCACGGTGTTGCGCGCAATGCCCAGAGCCTGGGCCAGGGCGCGCGTGGGTGGCAGCTTGGTGTCCGCTGCCAGCACCTGCTGGCGTATGCCGCCCTGCAAGATGGTGTAGAGCTGTCGGTGGTCCGGCTGGCCGCTGTGCCGGTCGAACTGGCGCAGCACAAAGTCGGGCAGGGTGCTGGCCTTGGCCACCCTGTTGCGCTTAATTGGTTCCATAAAGTATTCGATATTGGTTCTAATTTTGGGGCCAAATTAATTTTAAACTTCGTCCCACTCACCACCTACCGTCTTCAAGGACCCTATGAACTCCGCTACTGATATTCAGCATCTCCGCCCAGCCACCGCTGCCAGCAACGCCGCCCTGGACGCGCGCCGCGTGGCTGCCACGCCGCGTGGTGTGGGCATCGGCACGCCGATGTATGCCGCCCGCGCTTTGAACGCCGAGCTGTGGGACGTGGAAGGCAGCCGCTTCATCGACTTCGCAGCGGGCATTGCGGTGCTGAACACCGGCCACCGCCACCCGCGCATGGTCGCCGCCATCCAGGCCCAACTGGACTGCTTCACGCACACTGCCTACCAAGTCATTCCCTATGAAAGCTCGGTGCACCTGGCCGAACGCCTGAACGAACTGACCCCCGGCAGCCACGCCAAGAAAACCGCCTTCTTCACCACCGGCGCCGAAGCCGTTGAAAACGCCATCAAGATCGCCCGCGCCGCTACCCGCCGCCCCGGCGTGATTGCTCTGACCGGCGCCTTCCATGGCCGTACCTTTATGGGTATGGCGCTGACCGGCAAGGTCGTGCCCTACAAGGTCGGTTTCGGCCCCTTCCCTGGCAGCATCTACCACGTGCCAGCCCCCACGGAACTGCACGGTGTGACGGTGGACGACACGCTGCACGCCATCCAGCAGCTGTTCAAGTGCGATATCGACCCCGCGCAAGTGGCGGCCATCATCGTCGAACCCATCCAGGGCGAAGGCGGCTTCTATGTGATGCCGTCCGAGCTGTTCGTGGCCCTGCGTGCCCTGTGCGACCAGCACGGCATCTTGCTGATCGCCGATGAAATCCAGACCGGCTTCGCCCGCACCGGCAAGATGTTCGCCATGGACCACCACAGCGTGGTGCCCGACCTGATGACCATGGCCAAGAGCCTGGCCGGTGGCATGCCCTTGTCGGCCGTGTGCGGCCGCGCCGAAGTAATGGACGCCCCCGCCCCTGGCGGCCTGGGCGGCACCTACGCCGGCAACCCGCTGGCCATTGCCGCAGCCCATGCGGTGCTGGACGTGATCGAAGAAGAGCAACTGTGCGCCCGTGCCGAGCGCCTGGGCCAGGTGCTGAAAGCCCGCCTGGAAAGCCTGCGCGCTAACGTGCCGCAAATCGCTGAGATCCGTGGCCTGGGTTCGATGGTGGCGGTGGAATTCAACAAGGCTGACGGCAGCCCTGACGCCGACTTCACCAAGGCCGTGCAAAAGCGCGCGCTGGACGCGGGCCTGATCCTGCTGACCTGCGGCGTCTACGCCAACGTGATCCGCTTCCTGTTCCCGCTGACCATTGAAGACGGCGTGCTGGCCGAAGGTCTGGACATCCTCGCCGCCGCAATGACTGCGGCCTAACGCTCACCCCCAGGCTGCACTGCTTCGCATCTTTCGCCAACCCCCTTGCAGGGGGCAACACCAGCAGCCTGGCAAAGCCAGTTCTGCGGTGTTTCTGGAAGGGACGTGCTTTGGCTCTGGCCAGTATCTGAATCGCTGCTACCGCCTCAACAGAAATACCAAATGACTACCACTCTGAACCTCAAAGACCCCACCCTGCTGCGCCAGCAGGCCTTCATCGCTGGCGCCTGGGTTGATGCCGACAACGGCGAAACCGTGCCCGTCACCAACCCCGCCACCGGGGAGGTGTTGGGCACCGTGCCCATGTGCGGTACCGCCGAAACCGTGCGCGCCATTGCCGCCGCCGAAGTCGCCCAGCGCGCCTGGCGCAATGTGTCGGGCAAAGACCGCGCCGCCATCCTGCGTAAGCTGAACGACCTGATGCTGCAGCACCAGGACGACCTGGCGCTGATACTCACCTCCGAGCAAGGCAAGCCCCTGGCCGAAGCCAAGGGCGAGATCGTGTACTCGGCCTCCTTCATCGAATGGTTTGCCGACGAGGCCCGCCGCAGCTATGGCGACACCATCCCCACGCCCAGCGCCGACCGCCGCCTGATGGCCATCAAGCAGCCCATCGGCGTGACGGCCGCCATCACGCCGTGGAACTTCCCCACCGCCATGCTGACCCGCAAGGCCGGCCCCGCGCTGGCCGCAGGCTGCTCCATGGTGGTCAAGCCCGCCACGCAAACCCCGTACTCGGCCCTGGCCTTCGCTGAACTGGCCGACCGCGCCGGTGTGCCCAAGGGCTTGCTGTCGGTGCTGACCGGCTCGGCCAGCCAGATTGGCGGCGAGATGACGCGCAGCCCCATCGTGCGCAAGCTGACTTTCACCGGCTCCACCGAAGTGGGCCGCACGCTGATGCGCCAGTCCGCCGACACCATCAAGAAGCTGTCGCTGGAGCTGGGCGGCAACGCGCCCTTTATCGTGTTCGACGATGCCGACCTGGACGCCGCTGTGGATGGCGCCATGATCTCCAAGTACCGCAACACGGGCCAGACCTGCGTCTGCGCCAACCGCATCTACGTCCAGCGCGGCGTGCTGGAAGCCTTTACCGCCAAGCTGGTGGCCAAGGTCAATGCCTTGAAGGTGGGCAACGGCGTAGACGCTGGTAGCACCCAGGGCCCGCTGATCGACGCCAAGGCCGTGGCCAAGGTGAAAGAGCATATTGCCGACGCCGTGGCCAAAGGCGGCAAGGTGCTGGCCGGTGGCAAGACACATGCACTGGGTGGCCTATTCTTCGAGCCCACCGTCATCGGCGGCGCCACTGAAGACATGCTGTTCGCCCAGGACGAAACCTTCGGCCCGCTGGCCCCTATCTTTGTGTTCGACACCGAAGCCGAGGTCATTGAGCGCGCCAACAACACCGAGTTCGGGCTGGCCGCGTACTTCTACAGCCGCGACATCGGCCGCGTGATGCGCGTGTCCGAGCAGATCGAGTCGGGCATGGTGGGCGTCAACACCGGTTTGATCTCTACCGCCGAAGCGCCCTTCGGTGGCGTCAAGCAATCCGGCCTGGGCCGCGAAGGCTCGAAGTACGGCCTGGAAGAGTTCATGGAAGTGAAGTACATCTGCCTGGGCGGGCTGGATAAGTAGCCGACCCCCAAAGCAAATAGCCACCTGGCGCAGGTATTACCTGCACAGGTGGCTATTGTTTTTGTAGCGTTACTTCAGAGCAGCCGGGTCATAAAAACGCTGTGCGGGTCCAGCTTGTAGCCGGCAAACGGCCCGCATTCCTGGAAGCCAAACGCTTCGTACAGCCTGTGCGCTGCTGCGAAGCCAGGTGCGGGGCCAGTCTCCAGGCTGAGGCGCCGCAAGCCCCGCGCCTGGGCTTGTTCCACGATATGCGCCAGCAGCGCACGTGCCACACCCTTGCGCAGATGCTGCTCGGCGGTGCGCATGGATTTGATTTCGGCGTGTTCGGCATCCAGTTGCTTCAAGGCGCCGCAGCCCAGCAGGTTGGCGCCGTCCCAGGCCGTCCAGAAGCGCACGCTGGGCTGGCGCAGACCATTGAGGTCCAGTGCGTGCACGCTCTCGGGTGGCGACAGGGCGTGCATGCCCCGCATATGTTCTTCCAGCAGTGCGTGGACTTCAGGGCCTTGGAGATCGTCTAGTTGGATGCGCATGGGGGGCTGCGAAATGAAGTGGGTGCAGACCACCATTTTCTACGGTTGAATGCCGCGCAATCCGCCGATTGGGCCACTAGGCAAGTCGCCGGCGCGAGGCAACGCGGGCCACATACACCGCCATTAACAGCGCGAACCCGGCTATCACCCACATCAGGCCGTTGCCGCCCACGGCATGCATGGCTGCAGCTGCCGCCAAGGGGCCGACGACCGCGCTGAGCGTGTAGACCATGGACACCGCGCTCATATTGCGCGCCATGCTGCCGCCGAGCGTTTTGGCGCTGGCGATGAGTGCCAGGGTCAAATAGGCGGTGACCAGGCCGCCCAGGCAGAACACTGCTGCGTGCAGCAGCAGCGGGCCCAGCGCACAGGTCAGGGCCAGCGCGACCACGGCGGTGCCGATGCAGCAGCACAGGCTGGCGAAGGCCATGCCCCGGTGGTCGGCCAACCAGCCGGCCACGTACTGCATCAGCAAACCGCCCAGGCCAAAGCTGGCTAGCAGGCTGGCGATCTGCGCGGCATCCAGTTGGCGTGCCGAGCCAAACACCGGGAACAGGCCGATGAAGGCCGACTCCGACATGCCCCCAAACAAAGCTACACCCACGCCCAGCAGAAAGATCTTTTCGCGTGGCAGCTGCCAAAACGGCGTTGCATCAGGTGCCTGTGCGGAGGCACTGGAGGCACGCGGCCTATCCTCATGCGCCCACAGCAAGGGCACCGCTGACACCAGCAAAAAGCCCATGCCCAGCCACAGGGGCGCCAGCCCCTCGATGCCCCACCAGCCCGACATGGCCGGTGCCACGATGGGCGCCAGCGCAATCAGGGTTTCATGGAAGCCCACCAGGCGCCCACGCGCGTGGCTGGGCGCGATGTGGTACAGCCAGGGCTCCAGCCCAATCCAGCGCAGCCCTTGCCCAAACCCCGCCAGCAAACCCGCAGGCAACCACAGCGCCGAGATACCCAGCGCGATGGCCGCAAGGGCCAGTATGGAACACAGTAGCGCCGCCAAAATGGTGGGCCGTGCGCCAAACTGGCGCGTGAGCCGTGGCGCCACGCCCAGCCCCGGAAGCTGCCCCAGCCAGAGGGATGCGGCGTACAGGCTGAGCTGCAACGCGGTCGCCCCTTGCTGCTCCAGCCACAGCGGCAGCACCACAAAAGGTATGCCGAATTGCCCGACCTGGGCAAAGGTGGAGACCGCGTTCAGCGCGGCGATGCTGCGCCAGTCATAGGTGGTGTTTTTCATGGGCGGGGGCTGGAAGCGCGGACGGCTTCCATCTGCGGGGGCTGCAACGGCATAGCCGTCGAATGCACAAAGTATCGCATCTGCCAAGTGCCGCATATTGCGCACTGCCGTCAATGCGGGAGGTCTTGGCTCGTAGCCCCATTTCCGAATTGAAACGAAATGCAGCATTAGTCCAAAGCTTGACATAGATCACGCGATGCGCCGTCGATCTGCACAACAGTCGCTATGCAGCTATGGATTCCCCTTGGCTGCTAACCAACGCGTGAGACATCCCCCCATGAACACCATTGCCGCCAGTTCTGTTGCATCGCCGCCTATCGCTGCTCGTGCACCGGGCACCCTGGGCCTTGGCCTGCTGGTGGCCCTGGTGGTGGGCTCCATCCTCGGCAGTGGCATTTTTGGCCTGCCGCAGAACATGGCGGCAGGGGCGGGTGCCGGCGCCATCCTGATTGGCTGGCTCATCACCGGCGTGGGTATGCTGACCCTGGCCCGCGTGTACCAAATCTTGTCGCTGCGCAAGCCGGAGCTGGACAACGGCGTGTACGCCTACGCCCGCGCCTTGTCCGGCGAATACGTGGGCTTCAACTCGGCCTGGGGCTACTGGATCAGCGCCTGGATTGGCAATGTGGGCTACCTGGTGGCGGCCTTTGGTGCGCTGGGCTATTTCTTCCCAGTGCTGGGCGAGGGCAACACGCCTGCGGCCGTGCTGGGGGCATCGGTCGCGCTGTGGGTGATCCATGCGCTGGTGCTGCGCGGCATACAGGGTGCGGCGGTGCTGAATGCCGTGGTCACGCTGGCCAAAGTGGTGCCGTTGCTGCTGTTCATCGTGCTGGTGGCCATGGCTTTCCAGGTAGATACCTTCCGGCTGGACTTTTGGGGCAATGCCCAGCTGGGCTCGGTGCTGGACCAGGTCAAAAGCACCATGCTGGTCACCGTGTGGGTGTTCATCGGCATTGAAGGCGCCAGCGTCTATTCGGCCCGGGCCCGGGAGCGCAAAGACGTGGGCCGTGCCACCGTCATCGGCTTTCTGCTGTGTTTGCTGCTGCTGATGGCGGTATCGCTGCTGTCGCTGGGCATCACCACCCAGCCTGAATTGGCCGCGCTGAAGAACCCGTCCATGGCCGGTGTGCTGGAGAAGGCGGTGGGTACCTGGGGCGCGGTCGCTATCACGCTGGGCTTGATCGTGTCCGTAGGCGGTGGCTTTCTGGCCTGGACGCTGCTGGCGGCGGAATCGCTGTTTACCCCGGCCGGCGGCGGTGTCATGCCATCCTGGCTGGCCAAGCAAAACCCCAAAGGCGTACCCGCCAACGCGCTGTGGTTGACCAACGGCATGGTGCAGGTGTTCTTGCTGGTCACGCTGTTCTGGAAGGCGTCCTACCTGGCGCTGATCTCGCTGTCTACCGCGATGATTTTGGTGCCGTATTTGTTCAGCGCCGTTTACGGCCTGGTGCTGAGCTGGCGCGGCGAAGGCCCACAGGCTGCGCAGCACCGCAGCGACATCGCTGTCGCCGCTCTGGCCACGGTGTACTGCGGCTGGCTGCTGTACGCCGCCGGGCTGAAGTATTTGCTGCTCAGCGCCTTGCTCTACGCACCGGGTGCGGTGCTGTACATCGTGGCCAAACGCCAGCGCTCTGAAAAAGCCTTCACCCCTTGGGAATGGCTGGTGCTGGCGCTGCTGGTGGTACTGGCCCTGGTCGCCGCATATTTGCTCAGCATGGGCCAACTCAGCCTCTAGAAACGGACGCACCACCATGACAACCCTCCCCAAAGGCCTGTACTCCGAAGTCGGCCGCCTGCGCAAAGTGCTGGTTTGCCGCCCTGGCCTGGCGCAAAAGCGCCTGACCCCTGCCAACTGCCACGAGCTGCTGTTTGACGATGTGCTGTGGGTGGCGCAGGCCCGCAACGACCACGACGCATTCACCTCGGCCATGGTCGATCGTGGGGTGGAGGTGCTGGAGCTGCACGACCTGCTGGCCGACACGCTCGCCATCCCTGTTGCGCGCACATGGCTGCTGGACCGCAAGCTCAGCCCCAACTTTGTAGATGCAGAAACGGCAGCGCAGCTGCGCCCCTGGCTGGAAGCGCTGCCGCCGGCACTGTTGGCCCAGCACCTGATCGGCGGTGTCGCCCGGGCTGAGCTACCGTTTGAGTTAGATGGCCTGCTGGCCCGTTGCGCCAGCCCCGCCGATTTTCTGCTGCCGCCACTGCCCAACGCACTGTTCACCCGCGACAACAGCTGCTGGATAGGCTCCGGCGTGGTGCTCAGCCCCATGTACTGGCCGGCCCGCCGCCAGGAGACCCTGCTGATGGCGGCGGTGTACCGCTTCCACCCCGTGTTTGCGGGCAGCGTCACCGAATGGTGGGGCGACCCCGACACCGACCACGGCCTGGCCTCGCTGGAAGGCGGTGACGTGATGCCGGTGGGCCACGGCGTGGTGCTGGTCGGCATGGGCGAACGCAGCTCGCCACAAGGTGTGAGCCAGCTGGCCCGGCGCCTGTTCGCGCAGGGGGCCGCCACCCATGTGCTGGCCGCGCAGCTGCCCAAATCACGCGGGGCCATGCACTTGGATACCGTGTTCAGCTTTTGCGACGTGGACCTGGTCACGGTGTTCCCCGACGTGGTGGACGCCATCCGCGTGCACAGCCTGCGCCCCGGCACAACCGAGGGCACGCTGGACGTGCGCACCGAGACACAGCCCTTCCTGGACGTGGTGGCCACCGCCATCGGTCTGCCCAGGCTGCGCAGCGTAGCCACCGGCGGCGACGCCTACGAGGCCGAACGCGAACAGTGGGACGACGGCAACAACCTGCTGGCCCTGGCTCCCGGCGTGGTCATGGCCTACAACCGCAACACCTACACCAACACCTTGCTGCGCAAGGCCGGGGTAGAGGTCATCACCGTGCCCAGCGGCGAACTGGGGCGCGGGCGAGGCGGCAGCCACTGCATGTCCTGCCCGATCGAACGCGACCCCATCTAACCAGAGAAAACCCCATGGCCTTCAACCTCCGCAACCGCAGCCTGCTGACGCTGCAAGACTTCACACCCGAAGACATCCGCTACCTGCTGGACCTGGCCGCCGACCTGAAGCGCGCCAAGACGGCGGGCACAGAGACCCCCCGGCTGCAAGGCAAGAACATCGCGCTGATCTTTGAAAAAGCCTCCACCCGCACCCGCTGCGCCTTCGAGGTGGCGGTGCACGACCAGGGCGGCCACGTGACCTACATCGACTCGGTGGGCTCGCAAATGGGCCACAAGGAATCGCTGAAAGACACGGCCCGCGTGCTGGGCCGCATGTACGACGGTATCGAGTACCGGGGCTTTCACCAGAGTGTGGTGGAGGACCTGGCGCGCTATTCCCACGTGCCGGTGTGGAATGGCCTGACCGACGAAGCCCACCCCACCCAGGTGCTGGCCGACCTGCTGACCATGCAGGAGTTTGGCGAAAAGCCGCTGCACGAGCTGTCGTTCTGCTACCTGGGCGACGCACGTTTCAATATGGGCTGCTCGCTGCTGATTGGCGGCACGCAAATGGGCATGGACGTGCGCATCGCCGCCCCGCCAGAGCTGCAGCCACCGGCAGAACTGGTGGCGCAGATGCGTGAACTGGCCCGCAGCACCGGCGCCCGCATCACCCTGGAGACCGACCCGCTCAAAGCCGTGGCGCTGGCCGACTTCGTCTACACCGACGTATGGGTTTCCATGGGCGAGCCAGACGAGGTGTGGAAGAAGCGCATCGACCAGCTCCTGCCCTACCAGGTCAACGCCGCGTTGATGCAGGCCACCCACAAACCCCGCTCGCGCTTCATGCACTGCCTGCCCGCCTTCCATAACCTGGACACCGAGGTGGGCCGCCAAGTCCACGAACGCTATGGCCTGAGCGAGATCGAGGTGACGGATGAAGTCTTCGAGTCCGATGCCTCCATCGTCTTCAGCCAGGCCGAAAACCGCTTGCACACCATCAAGGCGGTGCTGGTGGCCACGCTGGCATGAAGATCGTCGTCGCCCTGGGGGGTAATGCGCTGCTGCGGCGCGGCCAGGCGCTGAGCGCCGGCAACCAGCTGGCCAACATCCGCCGCGCCGCCACCCAGCTGGCCCGCATCGCCAGCGACCACGCACTGGTATTGACGCACGGCAACGGGCCGCAAGTAGGCTTGCTGGCGCTGCAGTCCGCCGCCTATACCGACGTGGACAAGGCCGTGGAAAGCTACCCACTGGACGTGCTGGGGGCCGAGACCGACGGCATGATTGGCTACCTGCTGGAGCAGGAGCTGGCCAACCTGCTGCCTGCCACGCGCACCATCACCACGCTGCTGACGCGGGTGGAGGTCGATCCGCTGGACCCGGCATTTGCACACCCCAGCAAACCCATAGGCCCGATATACACCGCCAGCCAGGCGGCGCAGCTGGCCGCCGACAAGGGCTGGAACATGGCCGCTGACGGCGACAGCATGCGGCGCGTGGTCGCGTCGCCGCAGCCGCTGCGCGTGCTCGGCCTGGACGCCATCCGCTGGCTGCTGGAACATGAAGCGCTGGTGATTGCGGCCGGCGGCGGCGGCATCCCTGTGGCCAGGGGCGCGGACGGCCACAGCCTGCAGGGCGTGGAGGCGGTCATCGACAAGGACTTGTGCAGCAGCCTGCTGGCGCGCGACCTCCATGCCGACTGCCTGGTGATCGCCACCGACGTGGCCGCCGTCTACCTGGACTGGGGCCAGCCCAGCCAGCGCGCGCTGGGCAAAGTCACACCCAAAGAGCTGGCGCAACACAGCTGGCCTGCGGGTTCGATGGGCCCCAAGGTGGCGGCCGCCTGCGCCTTCGTCGTTGCCACCGGGCAGCGCGCCGTGATCGGCTCGCTGGACGATATCGAAGCCCTGCTGGCCGGCACCGCTGGCACCCAAGTCTGCCCCGACCCGGTAGGGAGTCCCGCCACACGATGATTTATAAAGAAAGTGCCTCTGGCGCAATGAATACCTGCGCAAGCAGCTATAAAAATAATAGTAACCACAGGCTGCGCACAAGCGCCATGCTGGTGGCGGCCTGGATGCTGGCGGGCTGCGCATCGATGGCGCCGCCCTATGAAGCCCCCGTGCTGCCAGTTGCCAGCCACTACGCTCCCGAGACCCACCAGGACGGCACCGCAGCCGCCACCACCGGCTGGCGTGACTACTTCCGCGAGCCCGCATTGCAAAGCCTGATTGCCCAGGCGCTGGCGCATAACCGCGACCTGCGCACTGCGGTGCTGCGGGTCGATGAGGCCCGCGCCGCCTACGGCATCCAGCGTGCAGAGACATTCCCCACCTTGGCGGCCCAGGCCGGCGCCACCCGCTCGCGCACCCCGGCGGACCTGAGCTTTACCGGCAAGCCGCTGCTGGGCAGCCAATACCAGGTGGGGTTGGGCATGGCCAGCTGGGAGATCGATTTCTGGGGCCGGGTGCGCAGCCTGCAAGACGCCGCGCTGCAGAGCTACCTGGCCACCGATGCGGCCCGCCAGGCGGCCACCGTGGCCCTGGTCGCCCAGGTTGCGAACAGCTACTTTGCGCTGCGCGAGCTGGACGAGCGCATCGCCCTGGCCCAGCAAACCACCACCAGCCGGGCCGAGAGCCTGCGCATCTTCCAGCGCCGGGTGGCGGTGGGCGCGACCTCGCGGCTGAACCTGACGCAGGTAGAAACACTGTTCACCCAGGCCCAGGCGTTGGCGGTGCAGTTGCAGCAGTCCCGCGCCACGCAAATGCACGCCCTGACCTTGCTGGTAGGTACGCCCGGGGATGTCGAATCCACCGCTGGCGCTCCGGACCTGGCGCTGGAATTGCGCGCAGGCTTGCCGTCTGACCTGCTGCTGCGGCGCCCCGACATCCTGGCCGCCGAGCACCAGCTGCAAGCCGCCAATGCCAATATCGGCGCTGCCCGTGCCGCCTTCTTTCCCCGCGTAGCCCTGACCAGCAGCTGGGGCACAGCCAGTGCCGAGCTGGACGGCTTGTTTGCCGGTGGCAGCCAGGCCTGGAGCTTCGCGCCCAGCATCTCGCTGCCAATATTCGATGCAGGCCGCCGCCGCAACAACCTGGCGCTGGCCGAGACCCGCCGCGACATCGCATTGGCCCAGTACGACAAAACAGTGCAAAGCGCCTTCCGCGACGTGTCCGATGCCTTGTCGGCCCGCCGCTGGCTGGCCGAGCAGACCGCCATCGCCCAGACCACCCTGGCCACCCAGACCGAACGCGCCCGCCTGTCGCAAATGCGCTTTGACAACGGCGCGGCCGCCTACCTGGACGTGCTGGACGCCCAGCGCGACCTGCTGGCCGCCCAGCAACAACTGGTGCAAACACGCTATGCCTTGCTGTCCAGCCGCGTCAGCCTGTATGCCGCCCTGGGCGGCGGCGCGCTGGAAAACACCTCTCCCTCAGAACACGGCACCCCATGACGAACGAACTCACCGTGGCCGCCAAACCGGCTACCCCACCACCACCGACGCCAACGCCAACGCCACCTTCGTTCATCCAGAAATGGAAACCCTGGCTGTTGGCTGCAGCCGCCGTGGCCGCGCTGGCGGCCGCCGGCTACTTTGTCTGGAACATGCTGCACCCGAAGGGCCCCGGCCCGGGCTTTGTCAGCAGCAATGGGCGCATAGAAGCCACCGAGATCAACGTGGCGGCCAAGCTCGGAGGCCGTGTGCAAGACCTGCTGGTGGACGAAGGCGAGCTGGTGCAGGCCGGGCAAGTGCTTGGCCATATGCAAGTGCAAACGCTGGAAGCCCAGCGCGATGAAGCCCGCGCCCGTGCGCAGCAGGCCGTGACCGGCATTGACACGGCAGTGGCCCAGGTGGCCATGCGCGCCAGCGACCGCCAGGCCGCCCAGGCCGTGGTGGCGCAGCGCATGAGCGAGTTCGACGCAGCGCAACTGCGTCTGCAGCGCTCGCAAATCCTGGCCCGCGAAGGTGCTTCGTCTGAACAGGAACTGGACGACGACCGCGCCCGGGTGCGCAGCGTGCAGGCGGCGGTAGATGCCGCCCGCGCCCAGGTGGCCGCCGCCAGCGCCGCAGTCGCCGCCGCCGAAACCCAGGTGACTGCCGCGCGCTCTGCCGTGCTGGCCGCCAACGCCACGGTGGTGCGTATCCAGGCCGACATGGACGACAGCGCCTTGACCGCACCGCGTGCGGGCCGGGTGCAGTACCGCATTGCCCAGCCGGGCGAGGTGGTGGCCGCAGGCGGCAAGGTGCTCAGCCTGGTGGACCTGTCCGACGTGTACATGACCTTCTTCGTGCCCGAGGCCAGTGCCGGCCGGCTGGGCCTGGGCAGCGAAGTGCACCTGGTGCTGGACGCCGCACCGCAGTATGTGATTCCCAGCAAGATATCGTTTGTGGCCAGCACCGCGCAGTTCACACCCAAGACGGTGGAGACCGCCAGCGAACGGCAAAAACTGATGTTCCGCGTGAAGGCGCAAATCGACCCTGCCTTGCTGCAAAAACACCTGCAGCAGGTGAAGACCGGCGTGCCCGGCATGGCCTGGATCAAAACCGACGCACAAAGCGCATGGCCTGCGGAGTTGACCGTCAAGGTGCCGCAGTGACGGCTGCCCCGGTTGCGCGGCTGGCAAACGTCCATCTGCACTACGGTAAGACGCAGGCACTGATCGACATCACGCTGGACCTGCCCGCCGGATGCATGGTGGGGCTGATCGGGCCGGACGGCGTGGGCAAGTCCAGCCTGCTGTCTTTGCTGGCAGGCGCGCGTGCGGTGCAGCAGGGCCAGGTAGAGGTGCTTAATGGCGACATGGCCAGCACCGCACACCGCAACAGCGTGTGCCCGCGCATTGCCTACATGCCGCAAGGCCGCCGCATCGACAGCCTGACGCGCAGCACCGGGCTGCAAGAGTTTCTGTCGCGGCCAGCGGGCAAGCTGTCTGGCGGCATGAAGCAGAAGCTGGGCCTGTGCTGCGCGCTGATACACGACCCCGACCTGTTGGTTCTGGACGAGCCCACCACCGGTGTGGACCCGCTTTCACGCCGCCAGTTCTGGGATCTGATCGACAGCATCCGCAGCGACCGCCCTGGCATGAGCGTGGTGGTGGCCACCGCCTATATGGAAGAGGCCGACCGCTTTGACTGGCTGGTAGCCATGGATGCCGGCTGCATACTGGCCCAAGGCACGCCCGCCGAGCTGCGCGCACGCACCGGCACCGAGACACTGGAAGCGGCCTTTATCGCCCTGTTGCCCGAGGCCCAGCGGCACGACCACCATGCCATCCATGTGCCGCCGCTGGTGGAAACAACCCAGCCCGAGATCGCGATTGAAGCCCAGGGCTTGAGCATGCGCTTCGGTGACTTTCTGGCTGTGGACAAGGTGGACTTTCGCATCCGGCGCGGAGAGATTTTTGGTTTTCTGGGCTCCAACGGCTGCGGCAAATCCACCACCATGAAGATGCTGACCGGCCTGCTGCCCGCTACCGAAGGCCAGGCCCTGCTGTTTGGCAGCAAGGTGAACCCCAAAGACATTGCCACCCGCAGGCGCGTGGGCTATATGTCGCAGGCGTTCTCGCTGTATGGCGAGCTCACAGTCCAACAAAACCTGGTGCTGCATGCGCGCCTGTTCCAGGTGGCCGAGGCCGATATTCCGGACCGCGTGGACGCCATGGTGCAGCGCTTTAACCTGCGCGAGGTGCAAAACAGCCTGCCCGAAAGCCTGCCGCTGGGCATACGCCAGCGCCTGTCACTGGCGGTGGCCATGGTGCACAAACCCGAGCTGCTGATTCTGGACGAGCCCACCTCCGGCGTGGACCCGGTGGCGCGCGACATGTTCTGGCAGCTGATGATCGACCTGGCCCGCAACGACCTGGTGACGATCTTCATCTCCACCCATTTCATGAACGAGGCCGAGCGCTGCGACCGCATCTCGCTGATGCACGCCGGCCGCGTGCTGGTGACCGACAGCCCGTCCGGCCTGGTGCAAAAGCGTGGCACCGAGAATCTGGAGCAGGCTTTCATCGCCTACCTGGAAGAGGCCGCACCTCCCGAACCTCCCGAACCTCCTGCACCCCAGGCCGACGCCGCGCCACAGCCCGCGAAGACTGCCAGAGCCGCGACCCGCCTACGCGGCTTCAGCTTTGCACGCGCCTGGAGCTACACCTTGCGCGAGTCGCTGGAGCTGCAGCGCGACCCGGTGCGCGCCGCACTGGCGCTGCTGGGCACGGCATTTTTGATGTGCATCATGGGTTACGGCATCAACCTGGATGTAGAGAACCTGTCCTACGCCGTGATGGACCAGGACCAAACGGCACTGAGCCAGAACTATGCGCTCAACCTCTCGGGTTCGCGCTACTTCATCGAGAAGCCCGCCATTGCCAGCTATGCCGAACTGGACCAGCGCATGCGCAGCGGCGAGCTGTCGCTGGCCATTGAAATACCCCACGGTTTCGGCCGCGACATTGAGCGCGGTACCCCGGTGCAAATGGGCGCCTGGGTCGATGGCGCCATGCCTGTACGGGCCGAAACCGTGCGCGGCTATGTGCAGGCCATGCACGCCACCTGGCTGGCCGACATGGCAACCCATAGGCTCGGCCAGTCGGTGGCAGCGCCCGCCAGTATCGAGACCCGCTACCGCTACAACCCCGATGTCAGAAGCCTGCCCGCCATGGTGCCGGCGGTGATCCCCATGCTGTTGATGATGATTCCGGCCATGCTGACGGCGCTGTCGGTGGTGCGCGAGAAAGAGATGGGCTCCATCATCAACCTCTACGTCACCCCGGTGACCCGCAGCGAGTTTTTGCTGGGCAAGCAGCTGCCCTACATCGGCCTGGCCATGTTCAACTTCTTCCTGATGGCGGCGCTGGCGGTGACCGTGTTTGACGTGCCCATCAAAGGCAGCTTTGCCACGCTGACGGTCGCGGCACTGGTGTTTGTGGTCAGCTCTACCGGCATTGGCCTGCTGGCGTCCACGTTCACCAAGAGCCAGATCGCTGCGATATTCGTGACCATGATTGGCACCATCATCCCCTGCGTGCAGTTTGCGGGCCTGACCAATCCTGTGTCCTCGCTCGAAGGCGTGGGGGCGATGGTTGGGCACATCTATCCCGCCGCGCATTTCTTGACCATCTGCCGGGGCGTGTTCAACAAGGCGCTGGATTTCTCCAACCTGGGTTCATCGTTCTGGCCTTTGCTTCTGGCCGCGCCGGTCATCCTGGTCATGGCCATTGGGCTGTTGAAAAAGCAGGCCCGCTGAATGCGCATACCCAATATCTACCGCCTGGGTGTGAAGGAACTGTGGAGCCTGGTGCGCGACCCGATGATGCTGGTGCTGATCGTCTACACCTTCACCCTGTCGATCTATGTGGCGGCCACGGCCATGCCCGAGAGCCTGCACAACGCGCCGATTGCCATCGTGGACGAGGATGGTTCGCCGCTGTCGGCGCGCATCATCGCAAGCTTCTACCCACCGCACTTCAAGCCCCCGGCCATGGTGTCGCTGGCCGAAGTGGATGCGGGCATGGACAGCGGCCAGTACACCTTTGTGCTGGATATTCCACCCAACTTCCAGCGCGACGTGCTGGCTGGGCAGTCCCCTGCAGTGCAGCTGAATGTGGACGCCACGCTGATGAGCCAGGCGTTCACCGGCAGTGGCTATATCCAGCAGATCGTGAGCAGCGAGGTCAACGAATTTGTGCAGCGCTACCGCAGCACTGCGGTGGCGCCGGTAGACCTGGTGCTGCACATGCGCTTCAACCCGAATCTGGAGCAAGCCTGGTTTGGGGCCTTGATGGAGATCATCAATAACGTCACCATGCTGTCCATCATCCTCACCGGTGCGGCGCTGATACGCGAACGTGAACACGGCACGCTGGAGCATCTGCTGGTGATGCCGGTCACGCCCACCGAGATCATGCTGGCCAAGGTATGGTCCATGGGCCTGGTGGTGCTGTTGGCTGCGCTGACAGCCTTGGTGTTTGTGGTGCAGGGCGCGCTGGGCGTGCCGATCGAGGGGTCGGTGGCTTTGTTCATGTTGGCGGCTGCGCTGCACCTGTTTGCCACGACATCGCTGGGGATTTTTTTGGCTACCTTGGCGCGGTCCATGCCGCAGTTCGGCATGCTGCTGGTGTTGGTGCTGCTGCCCCTGCAGATGCTGTCCGGCGGGGCTACGCCGCGTGAAAGCATGCCTGCATTGGTACAAAACGTGATGCTGCTGGCCCCCACCACCCATTTCGTTTCGGTCGGCCAGGCCATTCTGTACCGGGGGGCCGGCCTGCCCGTGGTCTGGCCGCAGCTGCTGGCCATTCTGGTGATCGGCACGGTGTTCTTCTTTGCCGCTCTGGCACGGTTTCGCAAGACGATCAGCCAGATGGCTTGAGGGGAGGGTGCCGGTCCCGGAGGGGCGCGGCATAGGCCACTATTACGTTCGCAGCGTAAGGCACCTTGCTTTCATGGCGCTGGCTGGTTCTCGGTTCCTATAGGGCAGACCACCCGGATCTCGCCCGCCATCGCCTGCACTCCGCCCGCGCCAAAGCTGCGCTCCACCAGCGTCACCCTGTTCCGCGCGCAGTGCACCAGGGTGCTGGCGCGCGTGCCGTAATGCGGCAGTTGGATAAATGCGGGCGACAGGCCGCGCTCCAGTTCCAGGGGGATGCCCGTGCTGGGCAGGTCCGCGTCGTCGGCTACGTGGGTGTCTGCCAGCAGCGGCCAGAGGGCGGCTTCCAGCGCGGGGCCGAGGTCGGCGGCATCGGCGGCGTGGTGGGTGTGCACAGCCTGGGCGAAGCCGCCATGCAGGCGCTGCAGCTTGGGCCAGGGGGTGTTGAAGTCAGCGTTCGATACGGCGTGCACGCCGGGGGCGGGGGCAAAGTGCCTGCGCTGCCGGCTTTCAAACGCGCGCAGCTGCTGGCCGTCGAACAGCAGCAGGTTGAAGGGGTTGTAGCCGTCGGATTCGGCGGCCAGGGCTTGCGCAAATTCCTCGGCGGTTTGCTGGCCGTGTAAGAAAGCGGTGACGATGCCGCCGCGTGACGGGGCGTGGGGGTTGTGCCGGCTGGGGTCGCGGGAGTTGGTGAGTGCGGCCAGCCGGCCACTGGGTGCGTGCAGGCCCATCCAGGTGCCGCCGCCTTGCAGGTCCTGGCCGGCGACGATGGGGCTTTCGGCCCAGTGGTGCAGGGCCCGCGTGGGCCGGGCGTAAAACTCGTCGCGGTTGGCGGCGATGGTCAGCGGGGCGGTGGCGCCGGGTTGCCACTGGAATGCGATCAGGCACATGGTATTTGCTATGGTTTTAGTAGCTGCTGGCGCAGCTAATATGCGCGCTTAGCCCTTGTTTGGGCGGTAGCTCCACTGCGGCGTAATCCACAGTACGACCAGCGAGAGCAGGGCCAGGGCGATGCTGCCGTAGAAGAACGGGGCGGCGTCGGCCAGGCGCAGGGGGTAGATCTTCCAGGCGGCCCCCAGGCCAATGGCATTGCCGCCAGCGGCCAGCATGGTGGTGGCCCAGTCGTGGAAGCGGCGCGCTTTGTTGGCGCTGGACGACCAGCGGGGCTCGGTGTTGTAGCTGGGCAGCTGCAGGTGTGCATCCTCCAGCTGTTCCATGGCGCACAGAAAGGTGCGCAGGTTGGTGATGGCGCGCTCGGCCTTGTAGTTCAGCAGGGCCAGGCAGATCGACGCCACCGGAAAGCCCAGGATCAGCCATTCGATGGGGGCCGGTGGTGCGCCCGGCGTGGGCCGCAGGGCCACCAGCGCTGCCAGCAGGCTGACCACCAAGGTGACATACAGGGCCAGTGCCTGCTGGCGTTGGACGATGCGGGCGTTTACCTCTTGGTAAGCGGCCATGAAGCGGTAGTTGGCGTCTACAAATGTCTTGCTCATGCGGTGCTGGCGTCGGTGGGGCGGATGCGGCCCCGATTGTGCGCCAGCAGCGGCGCCTGTGCTTGTGGACGTAAAAATTGCAAAGATTTTGGCGCTCTAGCGCAGGTGGCATAAGCGCGGGTAGCTTCTTTTTTGATAGCAATAATTGGCCTAGGGATTTTTGCCGAGCATGCATTTGGCGCAGGCAATGTCGCCGTTGAAGATCTTGGCCTGCAGCAGGTCGCGGTATCGGGTGCAGTGCAGTATGTCGAAGGCCGGCAGCTGGGTCACTGGGTCGTGCGCATCGTTGAACGCGTCGTAGTCGGGCACGTTCTGCCTGAAGGCGTTGACGAAGTTGCTGTCGCCGGTTTTGGGCGATGTGAACAGGCATGCGCTAGCGTTCAGGCCCAGGCGGCGCAAGTCCAGCGTCAGATCAGGCTTGGCTCTTGTCCTGGGCCAGTCTCAGGTAGCGCAACGCCCCTCGGCCCAGCTGCAGCAGACTGTGCAGGCGAGAGCGGCGGTACAGGCCCTGGCGCATAGGCTCTGTGTGCGGACGCAGCAGCTTGCGGGCCTCCCAGTAGGCCCAGCGCATCACCAGGGCATCGCGGCGCAATATGTACTTGGCATAGAACGCGCCTCGCCCGGCGTAATAGCCGGCGTACAACCCGCGCAACTGCTCCGGTGTACGCCGGCCATGGTTGTGCTGGACCAGCAGGCCGGGCACGTATTCGATCAGCCCGCCAGCACGCACGACGCGGTACAGCATGTCCAGGTCTTCAGCCACACCGATGGCGCTGCCGGGGCCGATATTGGTGTCGAAGCGGCCCAGGCTACGCAGCCAGTCGGCCCGGAAGGCCATATTGCAGCCGATGATGGGAATGTTGTCCGGACTGAAGCCGGCGAGCTTGGTGCGACTGGCTTGCAGGGATCGCTTGATGGTGACCGGCGCGTCCAGCGGGTCGTGCAGCTCGACCCGCCCGCCTATGCATTGCGCAGCCGGGTGTGTGTGGAAATGCGCCACCACCGTGGCCACCCAGTCGTCGGCGACGAGGATGTCGTCGTCAATGAAAGCCACTACGTCGCCGCGCGCCAGGCCCAGCGCCTGGTTCAGTCCATTGGCTTTGCCACGCCTCGGCTCATACAGGGCCATCACGGCCATGGGCGCGGTAGCGGCAAAGTCCTGCAGCACGGCGGCGGTGTTGTCGCTGGAGGCGTTGTCCGCTACCAGTACCTCCCAGCGCAGGTCTGGCCCGGTGCGGTTGCGGGCCAAAGCGTCCAGCATGCGGCGCAGGTCGGCTGAGCGGTTGTAGGTGCTGACGATGACCGACAGGTCAAAAGTGCCGGTGACAGCCATTGGGTTGCCATGAACAGGTTGCATCTGAGCCGATCGTGGGTTCTTTGCATTGGCAGACTATATCCATTGCCCCGGCCTGTGTGGTGTGGTGTTTGTACGCGGACTACAAGAGCACCCGGCCTTCGATGCAGGTGACGGAGTCGCCGCCTACCCACACCTGACCGCCTGCGTCCTGGTAGACGTGCACCCGGCCTTGGCGGTTCAGCCGCGTGCCCTGGGCGGCCTGGTACTGCGCGGGGGCAAAGCCGTCGGCAATCAACCACTGGGCCAGGCTGGCGTTCAGGCTGCCGGTGACCGGGTCTTCGGGCACCTCGACAGCGGCGGCAAAGGCGCGTACCTCCAGCAGCGGGTCGGCTGGCGCGGTATGGATGCCGGCCACGCCGACGCAGATGCCGGTGTTTTTCAGCGCCATGTGGTCGGGCTCCAGCGCCAGCACGGTCTGCGGGCTGTCCAGCAGCAGGCCCAGCCAGGGCAGGCCGTTGTCCAGCATTTGCGTGGCCAGTACCTGTTGGGGTAGCAGCCCGAGGGCCGCGGTAATCTGCGCCATGAGCGCCGGTGTCAGCGTGCTGCGTTGCATCGGTGGCGCGGCAAACTGCAGGCGGCTGCCGTCGCGGCGTATGCGCACCAGGCCGACTTGGCATTCCTGCACCACCAGGCCCGGCTGCTGCGGCTGGCCACCGGCCTGCAGCCAGGCGTGGCAGCTGCCCAGCGTGGGGTGGCCGGCAAAGCGCAGCTCGCTCACCGGGTCGAAGATGCGCACCCGGTAGTCGGCACCGGCGGCCCGGCCGGCCTCGGTGGGCGGCAGCAGAAAGGTCGTTTCGGACAGATGCGTCCAGTTGGCAAAGCGCTGCAATTGCGCGTCGCTAAGGCCCGTGCCGTCCAGCACCACGGCCAGCGGGTTGCCTTGGTAGGGCGTGGCGGTGAATACATCGACTTGCTGGAATGGGCGAGTGGGCATGGCAGGCTCCATACATAAAAAAGGCCGCCAGCGCAGGTATTACCTGCGCTGGTAGCTATTAAAAACCTAGCGTTTGGCTAGAGCAGCACGCTGCCACTGACGCAGGTGACTGACTCGCCGCCCACCCACACCTGGCCCTGCGCATCGCGTTCGATGTGGATGCGGCCGGCGCGGTCCAGGCAGGTGCCTTGGGACACCAGGTATTCCTCGGGCGCGTAGCCGTCGGCGATCAGCCACTGGGCCAGGCTGGCGTTCAGGCTGCCGGTCACCGGGTCTTCCAGAATGCCCACCGGGGCGCCAAAGGCACGCACTTCCAGGTGCGGCTCGGGCGCGCTGGGCGAGGCCGTCTTGCCAAAGGCGCGGGCCTCGCGGTTGGATCGCACTATCAGCGGCGGAGCCGCGTCTTCCGTGGGGTAGATGCCCACCACGCCAACCTTGTGGCCCAGGTTCTTCAGCGCCAGCTGGTCAGGCTTGAGCTGCAGCACGGTGTGCGGGCTGTCCAGCAGCAGGCCCAGCCAGGGCGAGCCGTTATCCAGCATCTGCGCGGCCACCACGTCGCGCGCCTTCAGGCCCAGGGCGGCGGCCAGCTGGGCCAGCAGCATAGGGCTGGGGGCACTGCGTTTGAGCGGCGGCGCGGCAAAGAACAGGCGGCTGTCGCGGCGGCGGATGCGCACCAGGCCGACCTGGCATTCCTGCACCACCACACCTGCCGCCTGGGGCTGGCCACCGGCCTGCAGCCAGGCGTGGCAGCTGCCCAGCGTGGGGTGGCCGGCAAAGCGCATTTCGTCGATGGGGCTGAAGATGCGCACCCGGTAATCGGCTCCAGCGGCCCGGCCCTCGGGCGTGGGCGGCAGCAGAAAGGCGGTCTCTGACAGATTGGTCCAGTTGGCAAAGCGCAGCATGTGCGCCTCACTCAGGCCTGTGCCGTCCATCACCACCGCCAGGGGGTTGCCCTGGTAGGGGGTGGGCGTGAAAACATCGACTTGCTGGAAAGGGCGTTGCAGTGCGGACATGGCGGGTGTTTCAGATTGGCTGTCGGTGGTGTCCCCCAGTCCCCCCCGCCGGGGGAGAGGGGGCTTGGGTGTCATTTATAGCGCGCGGATGGCGTCGGCCAGGGCCTTGATGCCAATATTGATTTGCTCGACGCTGGCGGTCACAAAGGACAGGCGCATGGTGTGCGGATCGGCGTTGTCGGCGTAAAAGGCGGTGCCGGGCACAAAGGCCACGCCCTGGTCCACCGCCTTGGGCAGCAGGTCCACGGCGTGGATACCTTCGGGCAGGCGGGCCCACAGGAACATGCCGCCGTCGGGCGTGTTCCAGGTGACGCCGGCGGGCATTTCACGGGCCATGGCGGCCAGCATGGCGTCGCGCTGGGCCTTGTACAGGCTGCGGATGGTGGGCACATGGCGGGCCAGGAAGCCGTCTTGCATTACCGCCACCACCATGCGCTGGTTGAAGCTGGGGCTGTGCAGGTCGGCGGCCTGCTTGGCCTGCAGCAGCTTGGGCATCAGCGCCTTGGGGGCGATCACATAGCCCAGGCGCAGGCCGGGCGCCAGCACCTTGGAGAACGAGCCCATGTAGACGCAGCCCTCGGGGTTGCGGGCGGTCAGCGGCGCGGGCGGTGGCGCGTCGAACCACAGGTCGCCGTAGGGGTTGTCTTCCACCAGGGGCAGGCCGAGTGCGGCGGCGCGCTCCACCAGAGCGGCGCGGCGGGCTTCGGTCATGGTGCGGCCGGTGGGGTTCTGGAAGTTGGGCAGCACGTAGAAGAAGCGGGCGTTGTCAGCCTTGCGGGCCAGGTCGTCCAGGTCTACGCCCTCGTTATCGCTGCCTACGCTGACCACCTTGGGCTCCATCGGGGCGAAGGCTTGTAGCGCGCCCAGGTAGGTGGGCGTCTCCACCAGCACTTTGCTGTCCTTGTCGATCAGCACCTTGCCCAACAAGTCCAGGCCTTGCTGCGAGCCGGTGGTGATGAGCACCTGGGCGGGCTCCACGTTCCAGGGCAGCTGGGCGGCGACGATCTCGCGCAGCGGGCCATAGCCTTCGCTGGCGGCGTATTGCAATGCGCCCCGGCCGTCTTCGTGCAGCACCTTTTCGCAGGCAGCGGCGAATTCGGCCACCGGGAAGGTCTTGGGCGAGGGCAGGCCGCCGGCAAAACTGATGATGCCGGGACGTTCGGTGACCTTGAGGATTTCGCGGATGGCCGAGGAGTTCATCTTCTCGGTGCGGGCGGCCAGATGCCAGGGGTTCGCGGGGATGCTCATGGTGCTCTTTCAAGGGGCCGTACAGCACGGCAGGTGGTTACGTTTCGAGGTAAGTCAGATTGTCGGCTAGGACAGCATGGGCGCGAGCGAGGCAACCAGCAAAACTGCCATCAAACCGTTGAAAATGCGCCGGTAGTGGGGTATGCGCAACCAGTGGCGCAGGCGGCTGCCCGAGAAGGCCCACAGGCTGATGGCGGGTATGCCGACAATCGCAAACCAGGCGGCTGCGGCCAAGACCAGCGCGCGGCTGCTGTGGGCCGGCACATAGCTGCTAAATGCACCTACCGCCATCACCCAGGCTTTGGGGTTGACCCACTGGAAGCCGGCCGCGCCCCAGAAGCTGATGGGGTGGCTGGCCTCGGCGTCTTGGGGCGCGCCGGCAGTGGCCACGCCCCAGGCCAGGTACAGCAGATAGGCCGTGCCCAGCCATTTCAACACCAGGTAGAGCTGGGGCACTTGTTCAAACAGCAGGCCCAGCCCTAGGCCGACCGCAGCCAGCAAAATGAAGAAGCCGATCGACACCCCCGCCATATGCGGCAGCGTGGCGCGAAAACCGTGGTTCACGCCCGAGGCCAGCAGCATCAGATTGTTCGGCCCCGGGGTGATCGAGCTGACGAAGGCAAACAGCGTCAGCGCGAAGAAGAGTTGGGTGCTCATGGTGTCTCCAGAACCATCAGTGAACGGGCATCCGTTTGCCGATGAAAACTACGGCGATTACTGCGAGGCCGAAACCCACCGTGACGGCGTCCAGGCGTTCACCCAGCAGCGGCACGGCGAACAGCATGCTCAAAAACGGCTGCACCAGCTGCACCTGGCTAACGCGCACCGTGCCGCCCAGCGCCAGGCCCCGGTACCAGGCAAAAAAGCCCAGCCACTGCGAGAACACCGCCAGGTAGCCAAATGCCAGCCAGCTGGTGGGCTGCAGTGCGGCCACTGGCCAGGTGATTGCCGCGCCGGGCACGGTCAGCGGCAGTGAGATCACCAGCGCCCAACAAATCACATGGTCGGCCCGCATGCGCCGCGACAGCAGGCCGCCGAAGCCGTAGCCTACGGCGCCAAACAGCATGGCCAGCAACAGCAGCACATCGGCGGACTGTATGGACAAGCCGCTGCCAGAGCGCAGCATCGCAAAGCCCACCACCAGCGCGCTGCCCAGGGCTGCACACAGCCAGAAGCCCTTGGACGGGCGTTGCCGGTGCAGCAGCGCACCGGCGGCTGCGGTGGTCAGCGGCAGCACACCGATGATCACGCTGGCGTGTACCGCTTCCACATGCCGCATGGCGATGGAGGTCAGCAGCGGGAAGCCGAACACCGCGCCCGAGGCGGTCAGGGCCAGCGGCCACCAGTCGGCGCGCTGCGGCAGCGGGGCCCGTGTGGCGAGCAAAAAGGCGATGGACAGCAGGCCGGCTGCAGCGGCGCGTGCCATGGCAATAAACACGCCGGACATTTGTGGATCGGCCGGTGTGCCCACGGCCAGGCGCGTCATCGGCAGGGTCAGCGCAAAAATCACCACCCCCAGCAGGCCCAGCCACAGGCCGCGTTTTTCGGCGGCACTGAGCGAGGCAGGTGCGGTGTGCAGTACGGTGCTGTGCGGGGTAGACATGGCGTTTAGACCTGGAGTGGGCATTCAATGTAGTGGTAATACCAACACACTAGCAGTACACTTTATGGCGTCAGTTCTTTAACTGTATTGATAGGAAAGGCAGCACAGACCTGGGTTAGCTGTCTGCCACCGTCTTTGGAAAGGGGTTCTCCATGCTCATGAAAGCCGCATCCCAGTCATTGACCGAGCAGCTCGCCAGCCATTTCGCCGAGCGCATCCGCAGCCGCCTGCTGGCCGGCGGGGCGCGCCTGCCCTCGGTGCGGCAGTGCGCGCAGCAGCACCAGGTGAGCGCGTCCACCGTGGTGGCGGCCTACGACCGGCTGCTGGCCCTGGGCCTGGTAGAGGCCCGCAAGAACCGTGGTTTTTATGTGCGGGAAACGGCTCAGGCGCAGGATTCATCTGCGCTAGATGCTACGGATTCAGGAGCAAACCGGGTGGCGCGCCGGCCCATCGATGCGGCAGCCCTGATGCGCGGCATGTTCCATGGCGACAGCGACAAGCCCCAGCCCGGCATGGGCGTGCTGCCGCCCGACTGGCTGGTGAACAACTTCATGCCCGCCGCAGTGCGCCGCGTGGCGGCGGGCACGGCCGACTTCACCCTGCGCTACGGCGAGCCGGCGGGCGACCTGGGCCTGCGCAAGACCCTGTCGCAAAAGCTGGCCGGCCTGCACATACCGGCCGCGCCCGAGCAGATCATCACCACCGTGGGCGCAACCCACGCGCTGGACATCGTCAGCCGCGCCTTGCTGCGCGCTGGCGACTATGTGATGGTGGAAGAGCCCGGCTGGGCGGTCGAGTTTGCCCGGCTCGAAGCCATGGGCATGCGCATACTGCCGGTGCCGCGCAGCGCCGAGGGGCCGGACCTGGCGGTGATGGCGCGCTACTGCGAGGCGCACAGCCCGAAGCTGTTCGTCAGTGTCAGTGTGCTGCACAACCCCACCGGCTACTGCCTGACGCCGGGCAGCGCGCACCGGGTGCTGACGTTGGCCAACGCGCATAACTTCTACATCGTCGAGGACGACACCTACAGCCACCTGGCGCCCGAGCACGCCACCCGCCTGTGTGTGCTGGACGGCCTGCAGCGCACGCTGTACGCCAGCGGGTTCTCCAAAATCCTGGCGCCGGGTTGGCGCGTGGGCTACCTGGCCGCGCCCGAGGCGCTGGTCGAGCGCCTGCTGGACACCAAGCTACTGGCCACCCTGACCACCCCGGCTTTGCTGGAAAAGGCGCTGGCCTGGTGCATAGACCAGGGCCAGCTGCGCCGCCACGCCGAGCGGGTGCGCACCCGGCTGGACCAGGCACGCACCCGCAGCGTGCGCCTGGCCCTGGCGGCGGGCTGCACGTTTGCGTCCGAACCCGCAGGCCTGTTTGGCTGGGTAGATACCGGCGTGGATACCGATGCCCTGTCGCAGCGCATGCTGGACGCGGGCTATATGCTGGCGCCGGGCAGCCTGTTCCACCTGGCGCGCCCGCCCAGCAGCCTGATGCGCATCAACTTCGCCAGCACGCAGGACGCAGCTTTCTGGCGGGTGTTCGAGCGGGTACGCAATGGCACTTGATATGCTGGCGCGATGCTTTTAAGAGTTCCACTGCACCGTTTCCTGTGTGCCGCTTTGGCGGCCTGCCTGATGGCTCCGCTGCTGGCCTGGGCCCAGCCGTCTAGCGCAGACGAAGCGCCCGCCGACTGCGCCAGCCGCTACCCAGCGCTGGTGGCCATGCCAGACAGCCCGGTGCGCGACCGTGGTTTTCTGTGGCGTATCAGCAAGGGCGGCCACACCTCCTACCTGTACGGCACCATGCATATCGGCAAACCCGAGTGGGCCCGGCCAGGTCCGCAGACCCAGGCCGCGCTGGACGCGAGCCAGCAACTGGCGCTGGAAATGGACGCGGTGCCCGCCACCGTCCAGGCCCTGATGGCCGGCTTGGCGCGCCAGCCCAACCAGGTGCTGGCTCCCTCCTTGGAGGTGCGGCTGCGCCAAGCCATGGCCCAAGCCTGCCTGCCCCCCGCTGTGAGCGACATGTTTGCGCCGGAAATGCAGGTGGCCACCTTGGCCATTGGCATGCTGCGCGCAGACGGATATTCGGGAGATTGGGGCGCAGACGTCCAGCTGGCCGCCACCGCCCACGCGCGCGCCATGCCGGTGGTGGGGCTGGAAACACCGCAAGACCAGGTGCGCTTGCTGTTGGCCGCCAATGCCGAGGAGCGCAACGAGGGCGTCCAGGAGCAATTGGACGATATGGCTTCTGGCAAGGTGCGGCGCATCACTTTGCGCATGGTCCGCATGTGGGACGAGTCCGACCATGCCACTTTGCAGGGCTACAAGGCCTGGTGCGAATGCTTGCCGAAGAACGACCGCGAACGTCGCGCAATGAAAGCCCTGCTGGACGACCGCAACCTCGGCATGGCGCAGGCCATAGACCGTCTGCATGCGCAGGGCAAAGCAGTCTTCGCCGCAGTTGGCAGCCTGCACATGGTGGGCCCCACTGGTATTCCGGCCTGGATGGCCCGGCACGGCTACCGGGTGCAGCGCGTGGTGTTTGGCCCTGCGGGCAAAATTTAAGCTGCGGCCGGCATGGTGCGCGTGCTGGCTGTATTTGCTATGACTTATGTAGCTTCTTGCGCATGTATTTACTGCGCTGGAGGTACTTTTCTCTATGTATTTTCGTAGGCTTCAGGCGTAGCGAAGAGCGCACAGGTGCGCAGTTTGACGCGCATCAAACTTCGTGGAATTCGGGGCTGTGTGGATGGCATGGGCTGCAGTTTGTTACCCATGGGCTGGGGCATCCAACCTACACTGGCGTCCGCTACTTTTCATGGGGGTGGACTTATGGCTACACGCGCATTCGGTTTGGATAACCTCTTGGACGACCTTCGCAGCCGGTATGGAGAGGCTGATGCGGTCGTGGTGCAGCTCAAGGCCGAGCTGGACAAGCGGCGGCAGGACGAGCAGTTGCACCCCCTGGTGGAGCGGCGCGCCAAGAATTCCCCGGCCAAGTCCCATTCGCGGGCCGGCTGGCAGGGCAAGTTCAAATCGTCCCACGACGCACCGGCCAGCTTTTTGCACTAGCGCGTGGCAGGAGCCTGCCGCAGGCTCCGGGGCCAAGCCGCTACCAGCTGGCTTCGCGGTCTGGCGTGGAGCCGATCTTGTGGATGGACAGGTCGGCGCCGTCAAATTCTTCTTCGGCCGACAGGCGCAAGCCCATGGTGGCTTTGAGCGCACCGTAGACCACGGTGCCAGCCAGCAGAGCCCAGCCCGCGCCCATCGCCGTGCCTATCAGCTGCGCCGACAGGCTGACGCCGCCCATGCCACCCAGGGCTTTGCTGCCAAAGATGCCCGCCGCGATGCCGCCCCAGGTGCCGCACAGGCCGTGCAGCGGCCACACGCCCAGCACGTCGTCGATCTTCCATTTGTTTTGCGTCAGGGTGAACATTTGCACAAAGATGGCGCCGGCCACGCCGCCCACCACCAGCGCGCCCAGCGGGTGCATCAGGTCGGAGCCGGCGCACACGGCGACCAGGCCGGCCAGCGGGCCGTTGTGCACAAAGCCGGGGTCGTTGCGGCCCAGCACCAGTGCCACCAGCGTGCCGCCCACCATGGCCATCAGCGAATTCACCGCCACCAGGCCGGAGATCTTGTCCAGCGTTTGCGCGCTCATCACGTTGAAGCCAAACCAGCCCACGCAGAGAATCCAGGCGCCCAGCGCCAGGAAGGGGATGTTCGATGGCGGATGGGCGCTGAGGCTGCCGTCCTTGCGGTAGCGGTTGCTGCGCGCACCTAGCAGCAGCACGGCCGGCAGCGCCAGCCAGCCGCCCAGGGCGTGCACCACGACGGAGCCGGCAAAGTCATGGAACTCGGCGCCAGTGCTGGCTTTCAGCCAGGCCTGCACGCCGAAATGCTGGTTCCAGGCAATGCCTTCATAGAAGGGGTAGACAAAGCCGACGATGACCGAGGTAGCGATCAGCTGCGGCCAGAAGCGCGCCCGCTCGGCGATGCCGCCGGAGATGATGGCCGGAATAGCGGCTGCGAAGGTCAGCAGGAAGAAGAACTTCACCAGCTCGTAGCCATTGCGCGCGGCCAACTGCTCGGCGCCGATGAAAAACGAGGTGCCATAAGCTACGGCGTAGCCCACCACGAAATACGCCACGGTGGACACCGAGAAGTCCACCATGATCTTGACCAGCGCATTGACCTGGTTCTTCTTGTGAACCGTACCGAGTTCTAAAAATGCGAAACCGGCGTGCATGGCCAGGACCATGATGCCGCCGAGCAGAATGAACAAGGCGTCTGCGCCCTGTTTTAGTGCTTCCATAGCTTCCTCAAGAGATGAATTGTTTTGTTTTGGTGCGCCAGAGCCGAATTGCACAGGCATGCGCCAAAACAAAGCAAGAACCGCACCATATGTGTGCGAGTGCGCGGTGCTGCTGGAATCTATGGTTTTGAATTGCTATGTTTTATATAGCTTATAGCGCAGGTTTTATATGCGCTAGAGCATCTTTTTGTATATATTTCCAAGGGACGCATGGCAGGCGCGGTAGGCGCCACCTCGGTGCATGGGGCCGGCTTAGGCGGCGAGCTTCAGCGCGGCCAGGGTGCGCAGCAGGGCGCGGTTCACGTCCTCCAGCGGCATGCCCAGCTGGTGGCAGAGCGCCCGGGTGGCGGTGCCGTGGCCGTTTTCCAGTGCGCAGGCAATCTGCAGCAGGGGCGCGTAGGGGCCACTGCCGTGCAGCGTGGCCGCGTAGATGCGGCTGGACAGCGGCACCCGGTGCAGCGCCGTGCCCAGGGGCTCGCCCATCAGCACGTCAATTTGTGAGAACAGGCCGCAGAGGTAGATCTCGCGGCTGAGCTCTTGCTCGGCGCCAGCGTGCATCAGGTGCTCCATCAGCTTGGCGCGCAGCACGATGGAGGCTTTGACCGGCCGCAGATTCGGGTCGCTGGAGGCGCCGGGCAAGATTTCATACAACCAGCGGCGCAGCGCCTGCAGGCCCAGCATCATCAGACCGTGGCGCACCGACTCGATGGTGTTGCGCAGGCCCACAGAGGCAGAGTTGGCATAGGCCAGAAAGCGGAAGGTGAGTATGGGCTCGGCGCACAGCAGGGCTTCGATGTGCTCGGTGCTGCGGTCTTCGTCCACGGCGCGGATCATTTGCAGCACGGCCTGGCGGTCCGGGCCGGTGGCCTTGTGCTGCAGGGCGTAGAGAATGTCTTCGTCCGGCCAGCCCAGCAGCGCGGCGGCGTTTTGCTGGTCCAGGCAATGCTCCATCAGCAGGCGGCTGGCAATGCCTTCGTACATTTGGCCAGCCTGCACCGGGCTGTGCAGCGCGCCTTGGGCGCCGGCCCGCTTGCGCGCGGCAGTTTGCAAGGCGCTCAGCGCGGCCTGGGGCGACAGGTAGAGCAGGTGGGTGAAAAAGCAGCGCTCCAGCGCGCCACCGGGCAGCAGATCGGCCTCGCCCCGCCACACCATGCGCAGGCCGCGCCGGTGCGCGCGCTGCACGCGGTCGCTGATGGCGGGGGCTTGTAGCCAGTCGCCGCGCACTTCTATCCAGTGCCGGCTGGAGCTGGCTTGGTCCAGCAGGTCGCGCAGCAGCTCGGGTGACTTGGGGGAGAGGAGCCAGGGCGGCGTGCTGGCGTCGCCCTGTTCCTGCAGGGCGGCGAGCAGGTGGGCGGCATCTACGGCGGTGTCGGGCCGTGTTTCTATGAACAATTGCACTGCTGAAAGCGCGCGGCGCCTGTCCCACAGTGGCCGGTAGCCCAGGCTGACGCTGCCCAGCACGGTGGCGTTCATGGCATGGGGCTCAGCTGATGTAGTTGAACAGTGACAGCTTTTGTATCGATGCGTAGGACTGCAGGGCGGCCTGGTAGGCGGTTTGCTGGTTCTTCTGGTCGGCCACGGCGGCGTACATGTCGATGTCTTCCGCGTTAGAGCGGTCACTCTCGGCCTGTGTGGACTTGAGGGTTTGCGCGTCGGTGATGCGGTCGGCCCGGTTCAGCAGGTCGCCCGCATGGCCACGGCTGGCGCTGATCTTGGCCAGGCTGTTGTCGATCTGTGCCAGGGAGATGGCCTGTTCCTGGTTGAAATTAGCGTCGGTGCTCTTGGCGCCGGTGGTGGTGGTGACGCCCGCTGGGTTCTTGGCATACATGGAGTCGATGGTGCGGTCCAGCACGCTGAAGATGCTGGGCCGGTTGGCCAGCACATTGGCGTTGACGTCCAGCGTGTCGCCGTTACCTGGCGCACCGCGCACCACCATGGAGATGCCGCCCATGGTGATGGCCTGGCCGGCCGTGTAGGTCTGGGCCGCCGAGGTTGTGGCCGTGGTGTTATTGGTCACCGTGTAGGTGGTGGCGCCAGTGGCAGGGGGCACGGGGGCGGTGAAGTTGATGGTGTAGTCGGTGCCCTGGGCGGCCGTCAGAGTGGCGTCCACCACGGTGCCCACATCGGAAAACGCGGTACCGGTATTGGTGCTGCCCAAGCTGATGTTGAACACACCATTGCCCTGCGGTACGTCCATCCAGGTCGCGCGGCCATCCAGCGCGTAGGGGATGGCGACCGTGGTGGCCGAGGTCTGGCCTGGCAGTCCGTTGAAGCTGTAGTCAGGGTCTGGTACCACGCCGTCGGCGCTGGTCTGGAACGGTGTGGCCGCACTGCCCAGGCCGTTGAATAGTGGCATGCCGTTGCTGTCCTTGGTGTTGGCCAGGGTCAGCAGTTCGTCCCGGATGCTGGTTAGTTGGTTGGCGATGGTGACTCGCTCGGCCGGGCTGTTGGCACCGTTGCCTGCCTGTGCCACCAGGTCTCGGAAGGAGGTGAGCAGGTTGCTGGCTTTACCCAGGGTGGACTCTGCCTGGCTGATAGAGCTGACCTGGTTGTTCAGGGCGCGGGCTTCCGTCTTGATACGTTCAATGCGGGTGGTGGCGCGCTCGGCCTGGCCGGCCCCGGTGGGGTCGTCGCTGGCGCGCAAGATCTTCTTGCCGGAGGTCACATTTTCTTGCAGCGACGAGAGCTGGGCATAGCGGCTGCTCAGGTTGCGCAATGCCTGGTCGTAGCCGTTGGCTGAGCCCAGACGGGTGAAGCTGTTGCTCATCTAACTCTCCTCGGGTATCAATGGCCAATGCTTTGCAGCATGCTGTCGAAAATGCTTTGCGAGATCTGGATCATCTTGGCCGATGCCTGGTAGGCCTGCTGGTATTGCAGCAGGCGAGCGGCTTCTTCGTCCAGGTTGACGCCGGAAACCCCGGTGCGCGATGTCTCCAGGTTGTCGGAGATCGATTTGGATACGTCGGCGGTGTACTGCACGCTTTGCACCTTTACGCCGACCTGCGACATCAGCGCGGCATAGCCGTCGGACAGCTTGGCGCCGTCGAACAGTTGTATGTCACGCAGGCCCATCAAGGCGCCTGCATTGCCTGCGTTGAGCTGGGCGAAGCTGGTGTTGGCCGGGCCCAGGGTCACAGTGTCGCCAGCCTGGGCCACGCCTGCCATGGTCAGCGACCAACCATTGGCGGGGTTCGTGGTGTCGGCGGGAATGGCCGTGCCTGGGCTGTAGGTAAATGTGCCGGCCACGTCCGAGCGGGTGTATGTGTTGGTGCCAGTGAAGGTCAGCGTGACGGCCGCCGGTATGGGCACAGACTTGGCCGTCAGGTTGCCGACCGACAGGCTGCCGGTATTGGTGGTGCCCATGCTGGCCTGCACCGGGCTGGACACGGCCAGCTGGCGGGGCGAGGAGAAGGCGGCCGTGATCTTGGCTGCGGCGGTGTTGTACGGCTGCACCAAGAAGCTGTCGCCGGCGTTGGCGGTACCACCCATGGTCAGCATCAGGCCGTCATAGCTGCCGGTGGTGGCGTCGGGGGTGATGACGGTGTTGTCGGACTTGCGCGTTACCGTGAAGGTGCTGCTGGAGCTGTAGGTCACCAGGTAATCGGAGGCTTGCAGCTTGGCGACGTTGGCCGGGTCCACCGCAACGGCAACCGTGCCGCTGCCGGTGTTGGCAGGGGCACCTGCGCCATTCGCCATGACGACCGGGCTAAACAGATTGCCGCCGGGATTACCGTCCAGGTCCAGGCCCAGCTTGTGCTGCGCGTTGGCGACGGTGGTGATGCTGACGGCCAAGCGCCCGAGCAGGTTCTTGCCCTCGGCCAGGTCGGAGTTCTGAAATTTCAGCAGGCCAGCGATTTCGCCGCCACCCATCATGTTCTCGTCCAACACCACGCTGGAATTGCCGCGCACGATGGTGACCTGGCTGCGTGAAGCGTCCTGTGGATCGGCCTGCACCTTCAAGGCGGCAGCGGTCGTTGCAAGCACCAGCGGCTGGCTACCAGAGGCCAGCACCGTGACGGTGCCATCGTCGGCCTCGATCTGGCTGGTTTGCACGTACTGGTTGAGTTGGTTGATCAGGTTGTCGCGTTTGTCCAGCAAGTCGTTGGGCGACTGCCCCGTTCCTTTGGCGCGCTGGATCTGCCCATTGACGGCGGCGATATTGGTGGTCAGCGTGTTAATCTGCGTGACCTTGTCCTGCAGCTCGGTGGTCAGGCCGCTCTGGATATTGTCCAGCTGCGATGCTGCGTCGTTGAAGCGGGCGGCGGCTTCGTTGGTGCGACTCAGCACCACGGTGCGCGCGGTCAGGTCGGTCGGGGCGCTGGATACGTCAGAGTACGCGTTCAGCATGTCATTAACTGCCGCGCCCAGTCCATTCTTGCCGCCGGTAAAGACGTTTTCCATCAGCAGCAGCTTGTTGGCGCGGGACACGTCCGATGTGGTGACCGACTTGGACAGGGCCGCTTGCCGCGTAAGGTATTCGTCGTGGTTACGTTGGATGGTCGCCAGGTCTACACCCTGGCCGATATAGCCACCACCCGTGAACTGGCCTTCGACCGTCTTCAGTACGACGGACTGGCGCGAATAGCCAACCGTATTGGCGTTGGAGATATTGTTGCCAATGGTTTGCAACGCGGTTGCATTGACCACCAGCGCACGCGCCCCGAGATTGAGAAGGTCAGCCATGGTGTTCTCTTATGCGTAGGCCCGGCGCAGCTGCTGCGTGGTGCTGATGGCCCGGTTCAGCTTGGCGGCATAGTCGGGATCGGTGGCATAGCCGGCACGCTTGAGTTCGGTGGCATAGGCCTGGGCTGAGCCGGTTTGCTGGCGAGCCTGGGCGTAGCGTGGGTTGTCGTTGATGAGCTTGGCGTAGTCGCGGAACGAATCTTGGTACGAGTCGTAGGCGCGGAACTTGGCCTTGACCTTGCGCACCTCGCCGTTCACGACCTCGGTGGTGGTGACGGTGGCGGTCTTTCCGGTCCAACCCGCGCCGGCCTTGATGCCGAACAGGTTGAATGAGGTGCTGCCGTCGGCGTTCTTGATTTCATGTTTGCCCCAGCCGGTTTCATGGCCGGCCTGGCCCAGCATGTAGCTGGCGGGGATGCCGGTGGCCTGCTCCACCACAGAGGCGGCAGTGTTGTGCTTTTCTACAAACTCGGTTTGGCTGATGGTGGCCGGCTTGGCAGGAGCGGGGCTGGGTGCGGGGCCCATCTTGAGTCCTGAGCTGTCGTCGGGCACGGTCTGGCGTGACAGCTGGCGTTCAATGGCTGCGGAGATGCCGCCGGGCTGGCCAGACATCATGACCGAAAACTGCTGGTCCAGCAGGTCGGTGCCAAGGCTTTCGCCGGCGCTGTCCATCATGCCGGACTTGGTGGTCGCCTCGCGCATGCTTTTGATCAGCTCGCGCATGAACAGGGATTCCAGCTGCTTGGCGGTTTCCTTGATGGCGGCCGGGCTGTCTTTGCCGGCCTGCAGTTTCAGCGCGTTCAGCGACTTTGCGTCTGCAGCGAGCGAGTTGGTTGCGACGGAAGATGTCTGCTGGATGGACATATCAACCTTTCATCGTCTTAAACGCGGCCAAGCCAGGCGGTGGTCATATGACCTCCAGCTCGGCATTCAATGCGCCTGCGGCCTTGATGGCTTGCAGGATGGCCAGCAGGTCCTGCGGTGTCGCACCCAGGGCGTTCAGGGCGCGCACCACGTCCGCCAGCTGGGGAGAGGGCGGCACCTGGATCAAGATGCCGGGCTCCTGCTTGATCTGGATATTGCTCTTTTCTGTGACCACGGTCTGGCCTTGGGACAGAGGGTTAGGCTGGCTGACCGACGGCGTGGTGCTGATGCTGATGGACAGGTTGCCGTGGGCGATGGCGCAAGGGCCGAGCGTGACGGACTGGTTCAGCACGATAGAACCGGTGCGCGAATTGATGACCACTTTGGCGGCTGGTGCCGAGGCTTCCAGCGGCAGTTCTTCCAGGTCGGCCAGGAAGTTGACGCGGGAGTTCGGGTCGTTGGGGGCTCGCACTTTGATGGTGCGACCATCCAGTGCATTCGCCAGGCCACGGCCCAGTTTGTTGTTGATGGCTTCGGCGACCCGGCGCGCGGTCTGGAAGTCGGAGGAGTTCAGCCCCAGCGTGATGAAGTCACCGTCTTGCAAGGGTGTCGGAACGCTGCGTTCTACCTGCGCGCCTTCGGGGATGCGGCCCGCGCTGAGGTGGTTGATCTGCACCTTGCTGCCGCCAGCGGCTGCGCCAGCGCCGGCCACCACCATATTGCCCTGGGCCATAGCGTAGATTTCACCGTCTGCGCCGCGCAGTGGGGTGGCAATCAGCAAGCCACCCTTGAGCGACTTGGCATTGCCCATCGAGGCGACGTTGATGTCAATTTTCTGGCCTGGCTGGGCGAATGCGGGCAACTGGGCAGTGACGATGACCGCTGCCACGTTCTTCAGCTGCAGCGACGAAGCCTGGCTGGCGGGTAGCGTGATGCCCATTTGCTGCAGATAGCTGCCCAGACTCTGGGAGGTGTAGGGCATTTGGGTGGTTTGGTCGCCGGTGCCATCCAAGCCCACCACCAGGCCGTAGCCGGTCAACTGGTTGCTACGTACGCCTTGTATTTCGGCCAGTTCCTTGATGCGCAAAGCCTGGGCCGGCAGGGCTGCCAGCATGCCGACGGCCATGCACAGCACTGACATCCATGTCGAAACACGGCGTGCTGGCTGACGGCGGAGGAATTGCATGGCGAACAACCTGTTCTACAGAGTGGTTCGGCCGATTTGGCTAAACCTTTAGCACTATTTTCCGGCGCATCAGAAAGGCAGAACGTTCAAAAAGAACCGGGACAACCAGCCTAATGCCTGGGCTTCGCCCTGCGCACCACGGCCCTTGGATTCAATGCGCGTATTCGCAACGGCCGAAGAGCTGACGATGCTGCCAGGCTGGACGGCGCGGGGGTCCACCGTGCCTGTGAAGCGCAGCACGTCCACGTTTTCGTTGACGCCGATCTGCTTTTCACCCGCCACGACCAGGTGCCCGTTGGGCAGGACCTGGACCACGGTAGCGGTAATGGAGCCGGTAAAGGTGTTGGCGCTGCTGGTGCCGCCCTTGCCAGAGAACGCGTTGGATGAATTTGCGCCTACGCCCAGTTTGCCCAGCATGCCGGTGCCGGTGAAGGGGAGGGCCGTCACGCTCGATGCTAGGGCGTCTTTGCGGTCGATGGTCGAGGTGGAGGTTTGGCTGGCTGTGACGTTTTCGACGATCTGAATGGTCAAGGTGTCGCCAACCATACGGGGGCGCCGGTCTTCGAATCCGGGCCGGTAGCGGTTGGAGGAAAACAGGCTGCCCGTGGCCGGGCCGTTCGACTCCTGCGACATGTCGGGAATGGCGCGAGGTGTGGTTGCTTCGGAGAAGTCGACCTTGGGCGAGTTGTGTATGGTTGCGCAGCCGGTGCAGAGTAGGCCGAGTGCGAAAGCGGCAGTCAAGTGGATACGCATGGTGAAACTCTTCGCGCAGTTCTAGAGCTGCGCCAGCTTTTGCAACATCTGGTCGGAGGTTTGCACGGCTTTTGAGTTCATCTCATAGGCGCGCTGGGTCTGGATCATGGTGACCAGTTCCTGCACCATGTTCACGTTCGAGCTTTCGACGAAGCCTTGCTTGATCACGCCCATGCCGCTGACGCCGGGGGTGCCGGTGGTGGGTTGGCCCGAGGCGGCGGTTTCGACGTACAGATTGCCGCCCTTGGGCTCCAGGCCGGCCGGGTTGATGAAGTTGGCCATGGTGATATTGCCCGCTGGCTGGGGCGTTGCATTGCCTGCCAGCATGACGGAGACGGAGCCGTCGGTGCTGATGGTGACGCTTTGGGCGTTCACCGGAATGGTGACGCCGCTGGCTACGGTCAGGCCTTCGGCTGTGACTAGGCGACCTTGCGAATCCACTTGGAAGGAGCCATCGCGGGTATAGCCTATGGTGCCATCCGATTGGTTGACCTGGAAGAAGCCGTTGCCGTTGATCGCGACGTCCAGGGTGTTGCCGGTTTGTTGCAGGCTGCCCTGAGCGAACGAGCGGGTGGTGGACACCGTGCGCACACCCAGGCCTAGGTGCAGGCCCGTGGGAAGCTGGTTTTGTTCCGTGCTGTTGGCGCCGACCTGGCGCAGGTTCTGGTAAATCAGATCCTCAAAAACCGCGTTGGCACGTTTGTAGCCCGTGGTCGAGGAGTTGGCCAGATTGTGCGAGATGACGTCCAGCTGGGTTTGCTGGGCTTCCATGCCGGTCTTGGCGATCCACAGGGAGTTGATCATGGCAGTTCTTTCTCTTTAGCGGGCGTTTCAGCCCTGTACGTTCAGCAGCTGGCTGGCGCTTTTGTCGTTGGTCTCGGCGGTTTGCAGCAGGCGCATCTGGGTTTCGAACTGGCGTGCCACTTGGATCATGCCGACCATGGTTTCCACGGCATTGACGTTGGAGCCTTCTATGGCGCCGGCCAGCAGCTTGGCTGTGCCATCCTGGGGCAAGGGGTCGCCGGAAGTGGCGCGAAACAGGCCGTCGTCGCCTCGTTTGAGCGGATCGTCGGTGGTTGGGGTCACCATCTTCAGGCGACCCAAGTTGGTGGGGGCTTGACCGGCCACCTTGGCACTGATGTTGCCGTCGCTGCCCAGGGTAATTTCTGCCCCATTGGGTACGTCGATAGGGCCGCCGCCGTCGGACAACACGGGCAGGCCGGTTGGTGTGACCAGGGTACTGGTGGGGGATATTTCAAACACGCCGGAACGGGTGTAGGCCTCGGTGCCGTCCAGGCCTTGTACGGCGAACCAGGCATTGCCCTGGGCCATGGCATCCAGATTGCGGCCGGTGCGCTGTACCGGGCCAGGTAGCTCCGAGTGGCCGGTGGTGGTTTCCAGTGCAAAGACGCGGGTGCTGGAGCCGGGGCCGTTCAAGGGTACCGAGCGGAATGCTGCCAGCTCTGCCCGAAAGCCGTTGGTGGACACGTTGGCCAGGTTGTTGGCCAGCACCGCTTGTCGGTTCGACGCGGTGTTGGCACCTGTCATCGCGGTGTAAATGATGTGGTCCATGGCGGGGCGTCCTCAGGCTGGCCAGCTTATTAGCGCAGGTTCACCAAGGTGGACATCACCTGGTCCTGGGTCTTGATGGTTTGTGCATTGGCCTGGTAGGCGCGCTGGGCGGTCATCATGTTGACCAGTTCCTTGGTCAGGTCCACGTTGGAGTCTTCCAGGGCGCCGGCACGCAGAGAGCCCAGGTTGCCGCTGCCGGGTACACCTTTGGCCGATGGGTCACCGCTGGACGGTGTGGCACGCCAGAAATTGCTGCCAATCGGTGCCAGGCCCTGCACATTCGTAAAGGTGGCCAGCTGGATTTGTCCAGCAGCCAGTGCCTTGCCATTGGAGTAGGTGCCCTGAACGATACCGCTCGTGTCGATGGTGATGGCGGTCAGCGTGCCGGGAGCCTGGCCGTTCTGGGTGGCAGTATTCACGGCGAATTTTGAGCCGTATTGGGTGGACCCATTGACATCCAGTGTGGCCGTCACCGTGCCGCCGGTGGCCGTTGGCAGCGTGAGGCTGGTCAGACTGGGTGAGATCGGGTTGCCGTTAACGTCATAGGTCAAGGTACCTTGTTTGGTCACTGTGCCACCGTTTACGCTGGCGTAGACGTCCCAGGTGTTGGCTGCGGTTTTGGTGAAATACATGCTCACCGGTATTTCCGCACCTTGGGCGTTGTAGGTGGTGATGGACGTGCCATAGGTTTGCAGCACCGGCACCAGCGCGGCGGGCGGTGGGCCACCGGTGGCCACGGCGGCGGATGCATCCAGGTTGAAGCCCAGTGTGATCGCCGATGTGGCGACTGCTGGGATTTCGCCGCCGGTGGGCAGTGTCAATGGGCCTATGGCGCCGCCGGTCGGAATGGTGCCGTCGGCGGCTGCGGTGAGTCCCAAAAGGTGGGCGCCATCATTGGTGATGATCTCACCGGATTTATTCAGCTTGAATGCGCCGTCCCGGCCATATGCCGTGCTGCCGTCGGTCAGTTGCAGCTGGAAGAAGCCGTTGCCGTTGATGGCTACGTCCAGCGAGTTGCCGGTGACGCTGATGTTGCCCTGGGTGAATTGCTGTGAGATGGTCTGCACTTCGACTCCGAGGCCCTTGCTCACACCGCCGGTACTACCCAAGGAAGAGGCGTACAGCTCCGCAAATTCGGCGCGCGAGGCTTTCATGCCGGTGGTGTTGGCGTTGGCGATGTTGTGGCCAATCACGTCCAGGTTTTGGCTGGAGGCGTTCAAGCCGGAAAGGCCTTGTTGAAAGCTCATGGAGTGCTCCTGAAAGTACGGTGAGAGAGGGGCTGGATTTACAGAATGGCTTTGACGTTGGCGTATGCCACCGACGATCCGTTTTGCAGCTGCAGATTCAGAACGTTGTTGTCGTTGCTGACGGCCACCACCTTGTTGCGTTGCAGTGAGGTGGTGGGCACGGCGGTTCCGCCATTGGTGGCCGTGACCTTGAAGCTCAGGTCGCCGGAGCCTGTGTAGGCCGAGGCATCCCATGTGAAGGATTGACGACCCTTTTCTTGGGCGCCCAGGTTGACGGTTCCCAGCACGGTTCCGCCGGCGGTGCTGACTTGCACCTTCACCGCATCGGCGTTAGCGCTCAGATCGAACGAGCCTTTGCCAACGCCATCCACGATATCCAGTGTGGAGCCCTCGGTGAGTACGTCATGGCCGATGGTGGCGCTGCCCTGCAGGGATTGCAGCGCCGCGATTTGCGTAGCCATGCTTTTCATGGTGTCGTTCAGCGTCTGTATGCCCGACACGGTGTTGATCTGCGCCAGTTGACTGGTCATCTGCGCGTTGTCCATGGGGTTCATGGGATCCTGGTTGTTCAGCTGGGCGACCAGAAGTTTCAGGAACCGGTCTTCGGAAGCAGCTGCCGTCGTGCTGTTGCTGCCGGACGTGGATGTTCCTGCGATGGAGCTGCTGACGGAGTTGATGGTGGAGTAATCCATGGCAGGGCTTCCTGAAAAAAATTATTGACCCATCTGCAGTGTTTTGAGCAGCAGGGTTTTGGCCGTGTTCATGACTTCGACGTTGTTCTGGTACGAGCGTGAAGCGGAAATCATGTTCACCATTTCGTCCACAGCGTTCACGTTGGAGTGGGTGACATAGCCGTCTGCGTCGGCCAAGGGGCTGGTCGGGTCCAGCACCTTGCGACCGGGTTGTTGGCTTTCCGTAATTTCTTTTACCTTGACGCCCGCAGCGCTTTCGGCGCCCATCAGCGTGGTTTGGAAAACCACCTGGCGCGCTTTGTACGGCTGCTGGTCTGGCCCGGCCACTGCGTCCACGTTGGCCAGATTACTGGCCACCACGTTAAGGCGCTGTGACTGTGCGCTGATGGCGCTGCCAGAGACATTGAATATGGAAAACATGGACATGCGTCACTCCTTGAGGGCGGCCTGGGCTTATTGCCCCGTGATGGCGCTGAGCATGGTTTTGGCCTGCCCGTTGATGAAGCGCAGCGTGGCTTCGTAGCGAACCGAGTTGTCTACAAAGTTGGCCCGTTCGCGGTCCAGATCTACTGTGTTGTTGTCAAGGTTAGGTTGACTTTGCACGCTGTAGCCAAGTTTCTGACCTCCACCAATGGTGCTGTCGCTCAACTCCGGCATGCTCATGTGCCTGGCGTCGGTTTTGCTGCCCGCAACCAAACCGGGGCTGGATGTGGCCGCTTCCATGGCGTCTTTGAACTTGAAGTCGCGCGCCACATAGCCGGGTGTGTCTACGTTGGCGATATTGCTGGCGATGGCGCGCTGGCGCTCAGCGCGCAGCACCAATGCCTTGCTCTGGAAATCAAGCCCACCCACCATTTTGTCCAACATGCGACACCTCGCGTTTTCGCTAGTTCGAGACATCCGGTGCCATCCCGGCTCTCGCGTTGGGCAAATTATTAAAAAACTTGAGCTTTTTGAGCCCTGGAAGAAGCGGGTGATTTCTGCCCAGTTCCCGGCTTTGTCTAGGAGTGTGTTTGCCTATAGTTCCGCAAGTTGCGGACCGAATCAGCGTGGTTTTCCGCGTGAGGCCAGTCGGGGCATGGAGGTGTTATGCAGTTTCTTTATTCCCTCAGGGGCGTGCGCCGTGGCGCCGGCGTCGCTGTGGTGGCCTTGTTGTTGTCCACAGGGGCCGAAGCCCAGGTGGAGTCAGAAGCGCTGACCCTGGGGCAGCGCTGGGTGGAGTCGGCCGTCGCCCAAGTGCCAAGCGATGTGCCCGGGGGCGGTACGCCGTTACGCATGGAAGTGGTGGTGGGCGCGCTGGACACACGCTTGCGTTTGGCGCCGTGCGCCAAGGTTGAGCCTTACATTCCTGCTGGTACCCGCTTGTGGGGGAAAAGCCGCATAGGTCTGCGCTGCGTGGACGGCGCTGCACGCTGGAATGTCTTTTTGCCTGTAACCGTGAAGGCTTTCGGCCCGGCCTGGATAGCTAAATCGAATGTCAATGCAGGCGCCGTGCTGACGATGGCAGACGCCATGGCCGCGGAAGTGGACTGGGCGGATGATGTTTCGCCGGTTGTGGCCCTGCCGGAGCAGTGGGTGGGGCAGATCGCAACGCGCTCCTGGGGTGCCGGGCAGGCAATACGCCAATCTATGCTAAAGCCAGCCCAGGTGTTCCAGGCTGGGACGCAGATCCGGGTTGTGGCCCAGGGCACGGGTTTTCAGGTAACTTCGGATGGCCAGGCCATGACGGCAGGTGTGGTGGGCCAGGTCGCACGGGTGCGCATGGATAGCGGGCGTGTCATGTCTGGAATGGTGCTGGATGCCCGTACCGTCCGGATTGAAATGTAACAAGATCAGCTTTTTTACGCCAACGACTGTTTTTAGGGCTAAAGATTATGCGGATTCTGCCGAAACCATTGCTACGATGCTTCACGTTTGAGGCGGTTGGAGAGTGTGATGAAAATTGGAACAGGACAAGAGCTACCGGGAGCGGTTGGTTCTGCCAGCCTCAAAAAGGCCGAGCAGGACAAAAGCGCTGCGCCCGCCAGCATTGCGCAGCAGAGCGCCCAGACGGCGCCCTCGACAGGCGCCTCCGTGTCCGTTTCCACCTTGGCTCGCACCCTGGAAACAGCCGACCGGGGCGTCAGCTCCGACTTCGACAGCAAGAAGGTGGCCGAGCTGCGAGCTGCCATCAAGGACGGTACCTTCAAGGTCAATCCGGAGGCAATTGCCGGCAAATTGCTTTCCAACGCCCAGGAAATGCTGAGCGTCACCTCCAAGTAAGCGCATATTTGCTGTCTTCTCACCTGGGGCAATAGCCATGTTTGCATCCCGTTTGGAAAACAGTTTGTCCCAGGTTGAGCAGTTGCTGGGAGATGTTTCTGCCGCACTGCTGTCTGGCGAACCCCTGGTTTTGGAGTCCACCAGCTCTGCCTTGAGACAGGCTGTGGCGGGGTTGTCTGGTTTGTTGCAAGGTCCTGCGGCTTCAGCCCGACTAGACCAGGCGCTGCGCCAACGGCTGGAGCGGGTCTCGCTTACGCTGTCCCAGCAGCGCTCTAATTTATTGCGACGGGCTGTCGTGGTGGACCGGGCTCTGGCTGCGGTGTTGCCCCAGGCTGCACAAGCGCAGACCTACGGCAACGGCGCAAAGACATCGACTTATCGAGGCGGTGCGGCCCGCATATACGCGGCCATGGCGACCTGAGTGCTTCTTGACCCCGACAAAAAAGCCGCCCTGATGGAGCGGCTTTTTTCATGGAACCCACAGATAGCAAGCTCTAATGGCTGCGCATTTTGGCCCGCAGTCGGGCAATTGACTGGCTGTGCAGCTGGCAAACGCGAGACTCCGTGATCTCCAGCACCGCAGCGATTTCCTTCAAATTCAGATCGCTTTCGTAATACATGCTCATGATGTATTGCTCGCGTTCTGGCAGTGTCTTGATGGCTTCTACCAGCGATTCGCGCAGTCGGTGATCACGCAACAAGTGCAAGGGGTCTGCCGTCTCATCTGCCACGTGGCGGTCTAGGAAGCCGGCTTCGTCGTCCCCCCCGCCCGTCATATCTTCCAGGTAGATCAGTTGGGTGCCCCGCACCTTGCCCAGCAGGCTCTGGTATTCGGGTAGCGAGAGTTCTAGCTCGGCCGCAATTTCGGATTCCATGGGTCCACGCCCCAGCTTTTGCTCCAGCTTTTGAACTGCCCGTTCAATGTCTTTTTGACTTTTGCGAGAGCCGCGGGACATCCAGTCGCTATCGCGGAGTTCATCAATCATGGCGCCGCGTATACGCTGCGTGGCAAAGGTCTCAAACTGCACGCCCTGGGCGACTTCGTAGCGTGTCAATGCCTCCGACAAGCCGATCATGCCAACCTGTATCAGGTCGTCGAGTTCGATATTCGGTGGCAGCTTGGCAATCATGTGGTGCGCCAGCCGCCGAACCAGGGGCACGTACTGGCGAATCATGTGTTCGCGGTCCATGTGACCTTTGGCCGTATACATCAGCGGGCCCCCATGACGGAGATGCCTGAAACCCATGTTTTGTGGTGCGTTGCCGTGGACGCACCTTGTACGACCGGGGCGGCATTGGCCATGAGGCGCAGCACGAGGCTGCGGGCATCGTCCCACACGGGTTTGTGCTGCTGGAAGGAGCGCACCGTCATGAACTCGGTATTGCAGCCCAGGTATATCCGAGCGCATTTTTGCAGCACCCGGCCCGTGGTTCTTGCCAGGTTTTCTGCGCGTTGTATGGGAGAGGTTATGACCGGCACAATAATGGGTAACTGCCGCGCTTGCAGCAACAGATTCTTGATATTTTTATAGGCTTCCAGCACCGATTCTCTCAGTGATGTGACCGCCAAAAGGGGGCGCACCTCGCTATTTATCAGTAGCGAGGTCAACAAGTGAGCACTCCCGTAGAGTACGACGACGTCGCAGTTGCGAAACAAGTGGCCCAATGGCTGCAAAGGCATGGGGTGGTCCTGGCTGGCAAGCTGTGCCAGGCGACTCAACCCTCGCCGGGCTGGCACGATGTGCAGCGGCATCACGGGAGCCGGTGCGTCCTCTAGCCAGTGTGCGCTATCCAGCAGGTTCTGTAAACCGGGGTTGTCTTCCGACTCCTGGGTCGTGGCGTCCAGCACGGTCACGCGGTATTGCAACTCTTGTAAAGCGCCACAAACTTGCCACAGAAGTGGCAGTTCGGTGGACACATCTCCCTGGCTGACCATGGCGATCACGCTCCAAGCGGCTTTGGGTATCCATCGCCGTAAGCTTTCGCCTTGGTCGGCGCAGGATTCAAGCATGTACCCGTTCCTTGCGGTCAGGTTCGGGCTGGCCGGGCGAGAAGAAGAAGTTCAGGTCCAGCGCCTTGGGGTCGAATGCCGATTTGCTTGACGAGCGCATGGATGCGCGCACCAGCTTTTTGGCGTCGGCGGCTTCCCAGTCTTCCGGCACGCGTTGTCCGTTGCACACACCGCGCAGCACCAACTGGTGGCGGATGATGGCGTCCAGCGCAGGGCCCAATTTGGCGGCTTCGTCTACCTTGGACAGAATGGCTTGCTGTATTCCACGGGTCTTGAAGGAGGTGAGCACCTCGTCCAGCGTGTCTCCATGGCCGCCGGCGTTCACCACCAGCAGGCGGTTCACGCCTGGCAGATCCAGTACGTCCAGCATGTCACGCTTGCGTGGGTCTCTGGGGGCCAACCCCGTGGTATCGATAAGCACCATTTTCTTGTTGCTCAGCAAACCAAGCAGATCCTGCAAGGCGGCGCGGTCATGGGCCAGGTGGGCTACTACGCCCAGCATGCGCCCGTAAGCCCGCAATTGCTCATGGGCGGCGATCCGGTAGGTGTCGAGGGTGATCAGCCCAACGCTATTGGTGCCGTACATGCGCACGCATTGCGCTGCGAGCTTGGCTGCGGTGGTGGTTTTGCCCACACCTGTGGCGCCCACCAGTGCATAGACGCCACCTTCCTGCACCATGGACTGGGCACCTGCGTCGGTGTGCAAATTGCGCTCCAGTACATCCATCAACCAGCGAACGGCTTCTGCTGCGGTGGCTTCTTCGGGCAGGCGCTCAATAACGGCCCGCGCCAAGGTGGGGGAGTAGCCCGCCCGGATGAGCTTGAGCATCAGGTTCGACTGGATCGGATCGCTGTTGGCCTTGCCTAACCAGGCCATGGTGTTGAAGCGCTCTTCAATAAGGTCTTTCATGGACTGCAACTCGTCCACGATACCTTTGGAGTTGATGACGGCGGATGCCTGGCTTGCTTTGGGTTTGCTAAATCCAGGTGTCGCCAGGGGGAGCGCATGGTTGGCTCGGGGAGGTGGTGCCGCAGGCTTGGGCTTCTCAGTGGGGATGCGATGGGCTGACTTGGGAGGCAGGCCTTCGTCGTTGGGGCCGCTAACGGTTTCATGGCGGCGGCGCAGCATGCGCTCGCGCACATAGTCTTGGAACGACAGCGTGCTCATCGCCAGCTGTTCTGTGTCTTCCTGCACCGGGATTTGCGCCATGGCCTGCGTTGCGGCGGAGTTGGCTGCGGCCGGCATATTTTGGGCGGGCCGGCCTAAAGACTCTGCCACCTTGTCCAGTGCAGACAAGGCGTCCTCGGCGGTTGCCACCACTTCCACGCCGGTGGGCGTAGGGCGGTTTGACAGTATGAGTGTGCCGTCCCCAAAGACTGCACGGGCCTTGGCCAATGCTTCGCGAGATGTTGCAGCGTGAAAGCGTTGGATGTTCATGTCAGTGCACCTTTAAGAATCGGGCCAATGCGGATGGTGTGTGTTTCGGGGATTTCGCTGTGTGCCAGCACCTGCAAGCGGGGTGCAACGCGGCGCACCAGTCGGGAGATAGCATTGCGGATCTGGTCAGGTACCAGCAGGCAGGCGGGAACGCCCAGCTCTTCCTGCTGCATCGCGACATCGGCCACGTTGCGGGTCAGCAAGTCGGCAACGCCTGGATCCAGCGCCGGCCCGGCTGCGTTGCCCAGGGCCTGCACCAGCATGCGCTCCAGGCCTGGTTCGATGGCGATGACATTGAGCTCGCGGGTGGGGCCGTAGATCTGTTGCACGATGGCCGGCGACAACGCAATGCGTACGCGGCGGGCCAGGTCGGCTGGGTCTTGCGTATTGCCGGCGTGTTCGGCCAGGCATTCGACAATGGTGCGTATATCGCGGATGTGCACAGACTCTTCCAGCAGCAGCTGCAAGACTTTCTGGAACGTGGCGATAGACACCATTTTGGGAACCACCTCTTCGATCAATTTGGGAGCCAGTTTGCTGACATGTTCGACCAGCTGCTGCGTCTCTGTGCGGCTCAGCAACCGTGCCGCCTGCACTTGCATCAAGTGTGACAAATGTGTGGCCATCACGGTTTCCGAATCAACCACGGTAAAACCTGCCATTTGTGCGGCTTCCTTTTGCCGTTCATCGATCCAGTGGGCGGGCAAGCCGAAGGCCGGATCGGTGGTAGCTGTGCCAATCAGCGGCGTGGTGATGCCGCCTGGGTTGATCGCCAGGTGCATGCCGGGGAAGGCTTCGCCTTCTCCTACCACCACACCGCGCAGGGTGATGCGGTACGCGCTGGGCTTGAGCTCCAGGTTGTCGCGGACGTGCACGGGCGGTGGCAAGAAGCCCACCTCTTGGGCAAATTTGCGCCTGACCCCCTTGATGCGGGTCAGCAGGTCGCCGGGGCGGGTTTTATCTACCAGGGTGATGAGCCGATAGCCCAGTTCCAGGCCCAGCAGATCTACTGGTTGTAGGTCGTCCCAGGTGGCTTCGCCGTCGGTGGGCGGCGGACCGACGATTAAGGTCGAGTCCTGCGGGACGGGTCTATGGGCAATGGCCCAGGCCATATAGCCCAGCACGGCGGCTGTCGACAAGAACACGACATGCGGCATATTGGGAATAACGCCTATGAAACCCAAAATGCTAGCGGTGATGCCCAGCACCTTGGGTGATTCGAACAACTGCCCAATGATTTGCTTGCCAATGTCATCGTCCTTGCCGACCCGGGACACCACCATGGCTGCGGCGATGGAGATCAGCAGGCCAGGGATTTGCGCCACTAGCGCATCTCCAACTGCCAGCAAGATGTACGTGTCGGCAGCCTTGGAGGCCGTCAGACCATGCTGCAGCACGCCGATGGTGAAGCCGCCTACGATGTTGATCAGCAAGATCAAAATGCCAGCGATGGCATCGCCGCGCACAAACTTGGATGCACCGTCCATGGAGCCGAAGAAATCAGCTTCTTCTCCTACTTCTGCGCGGCGGCGCTTAGCCTCCTTCTCGTTGATCAGGCCTGCGTTGAGGTCCGCGTCAACGGCCATTTGTTTGCCGGGCATGGCGTCCAGGGTGAACCGTGCGGACACTTCCGCAATACGCTCGGAGCCCTTGGTCACCACGACAAAGTTGATCACCACCAAGATGGCGAAAACGATCAAACCCACCGCAAAGTTGCCACCGATCAGAAAGTGCCCAAAGGCCTCGATTACCGCGCCGGCTGCGCCTGCGCCGGTATGGCCCTCGAGCAGCACTACACGCGTAGATGCCACGTTAAGCGACAGCCGCATCAATGTGGTGAGCAGCAGCACCGAGGGGAATGCCGCAAAGTCCAATGGCCGGGTCATGTAAGCCGCAACCATCATCACCATCAGTGCCACGGCAATATTGATGGTGAAGAATGTGTCCAGCAGCCATGCTGGCATGGGCAGCACCATCATGGCAAGAATGGTCACCACCATGATGGGGGCCGAAACCCCTTGCACCAGGGATTTGTTGGTGTTGAACCATTTCTGCAATGACTGGAGTTGCGGGTTCACGTGGTCGCCTCAGCCAAAATGGTTTTGCTCAGCGGGTCCAGATCTGCAGGGACATGGGGCTGGGTGAAGCTGTCCGGCATTTGCCCTTCGCCTCGCATGGCGGCCTTAACCCGGTATACGTATGCCAGGACCTGTGCCACCGCGGTGTACAGGGCGGATGGGATTTCGCCGTCTATCTCTGCGTGTGCGTACAGGGCCCGTGCCAGCATTGGCGATTGCAGCACCGGAATGGAGTGGCTATTGGCTACGTCCCGGATCTTCATGGCCACCAGGTCTGCGCCTTTGGCGATGACCTGCGGTGCTGCCATGGTCTTTTCGTCGTATTTCAGGGCGACAGCAAAGTGGGTCGGGTTCATTACGACGAAATCAGCCTTGGGGACCGCGCTGACGCTACTGCGCTGGGCGATCTCACGGGCGCGGGCGCGCATTTTGCCTTTCATCTGCGGGTTGCCGTCAGATTGTTTGTGTTCCTCCTTGACTTCCTGGTGGGACATCTTCAGCCGGGACTTCATCAGAAAGGTCTGCAGCGGCACGTCGATCACAGCCACAGCAAAAACGACCAACAACAGCATGCTCATGCCAGAGCTAATCCAGCTGGCCAGTTGCTGGATGGACAGCCTGCTGGGTTGCAGCATCAGTTGTCCCACGGATTCCAGGCTGTCTTTCAGGTACGTCCAGCTCACCGCAATCAGAATCGCGGTAATGACCAGCAGCTTCAGGATGTCCGTGACCTGCTCTTTGGAGAACAGACGCCCCAGGCCGGATATCGGATTGAGCCGGTTGAAGTCAGGCATCAGGGGTTTCAGGCTGATGATCCATCCACCCGAGGCGATGGCGCTGCCTATGGCGGCAGCCATGACGATGGCGGCAAATGCGGCGCTGGCGGCCATGCCTATCATGACCATGTCCTGCAGGCGGTCTACCATGCTGCCATTGTTGGCCAGGGTGCTGGCGTTGAACGACAGCTGTTGGGCTATGGCGAGCTGCAAATGCTCCAGCAGCGAGGGGGCGAGTACCAGAACCGCGACTGAACCCGTACCCAGCACGGCCAGGTGCGACAAATCCTTGGAGCGGGATGCCTGTCCGTCCTTGCGCGCTTGCTGTAGCTTGCGTTCGGTCGCGGGTAGGTTTTTGTCTTGACTGGATGAGTCCATGGCAATGGGGTTTTACGAAACCCCATTGTCGGCATCCGGTTTCCCACCTAAAGCCTGATAAGCAGGCTTTAGGTGGCTTAATTGCACGGAGGCGGCTGGGCTTTAGAAGCCCAGGCTGGCCAGCAGGTCATCGACCTGGGACTGGTCCGTCACCACGTCGGTGCGTGATTCGGGATCCACCACTGGGCCTTGCAGCTTTTCCGGTGCTTTGGGTGTGATGAATTGCGCCGCGTGGCTGGGTGCCGTTTGGATCAGTAATTCGATCAACTGCTTTTCAATCACTGCGGTCAAATTCACAACCCGGGCGATCACTTGACCAGTCAGGTCATGAAAGTCTTGGGCCATCATGATTTCGGTCAGATGGCCGTCGATTTCTTTGCTCGCTTTGTCTACGTCGGCTACAAAGTTGTAGACGGCGCCTGTGGCTACTGCGGCAACCGGGTCTTTCACAATCAGTGCGCCCATGCGGCTGGTTTCGGCCGCAATGAAGTCGTGCTGAATTTTGGCCAGATCGACCCGGCTGAGCACCTTTTCCGCAGCTTCACCCGTCAAGCGGGCGATATAAGTGAGGCGGCTTTGGGCGTCGGGCAGTTCCTCGACGCTGTCTTTCAGCTTGTCGGTGTAGCCGAGCTCATTCAATGAGTCGTGCAGCTGACGTGTAAGTAGACCGATTTTTTGGTGCACCTCGGGCTGCATGGCTCCGCCGCCTGCGGGTGGGGCGTCGTGGGCTGTCATGCTGGGATCAATCCATTCTTCTTGAGGATGTGCGTGAGCTTTTCCTCCAGGGTGGCCTTGGTGAACGGTTTCACGATATAGCCTGCCGCGCCACCTTGGGCTGCGGCCACGATATCTTCCTTGCGTGCTTCGGCGGTCACCATCAGAACGGGAAGGTGCTTGAGCTTTTCGTCGCCTTTGATGGACGCGAGGAGCTCAAAGCCATTCATGTTGGGCATGTTGATATCGCTCACCACGAAATCGAAGTGAATGCCGCTGCGCAGTTTTTGCAGGGCGGCAAGGCCGTCTTCAGCCTCTTCAGCGTCAGAGTAGCCGCTCTCTTTCAGCAGGTTTCGCACGATGCGGCGCATGGTGGAGAAGTCATCAACAATAAGAAAACGCAGGTCAGTTGCCACGGGTGACCCTTTCTAGGTGGGGTTTTAAAAAAAGTCGCATGGTTGCAATTCTCGGCATTTTCATGGTTTCTGCACGCCTTGCGATGGCTCTGGAGTGGATGTCATGTCTGTAACCTTCGGCGTTGCACTTGTTACGTCTGTGTCTATTGTCGCATTGCCCATCAGTCTTGCCTCGGCTTCGCGAGTCATGATCGTAATACTGATTCTGCGATTAATGGGGGCTAATGGGTTTTTTGTATCGATAAGGCTGCTGGCGGCCAGGCCCACGACGCGGGCCATTTTTTCGTCTGGCATGCCGGCCGCCACAAGTTCGCGCCGGGATGCATTTGCGCGGTCGGCGGAGAGTTCCCAATTGCTGTAGCCCCGTTCACCGTTGCCATAGGGTGTGCTATCGGTATGGCCCGCCAGGCTGATGCGGTTTTCTACCCCGTTCAGTGCAGAGCCGATCTCTCGCAATATTTCTCGCATATACGGCTTGACCAGGGCGCTGCCGCTGTCGAACATGGGGCGATTCTGTTCGTCCACGATCTGGATCTGCAGGCCATCAGGTGTGGTTTCCATGCGGATTTGAGAGCGGTACTCGGACAGCTTTGGGTTGTTGGTAATTAGTGCATCAATCTTGGCGCGGAGTGTGGAGATGCGCTTGGCGTCCTGTTTGGCGACTTCGGCCTTTGCGGCTGTTTCGTCCATCTTCTTCTTGGTGGGGTCGTCGCCCGAGCCGCGTGCCGCTTGCCCCACCGACTTGGTCAAATCGGTGCCCCCGCCGGACAAAATGCTATTGCTGGCGCCAGCTCCGCTGCCGCCTTGCATGGCGACTTTGAGCGGCGAAGTGAAATAATCAGACAGCCCTTTTTTGTCGCCTTCCGTGGTGGAGCCTAGCAGCCACATCAACAAGAAGAATGCCATCATGGCGGTCACAAAGTCGGCGTAAGCAATCTTCCAGGCGCCACCGTGCACGGCGTGGCCGCCCTTTTTGATCTTCTTGACGATGATCGGTTGAAGCTTTTTGCCTTCAGTCGCCATGCCGATATTTGCTCAGGTTATTTCTTGCCGCGCACATGGCTTTCCAGCTCGGCGAAAGTGGGTCTGTCGGGGGAGAACAGCACTTTGCGGCCAAACTCGATGGCTGTCGCAGGGTTGTAGCCCTGCATGCTGGCCAGCAGGGTGGTTTTCATGCACTGCAATTCTTTGGCGCTGTCTTCCGATTTTTGCTCTAGCAGGCCGCCCAAGGGCTCCACCACCCCGTAGGCCAGCAGAATCCCCAGAAAGGTTCCCACCAGGGCGGACGCGATCATTCCGCCCAATACGGCAGGCGGTTGGCCCACCGAGCCCATGGTGTTCACCACCCCCAGCACAGCGGCCACGATCCCGAATGCCGGCAATGCGCCCGCCAGGCGTGCAATGGCGGCGATGGGGGCGTGGGCCTCGGCGTGGTGGGTATCGATTTCGCTGTCCATGAGCGACTCGATTTCGTGGGCGTTCAGGTTGCCAGAGACCATCATGCGTAGGTAGTCGGTCATAAATTCGACCACATGGTGGTCGCTGCCGACGGTCGGATATTTCTTGAAAAGCTCGGACTCGTGGGGGGATTCCACATCGCCCTCAATGGCCATTAGCCCTTCCTTGCGGGCTTTTTGCAGGATGTCATAGAGCAGGGACAGCAGCTCCATGTAGCGGGTCTTGGTGTACTTGGACCCTTTGAGTGCCTGGGGCAGCAAGGCGATGGTGGCCTTGAGCACCTTGGGTTGGTTGTTGACAGCGAAGGCACCCAGTGCGCCGCCAAAAATGGTGATCAGCTCGAACGGTAGTGCTTTCAGAATCACGCTGATATTGCCACCGTGGAAGACGTACACGCCGAAGATGCAACCCATGGAGACGGCGTAGCCGATGAGGACAATCATGTTTGGATGTTGGCAAGCGTTGTGGCGATAGGCTGGGCTGATAGTACCGGTACCAGCGGTTTAACCCTGCATGTAAATGTATCGGATTTATGGCTTTGTGCACGGGGAGAAAGACCCCAAAACGACGCCATATCAGGCTTTGCGTTCGCTGCGCGCTGGTTATTCTTCCAGGGTACGAATATCCCATAGGCCCTGCGCCCCAGGGCGGCACGACCATGATTGACGCGACCCCCGACAACGCCCACCCGACGCGCGCGGATTCTCCCGTGGCGGAGGGCTTGCTGGCGCAGGCCATGGATGCGCACCGTCGCATGGACTACGCGGAGGCCGAAACGGCTTACCGCGCCTTTCTGCAAGATGAGCCTTTGAATGCCGATGCAAACCACAATCTGGGTGTATTGCTGGCCATACAGCTGCTGCGGCCGATGGAGGCCTTGCCGTATTTCGAGGCTGCGCTGAATGAGGACGCTACCAGCACGCAGTTCTGGTTCAGCTACATCGATGGCCTGATCCGCTGCGAATATTTCGACATGGTGCGCCAGGTTTTACCGCTGGCGCAGGCCCAGGGCCTATCGCGGGCGATGTTCAATGCGCTGTCCGAGCGTCTGCCCGTGCAGGCGGCCTACGAAGGCGAGACGCCGCATGTGTCTCAGGAGCCCACTCCGGCCGAACAAAAAGCCTTGGTGGTCTATTTTCAGCAGAAAAGCTATGTACAGGGAGAGGCTTATGCCCGAGCACTTGTCGAGCGCTGCCCGGAAAGCGGCTTTGCCTGGAAGGCGCTGGGCGCCATGCTGCAGCCGCAGGGCAAAAAGGAAGAGGCTCTGGAGGTCAAGAAACGGGCTGTGCAGCTGCTGCCCAACGACGTCGAGGGGCTTTGCAATCTGGGCCGCGCGCATTTCGAGCTGGGGCAGATTCCCGAGTCCATCGCCGTGTTTCGCGCCACCGTGGCAGTCAAACCCGATTACGCCGAGGCCTTTAACAACCTGGGCCTGGCCTTCAATGCGAACGGACAGATCCAGGAAGCGCATGCTTGTTTTGAGCGGGCTGTTGCCTTGCAACCGGACTTTGCCGAGGCCTATAACAACCTGAGCGGTATTTTCAATGCCCACGGACAGGTGGATGAAGCCATGGACGCCCTGCAGCATGCGCTGGCCTCCAAACCAGACCACCGCGTCGCGTTTGACAACCTGCTATTCGTCGCCAACTACCACCCGGACAAGACGGCGGAGGCCATCTATGAGATCTACGCGGACTTCGAGAGGCGCTTTGGAGCCCCGCACCGTGGCGAGTGGCAAGCCCACAACAACCCGCCGGCTGCCGGGCGGCGGCTAAAGGTTGGCTACGTCTCGCCCGACTTCAAGAACCACGCCTGCACCTTCTTCATGGAGCCCTTGCTGGCGCACCACGACCCCAGCGTGGTGGATGTGTACGCCTACGCCGAACTCACCCAGGAAGACGGCTCCACCCAGCGTTACAAACGGTATGTCGAG